>NZ_JBFAZJ010000017.1:0-182864 GCF_040681715.1 Streptomyces sp. NPDC051582
GAGGGGGGCAGGAGTTCGTGTTGGAGGGCGAGGGTGGTTTTGATCAGGCCTGCGATGCCGGCGGCGGCGTCGAGGTGGCCGATGTTGCCCTTGACCGATCCCAGAGCACAGGAGCCGGCACCGCCGAACGCACGCGACAACGCCTGCACCTCGATCGGGTCACCCAGCGACGTACCCGTTCCGTGTGCCTCGACGTAGTCGATGTCCTCGGGGGTCAGGCCCGCGCTGCCGAGCGCGGCCGAGATGACGGCGGCCTGGCCGGTGACGCTGGGGGCGGTGAAGCCGACCTTGACCCCGCCGTCGTTGTTGACGGCCGAACCCCTGATCACGGCGTGGATGGTGTCGCCGTCGGCCAGCGCGTCCTCCAGCCGCTTCAGCACCACCACGCCGACGCCCGAGCCGAAGACCGTGCCCCGGGCATCCGCGTCGAACGGGCGGACGTGCCCGTCCGGAGAGACGAAGGACCCGTCCTGGTGCAGGTATCCCGTGCCCGGGTCCGGGTCGACGTGGACACCGCCGGCCAGAGCGAGGTCGCACTCCCCGGCGAGCAGGCTGCGGCAGGCGGTGTGGGTGGCGAGCAGCGCGGTCGAGCAGGCGGCGCGCAGCGAGACCGCAGGGCCCTTCAGGTCCAGCTTGTACGACACCCGGGAGGCCAGGAAGCCGAGCTCGTTCGCCACCAGGATCTGGGTCTGGCCCAGGGTGTCCACGATCTGCTGGTTCGAGTAGACGTGCTGGACGTAGCGGTTGGCCCCCGCACCGCCGAACACGCCGATGCTGCCGTCGTACTGCTCGGCGTCGTAGCCGGAGTGCTCCAGCGCCTGCCAGGAGGTCTCCAGGAAGAGCCGGTGCTGCGGGTCCATCACCTCGGCCTCGCGGGCGGTGTACCCGAAGAACTCCGCATCGAACAGGTCGCTGCCGGTGAAGGCCGGCGCGGCCTTGACGTAGTTCGGCTGCTCGTAGACCTCGGCCGGCACCCCGGCCGCCGCCAGTTCCTCGTCGGTGAGCGGAAGGATCGACTCCACACCGTCGCGCAGGTTCGACCAGAACTCCGCCAGGTCCCCCGCGCCGGGGAAGCGCCCCGCCATCCCGACGATCGCGACACCGCCGCGCGCCGCCATCACAGGGCCGCCCGGAGGTTGTCGACGAGGGCGCCGAGAGTGCGCACCGTGGGGCCTTCGTACACGATGGTCAGTGGTACAGCCACGCTCAACTCCTGACGCAGTCGGTGGACGACCTGGAGGCCGAGCAGGGAACTGCCGCCCAGCTCGAAGAAGTTGTCCTGGGCACCGACGCTCTCCACGCCGAGCAGCTCCCGCCAGATCTCCGCCACCCGGTGTTCGGTCTCTCCGCTCGGTGCGACGAACGGGTTCCGCAGGTTGGGCCGCTCATGCCGGGTGACGGGCGCCGCCACCTCGGCGGACGGGTCGGACCACAGCTCCTGGCGCAGCGCCAGGTCACCCGTGGAGGTGATGATCTGCGCCTGCGGCGCCGCGTCGAGCAGGGCGTCGAAGACCCGCCGGCCCTCGGCCGGAGTGAGCGCCAGGTCGCGTACGGCGGCCCCGAGCTCGGATTCCGCCCGGTCCTCGGAGGAGAAGTACCAAGCCTCCCAATTGACGCTGGTCCAGGGCAGGTCCGCGCTGTGGTGCTTCTGGGCGAAGGCGTCGAGCACGGCGTTCGCGGCGGCGTAGGCGCCGAAACCGAGTCCGCCGAGCAGCGAGGCGATCGAGGAGCAGATGAGGGCGAAGTCCAACCGCTGGTCGGCGAGTACCTCGTGCAGCACCTGCGTGCCGTACAGCTTGGGCCCGAAGTGCCAAGAGGCCTCTTCCTCGCCCAGGACCGATATTTCCCGGTGGGCTGCCTTGCCGGTCGTGCCGGCGCAGTGGAGCACGCCGTCGACCGGTCCGAACTCCTCCAGGATGCGCGCCTTCAGGGCGAGCATGGCAGCGCGGTCGGAGACGTCCGTGGCGGTCACCAGCACCTCGGACCCGAGGGCCTCGATCTCCCGGACGGCGCGGACCGCGGACCGGACGGCTTCCGGGTGATGCGGATCGGCCCATTCCTCCCGGGGCGGCAGGCCCGTCCGCCCGAGCAGCACCAGGCGCACCTTCGCCCGGTCCGCGAGGGCGCGGGCCATGAGCAGGCCGATCTTCCCGAGACCGCCGGTGAGCAGGTACACCCCGCCGTCGCGGACCGGTGAGGCGTCTCGTGCAGGCGGCTCGCCGGCTGCGTACGCGGGCGCCCAGCGGTGTCGGCCGCGCAGGGCGATCGTGCGCTCGCCCGGCGGGGAGGAGAGGTCTGCCAGCAGCTGTTCGACCAGGTCGGGCACGGACTGCGGGCCCCCGAGGCGGAGGTCGAACTGGACGCAGCTGAGCGTGGGGTACTCCTGCGGCAGCACCCGGCACAGACCCTGGACGGCGGCCTTCGGCGGGCAGAGCGGCTCGTCGCCGAGGACTGAATGCACCTCGGAGGACAGCACGTCCCAGCGCTGCTGCTGCGTCATGAGTTCGGACTCGACGGCCCGGGCCCAGTGGACCAGGCTGTCGAAGGAGCGGTGCAGCAGGGCCCGCACGTCCTCGGGCGCCGCGGCCCGGTCCGCGTCGTCGCCGACGCTCCAGCAGTGCACGACCCGGCCGGGCAGCGGCCCCTCGGCGCGCAGTGCCTCGGCGAGCCGGCCGAAGTGTTCCGCGCGGGCGGGGTCGAGGACGTACTCGCGCTCGCCCTCCCGGTGCCAGTCGGCCCCGCGGGAGATCACGCGCACGGTGGCGCCGAGGGCTTCCAGGCGGTCGGCGAGGCGGCGGCCGACCCCGGTCTCGTCGGCGAAGACGAGCCAGCGCTCGGCGGCCAGGCCGGCCTCGGCGTACCGGGGTGCGTCCGCCAGCCGCTGCCAGGACGGTGTGTAGAACCACTGGGGCAGATCGCCGCGCCGCTGCTGGGCCGAACCGCTGCCGGGCCGGGCGGTGCCGGGCGCGAGCCAGTAGGTGCGCCGTTCGAAGGGGTACGTGGGGAGCGGGACCCGCCTGGCGCCGGCCGGGGCGGGGAAGGGGCGTTCCCGTCCGGCCAGCCAGAGGCGGCCGGCGGCGCGGAGGAGTGCGGTGCGGGCGCTCTGCCCGAGCATGGCACCGGGCAGGGAGGGGACGACGACCCGGTCGGTGTCGGCGGCGGCGGGGTGCTGGAGGGCGCCGGGGGTCAGCGTCGGCGCGGGGCCGATCTCGACGATCGCGATGTCCGGGACGGACCACAGGGCGGCCATCCCGTCCGCGAACCGCACGCTCTCCCGGACGTGCCGGGCCCAGTACTCGGGGCTGGTGGCCTCGTCGTCGGTGATCCAGGTGCCGGTCAGGTTGGAGACGAACGGCACGGCCGGAGCGTTCAGCGGGACCGAGCGGACCAGTTCGGCGTACCGCTCGACGACCGGCTCCATCATGGGGGAGTGGAAGGCGAAGCGGGTGGTCAGCCGGCGGGTGGCGACACCCGCGGCCAGCAGTTCGCCGGCCACCCGCTCGATGCCCTCGACGGTTCCGGAGAGCACACAGGTCTGGGGGCCGTTGACCGCGGCGAGGCAGACGTCTTCGTCCGTGTACCTCGCGACGGCTTCCTCGCCGAGCGGTACGGCGAGCATCGCGCCCTCGCCCTGCTCCTCGATCAGCCGCGCGCGCTCCACGACCAGGCGCAGGGCGTCGGGCAGCGAGAAGACCCCGGCCACGCAGGCGGCGACGTATTCGCCCAGGCTGTGGCCGATCATCACCTCGGGCTCGACGCCCCAGGCGGACCAGAGCCTGACGAGGGCGTACTCAAGGGCGAACACCGCGGGGTACCCGAAGAGGGGCTGGTCCAGCGGGTGCTCGCTGCGCTCCGGCTGCAGCAGCAGCCTGCGGAAGTCGAACGGCTGCTCGGGCGCGGCCGCGGACTCGCCGACGGCGAGCAGGAACTCGCGGATGTCCGTGCCCAGCAGCGGCAGCAGCAGCTCGGCGCACTCGTCCAGGGCGGACCTGAACACGGCCTCCTGGGCGTGGAGCTCGCGGGCCATGCCGGGGAACTGGGTGCCGAACCCGGTGAACATGAACGCCACGGGACGGTGCGCGGCCTCGGGCGCGGTCCCGGTCAGCAGCCGTCCGTCGTCGCGGGCGTCGAGCGCCGCCACCGCCTCCTCGCTGCTCCCGGCGACCAGCGTGCGCCGGTACGGGAAGGCCCGGCGGCCTTGCTGGAGGGTGAAGGCGACATCGGCGAGTTCGATGCCGGGATGGGCGCGGAGGTGGTCGTGCAGCTGGTCGGTGGCCGCCTCCAGGGCCTCCGGGCTCTTGGCGGAGAGCACGAGCAGCTGGTCGGTGCCGCCGGCCGGCCGGGGTTCGCGCGGCACCTGCGGGGCCTGTTCGAGAATGACGTGGGCGTTGGTGCCGCCGAGCCCGAAGGAGCTGACCCCTGCGCGGCGCGGGCCGTCGCCCTCGGGCCAGGGCAGCAGCTCGGTGTTGACGTAGAACGGACTGCCGTCCAGAGCGATGCGCGGGTTGGGCTTCTCGAAGTGCAGGGTGGGCGGAAGCTGCCCGTGCTCGACCGCCAGCACTGCCTTGATCAGGCCCGCGACGCCTGCGGCCGAGTCGAGGTGGCCGATGTTGGTCTTGACGGATCCGAGGGCGCAGCTGTGCTCCGGGACCCCGGAGTAGGCCGAGGCCAGCGCGGAGAATTCGATCGGGTCCCCGAGGATGGTGGCCGTCCCGTGAAGCTCGACGTAGCCGATGCTCTCGGCCGGGACGTCCGCGTTGGCCAGCGCCGTTGAGATGACGGCGGCCTGGGTGGCCGCGCTGGGCGCGCTGAAGCCGGCCCGCCGGGAGCCGTCGTTGTTGAGCGCCGAGCCCTTGATGACCGCATGGATGTGGTCGTTGTCGGTGATCGCGTCCTTGAGGCGCTTGAGCACCACCATGCCGACGCCGTCGCCGCCCACCGTGCCCTGGGCGCGGGCGTCGAAGGTACGGCAGTGGCCGTCCGGCGAGAAGATGCCGTCCGGGCGGTAGACGTAGCCCTTGCTCCTGGACCCGTCGACGGCGACGCCGCCGGCCAGCGCGGTGTCGCACTGGTAGGCCAGCAGCGCCTGGCATGCCTCGACCACGGCGGCCAGCGAGGTGGAGCAGGCGGACTGGATGTTGAGGGCGGGGCCCTCCAGACCGAGCTTGTAGGAGACGCGGCTGGCGAGGAAGTCCGGCCGGTTGCCGATCACCGTCTGCTTGTCGCCGAGGATCTGCGCGGCGGCGGGCTGGGTGGCGATGTTGTGGATCAGGTAGGTGTTGTTGCCGGCTCCCGCGTAGACGCCGACGAGGCCTTCGTGGCCTTCGGCGTCGTACCCGGAGCTCTCCAGTGCCGCCCAGGCGCATTCGAGCAGCACCCGGTGCTGCGGGTCCATGAGCTCGGCCTCGCGCGGGGAGTAGCCGAAGAAGGCGGCGTCGAACTTCTCGCTGTCTGCCAGTACGTAGCTCGCGCCGACGAAGTTCGGGTCGGCCAGGGTGGCGGCGTCGACGCCGCGCGCCGCGAGTTCCTCCTCGCCGAAGCGCGTGAGGGAGCAGACGCCCGCCTTGAGGTTGCTCCAGTACTCCTCGACCTTACGGGCGCCGGGGAAGCGGCCGGCCATGCCGACGATGGCGATGTCGAGGCTGTCCTCGTACTCCGGGAAGCCGTCGGCGGGCTCGGGGCCGGGCCGGACGCCCATGGCGGAATCGACTTCCGGGGAGTGCTCACTCATGGTGACCTCGCTTCGCTTGCAACTGCTGCTGGCGGCGCCTGAGCAGGGCGTTCTGTTGAGCTCCTCCGCCGCGGGCGGTGCCAGGGGCTGCGCCCTGCCTCTGCTGCGAGAGCAGGCCCGCCTGGGCTCGGACGGTGGTGTGCTGGAACAGGTCGAGCAGTTCGATCTCCCGGCCGGTCGCCGTCCGGAGCCGGTGGTGCAGCTCGACCATGAGCAGGGAGTGCCCGCCCAGGTCGAAGAAGTTCTGGTCGGTGCCGACCGCGTCGGTGCGGAAGAGCTCCTGCCACACCCGGGCCACCAGCCGCTCCAGCTCGTTCCGCGGCGGCAGCGGTGTGGCGGCGGGTTCCGCGGGCCGGGGCAGCCTGCTGCGGTCGACCTTGCCGTGCCCGCTGAGCGGCAGCCGGTCGAGCGTCACCAGCGCCTGCGGCACCATGTGGGGGGAGAGCCTCTCCCGCAGGTGGCGCTCCAGCTCGGCGGTGGCGGTCCCGGCGTCGTGCGGCTCGATGTAGGCGACCACCCGCCGGTCGCCGGGCACGTCCTCGCGTACGACGGCGATGGCGTGGCGCACAGCGGGATGGCTCTTCAGCGCGGCCTCGATCTCTCCCAGGGCGACCCGGAAGCCGCGGACCTTGATCTGGTCGTCGCGCCGCCCGAGGAAGGCGATCGTCCCGTCGGCCAGGCGGCGGACGATGTCGCCGGTGCGGTAGAGGCGGGAGCCGGGCCCGCCGCCGAGGGCGTCGGGCACGAAGGCAGCGGCGGTGAGGTCGTCGCGGCGGTGGTAGCCGCGGGCGAGGGTGGCACCGCCGATCAGCAGTTCCCCGGCCACGCCGACGGGCGTGGGGCGGCCTGCGGGGTCCACGACGTGGGCCTGGGTCCCCGGGAGCGGCACACCGATCGGCGCGGTCTCCCACTCCGCTTCCGGGTGGTCGGCCACGGTGAGGGTCAGCACGCCGACGGTGGTCTCGGTCGGGCCGTAGTGGTTGAAGACCCGGCAGTGGGGGACGAGGCGCTGCAGGGCGCGCAGCCAGCGCCAGTCGGACGCCTCGCCGCCGACGACCAGCAGGCGGCGCGGTAGGAGCTCGGCGAAGCGCGGGGCGGACTGGAGGGCGCGCAGGTGCGAGGGGGCGATCTTCAGGCAGTCGACCCCCCAGGTCTGCACCCAGTCGGCCAGCTTCCCGGCGTCCAGCGCGACGTCCCGCGAGATCAGCTGTACCTCGCCGCCCGTGCACAGCGGCGGGGCGAAGGCGGTGACGCAGGAGTCCACGGTCAGCGGCTGCACCATCGCGAAGCTGAGCGGCCTGTCGATGCCGAGCCGCCGGACGATGGCACGGGTGTAGGCGACGAGCTGGCGGTGCTCGATCACGACGCCCTTGGGCTTGCCGGTGGAGCCGGAGGTGTAGAGCAGGTACGCGGCGTCCCCGCAGGCCGAGTGCTCGGGGGGCGGGTTCTGCGCCGGGCGGTCTGCCAGCACCTTCCACTCGGCGTCGAGCTCGATCACCCGGTGCCCGGTGTCGAGCGGCGCCGTCGCCACCACGGCGTGCACGGCCGCGTCGTCCAGGATGCCGTCCCGCCGCTGGACGGGGTCGTTCGGGTCCACCGGTACGTACGCGCCGCCGGCTTTGAGGATGCCCAGCACGGCGACCATCAGCCGTACGTCGCGATCGGCGCAGAGCCCCACGGTCACCTCGGGGCCGACGCCGGCCTCGCGCAGCAGGTGGGCCAGCTGGTTGGCACGCGAGTTGAGCTCGTGGTAGCTGAGCGAGGCGCCCTCGGACCGGACCGCGACCGCCTCGGGGGTGCGGCGCGCCTGCTCCTCGAAGAGCCGGTGGAAGCTCAGGCCGGCCGGCTCGCCGGCCACGCCGTTCAGCGCGGCGATGGTGCGCTCCTCCTCGGGGGTGAGCAGGGGCAGTTCGGCCACCGGTCGGTCCGGATCGGCCGTCGCGCCTTCGAGGAGCCGGAGCAGGTGGTCCACCGCGCGGCGGGCGGTGGAGGCATCGAGGACGTCGCTCGCGAACACCAGCTGCCCCGTCAGTTCACCGTCGTGCCATGAGAGTTGCAGGTCCAGGTCGCAATACGTGGCCTCGGGCGCGGCACGCGGCGCGGACAGGCAGGAGAAGCCCGGCCACAGGTGCGCCGGTGCGGCGTCGCCGGGCTGCCCGGCTTCCGCGAGCCGGGCGCCCGCCGAGCGGACCAGGTCGCGGAAGCTCCCGCCGGCCTCGACGCGGACGGGCGTGGCCGATCCGGAGCCTTCGGCGACCCCGACCCCGACCCCGACCCCGACCGCGAACTCGGCCTGCCCGCCGTACCGGTGCAGCAGTGCCAGGTAGAGGGCGAAGGCCGCCGAGGGGAGGTCCGCTCCGCAGGCCTGGGCCACCCGGTGCAGCGCGGCCGTTGCCGCGGCGGGGGCGGTGAAGGGGACCGAGCCGGCCCGGTGGTCGCGCCGGGTCGGACGGGGCCGGTCAAGGGGAAGCTCCGGAGCGGCGGGCAGCTCGGCGATGCGCCCGCCGGCTTCGGGATCGGGCACGGGCGTTGCGGGGTGCGCGAGTGTCATGAGGGATGCCTTGAGGAGTTCGGGGGAGGACGTACGTCATCCGTCCTGCTGGAGCGGGCCACGGCTACGCGGAGCGCTTGGTGCAGAGGTAGATCTGGTTCCGGCGGTGGTCGGCGGGGACGTCGATGACCTCGACGGAGTCCGAGAGGGAGTGCAGCAGCGCCTCGAACGGGCCGGCGGCGTAGCGGTTGAGCCAGATGTAGCCGTTGGCGGTCTCCCGCCGCAGCAGTACCTCGGACTCCTGCGGCACCTGGAACATGCAGATCACCACGGTGCGGCGGGCGACCCGGAACAGCTCGCGGACGGCGGTTTCGTAGTACGGGAGGTGCTCCAGCACGTGACGGCAGTTCACCACGTCGAACGCGCCGTCGCGGAAGGCGAGGTCCGTGATGCTCATCTGCTGCCACCGCGCCCCGGGGTACAGCCTGCGGCAGTCGGTGATGGCGGCCTCGCCGATGTCGATGCCGGTGTAGTCCACCTCCAGGCCCGCCGTCAGCAGGTGGAGGTAGGTGACTCCGGAGATGACACCGCAGTCGAGCATCTCGAACGGCGCCTCCGGGTGCAGCGCTGCGATCCGCTCGGTCACGACCGTGTGCGAGGGGTGCGCGGCTCTGTACTCCTCACCCATGTGGGTCACGTCAGAGGTCTGCGCCCAGAGCGATCCCGTGTTCACTGTGTCGATCCCCCGTAATGCTGAAGCAAAGCCCGTCATGACAGCACGGCCGTCGTCGGGCTGAAGGCTGGTGTGTCGGAGAGCGGGCCGTAACCCGGCGATGAGCAAGGTGACATCTGTCTCGTGCGCCGGGGCGGACCCGCTGTCGAACGGGCGGCCCCGGCGCTGTGACCGATGCCGCCTCAGAACACGGATCCCTCCGCGGATTCGATGTCGAAGACGGCGGCCGGCCCGAACATCCTGGCGTGCTTCGCCGCGGCGAGGGCGAGCGTGCCGCTCGCGTCCCGGGCGCTCGCGACCTCGGCCAGCTGGTTGACCATGGCGGGCTTCGCCAGTGACTGGTCGCGCAGCTCGGGGGAGCGGGACATCAGCACCATGGCCGCAGTGGTGTAGCCCGACTCGATCCAGGAGGCCCAGATCGCGTCGCGGTCCTCCTCCTGGCCCGCGAACAGGTCCTCGCGGCGTTCGTGCCGGCGGGTGGGAACCGGGGGCCGGCCCTCGGCCTCCGTGCGCAGGGCGACCCGGCGGCCCGCGATGTAGGCCACGGCGGCGCCCTTGCGGATGGCGAAGTTCAGGGCCTGCGCCGCCGTGTCCACCACCGGCTCGCCCTTGTCGTTCAGCGAGGTGTTGCATACCATCGGCACGCCTGTGGCCTGCCGGAACGCCTCGATCGCCCGGTGGAGCAGGGGGTTGGTCCCGGCGGACAGGGTCTGGCGGCGGGCCGAATCGTCGAGGTGGAGGATGGCCGGGACCAGTTCGCGCTTGGACTCGACCACGTACGCCGTCTCCAGCATGTAGGGCGAGGGCCAGGGGTCCTCGAACCACTCGCCGCTGTACTCCTCCAGGACGATCGGGGCGACGGGGCGCCACCACTGCCTGCTCTTCCAGTCGTTGAGCAGCTCCTTCGACCGGGGTGAGCGCGGATCCGCGAGGATGCTCCGGTGGCCCAGCGCACGCGGGCCGATTTCGGCCGCTCCGTCCGCCCACACCACCGGTCCGGCGGAGAGGTCCTCCACGAACCGGGTCTCGGAGAAGTCCTGGACGTCCTCGATGAAGTCCGCGAAGTGCCGCAGCGCGCTCTCGACGTCGGTCAGTTCGGCGCCGTGGTAGGCGGACCCGAGCCGGAAGCCGCCGTCCGGGAGCAGGCCCTCCCCGAGCAGGCCGAGGAGGCCCATCCCGAGCGACTGGCCGGAGTCGTTCGCGCTCGGTGGAGTGAGCAGGCCCTTGAACCCGTAGCGGCGCAGGAGGAAGGAGTTGGTCGGACAGTTGAGGGCGAAGCCCCCGCTCATGGAGAGGTACGCCTGGGTCGGGTCCACCCCGGACGACTCGATGAGCCGGTCGACGTTGCGCACCATGATGAGCTCGCAGGCCGTCTGGACGACCTTCATGACCGCGGACTGCAGGTGCTCCTGCTCGCCGAAGCGGCTGTCCAGCTCCATGGCGGGCAGCTGCGACTCGGCTGCGCGGATCACGGCCTGGACGAAGGGGAGCGTGTCGACCAGCGGTACCCGCCGGCCGCCGAACAGCTGCAGCTCCCGCACCGCCGCCTCGGTGTCGAAGGCGATCTCCGTGGGGCAGGCCGAAGCCAGGGCCATCAGGGTGCCCGGCTCCTTGTCGAACTCCGAGGAGGCGGCGTCGTAGATGGGGGCCGGCGACTCGACCGGGGCGAACTCGACGTCGCCCCTCGTGGACACGCAGCCGGTGTACCAGTGCTTCTTGCCCGTCTGGTCGAGGCCGAAGTCGGGCCGGCCGTCCAGGGCCAGCCCGATGATCGTCTCGTTGCGGAAGGTCTCGGAGTCGAGCAGCAGTCCGCTGTAGAGGTGGGCGAGGCTGTGGATCGGGAAGTCCTCGGCGCCCGACGGGACCTTGACGTCGGCGTGGTGCGGCAGACCGGGGGTGCCCCAGGACAGGCTCACGTCGTCCAGGGAGAGTCCCTCGGCCGCAAGCAGCTCGTTCAGGACCTTGGTGTACCGGTCGACGGTGAACAGTGGCCAGAAGTGGTGCTTCTGCCCGCTGAAGCGCTCCAGCTCCCAGACCCTGACCAGTTCGACCCGCGCGTCGTGACTGCGCCAGAGTGCGATGTTCTGGTCATGGCGCGGTGCTATCACGGACAGGCCGCCGGGCGGGGAGATGTAGCTCGACAGGAAGTACTTCGCGGCTGGGTACGCGGTCACGATGTCTCTTTCGGCGGTGGGACAGTGGCTGCACTGGTCCTTGGGCAGACGGTCCGGTGCGGTCCGCTCGGGCGGTCGCCGGGCTGTCCGGGTCGGTGCGACCGGACCCGGGTGTCCACTGGTGACGTCGGATGCGGCAGACCGTCCCGGTCGGGGGCGCTCGGGCCTCGGGCCGGAATGCCGGCGGGCGCGCATGCACGGGACTTGGGCCGTCTGCGAGGGCCTCGGGGTGGGAACGGCGGGGACGGACTCGGTCCCCCAGCGGTGGCAGCCAGTCCCGAGGCGAGCGACGAGATCGCTCGGGTCCGTGCGTACCGGAACTACTTCGAAGCGGGAATCCGCTCCTCGACGAGCTGGACCAGTTCGCCGACGTTGGACACGGTGAACATGTCGACGACGTCGAGATCGACGTCGAACGCGCTCTGGATCGAGATCATCAAGCGGAGCAGCGACACGGAGGTGGCTCCGAGGTCGTCGAAAGTGCTCTCCAGCGTGACTTCAAGCGGGTCGAATACTTCGGAAATCACCGACATCAAGCCGCCGGGCTGCTCGTTCGACATTTCTTGTTCCCAGGTCTCTTATTTGTCAAGCCCTATCAGGCAATTGACCCTATGACGCTGGTGAAGCAGCGTCAAGACCTTTTTCCGGGGCGGTGGTTGCGGGTGTCCGAGTTGCTCTCCTTCGCAACGGGATGGATGAAGTCAGGGCTGCACGGCCCGAGGCAAGTATGAATCGAGCCAACGTCCGTTGCGTGGCTGAAATCGTTTGCCAGCCGTGGAGTTCGCCCAGGTCGGGGCTCGACAGGTCGTGCCTACCCTGGGGTAGGGTGCTCGAAGTTTCATCGCACAGTCACAGTTCACGGGGGTAGTGGTGTTAGGAATCAGGATTCGGCCTCTCACACCAATAACGGGCGCCGAAGTGGAAGGCGCCGATCTCGCTTCGGACCTGTCTCCGGCTGTCGTCGCCCGCCTTCGCGAGGCCCTGCTGCGCCACAAGGTCCTTGTCTTTCGGAATCAGCCGATGGATGATGAGCGGCACGTCGAACTCACCAATGCCTTCGGTGGAGCCACTGCAGCGCACCCCATCGTGAATGGCCTTCCCGAGAACCCGGCCGTGCTGCGGACCGCTCTTTCCGAGGAGCGGAAGGCACTCATCGAGGCCGAGGCCGGCCTCAGCCATCCCCTGAAGGAACGGACGCTGCGGCGCCTGCGGACCGAATGGCACGTCGACAGCACTTTCGTCGTCAATCCCAACGCCATCACCATTCTGCGGGGTGTTGAAATCCCGCCGGCTGGAGGCGATACTCTCTTCGCCAATCTGGAAGCGCTCTACGAGGGGTTGTCGCCATCCCTGCGGGGATACCTCGACACCTTGCAGGCAATACACTCCCGGCACGCTCCGTCGGCGCCGCCCCGGTTCGACGGCAAGCCGGCCGGCCCCTTCGCGGCCGTCCATCCGCTGGTTCAGGTGCACCCCGAGACGGGTGTGCGCAGCCTGCTCGTCAGTGCCGTCTTCCTCCAGGCCATCCGCGGTCTCAAGCCGCGGGAGAGCGCAGCCCTGCTCGACTTCCTCCTCGACGAGCTCGCCGGGCGGGACGAGATCCACGCCCGGGTCCGCTGGGAGCAGGACACGCTGGTCATGTGGGACAACCGTGCCGTGGCCCATGCCGGGCCGGTGGACGGGCTGATGTTCGAGGAAGAGCGGATCGTGCACCGTACGACCGTCGTCGGCGACGTGCCCTGCGGGCCCGACGGCTTCAAGTCGCGCGCCCTCATGGGGGGCCGGTTCGAGGCGCTGGTCTGAGCGGCCGCGCCGTGACGCCACGGCCGCCGCGGGGGCCGGGATTCCTGTACCGGGCCCGGGCCGGATTCCGCGAAGACCGTTCGGAAGAACGTATTCGATTTACCGCCAGGCAGTCCATGTACAGTCAAGCCGGTCGTATGCAGATGTGCTGGCGTTGCGGCTCCGACATAGATTCGGGCCGGTCGGTTCATTCTCCGGGACCTTCTGTGGGGGAAGGAAAAATGTCGGTCGTCAACCACCGTGAAAAATCCGAGGCATCACCCAAGTACCGTCTGTCCTGTATCGATTGCGGCTGGGAGTCCGATCCGGAATTCAGGCTCCGATGTCCCCGGTGTTCGGGTGCCCTCGATCCCAGGATCAATCTGGAGCACGCCACCGAGCGTGACAGCGGCCGGCCCGAGCTGGCCTACCTGGACTTCCTCCCCGTCGAATCCGAGCACTTCCTCGACGCCGACATCAGTCTGCGGACCCCCTGCCGGCCGGCCCCGCACCTCGGAGCGGCCATCGGTCTGCCCCACCTCTGGGTGAAGGACGAGTCCCGGCAGCCGACCGGGACCACCAAGGACCGGCTGGCCTCCGTGGTCCTGGCGGTGTTCCGGCAGTTCGGGATCAACGAGTTCGTCGCCTCCAGCACCGGAAACAGCTCCACCGCCCTGGCGCGCGCCGTGCAGCGCGACCCTTCGATGCGGGCCCACTTCTTCTGCGGCCGCGACTTCACCGGCGACCACGACATCGAGACCGGTGACCGGGTGTCCCTCACCGTGGTGGACGGCAACTACGCGCAGGCCAGCCAGGTGGCCAAGGAGTTCGCAGCCCGCAACGGCCTGGTCTGGGAGGGCGGGTTCTTCAACTGGGCCCGGCGCGAGGGCCTGAAGCTCACCTACCTGGAAGCTTTCGACGCCATGGACGACAAGCCCGACGTCGTCGTCCAGGCCATCAGCAGCGGCATGGGGATGATGGCCGTGCGCAAGGGCGTGGCCGAGTACCTCGCCTGCGGCCGGCTCGCCTCCGCGCCCCGCCTCCTGATGGTCCAACAGGACACCTGCGCACCCATGGCCGCGGCCTGGAGCGAGGGACGGGCGGAGCTGACCGAGGACGACGTCATCGAGCGCCCCACCGGACTGGCCCGCGCGATCCTGCTCGGCGACGGCCGGGCCACGTACCCCTACATGCGGGACATCGCGGCCGAGAGCGGCGGCGCCATCGTCTCGGTGAGCCAGGACGAGCTGGTCCAGGCCCGTACGATGCTCCGCGAGCTGGAGGGGCTGGACGTCTGCCACTCCTCGGCCGCGACCATCGCCGCGCTGCGCAACGAGGCCGCAGCCCGCCGGATCACCCCGGACGAGGTCGTACTGGTGAACCTGACCGGCCGCGAGCGGTACACCGCCTCCGGCGCCGGACCGGCTCTCGCTGCCGCTGCCACCGTCGGCTGAGCCCGCTGCTCCCCGGGCCGGATGCCGTCGCTCCCACCGGAGCGCCGCGGCCGCCCGCCCCCACTTTCGCAAGGATTCCGTTGATACTCAGTCACCTCACCCCGCAGCAGGCCGCGCGCCACGCCGAGTTCCGAGCCTTCGCCGACCGCTCCCTGGTGCCGCAGGCGGACCGCTTCGACCGCGAGCAGTCGATCTCGCGGGAGGTCGTCGCCGACCTCGCCGGGCAGGGCTACCTCGGTGCGCTGATCCCTGAGGAGTTCGGCGGTCTCGGCATGGACTGGATCGAATACGGTCTGCTCACCGAGGAATTGGGCCGCGGCTGCCAGTCGATCCGCAACTTCGTGGCCGTGGACGACATGGTCGCCCACTCGATCCACAAGTGGGGAACGGAGGAGCAGAAGCAGCAGTGGCTCCCCCGGATCACCTCGGGCCGCACACTGGCCGCCTTTGCCCTGACCGAGCCGGAGGTCGGCAGCGACGCCGCCGCGGTCGAGACCACGGCCACGGCCACGGCCGACGGCACGGACATCGTCCTGCGCGGCACCAAGAAGTGGATCAGCTTCGCGCAGATCGCGGACCTCTTCCTCGTCTTCGCCAAGTTCGAGGGGCAGCACACGGCCTTCCTGGTGGAGCGGGACACCCCCGGCCTGACGGTGGAGGCGCTCGACGGCCTGCTCGGCCTGCGCGGCTCGATGCTCGGCCGGATCGCCTTCGACGACTGCCGGATCCCCGCCGCCAACCTGGTGGGGCGCCCCGGCCTCGGCCTCACCTTCGTCGCCTCCAGCGCCCTCGACCTCGGCCGCTACAGCACCGCCTGGGGCTCGGTCGGTCTGGCCCAGACGTGCCTGGAGGCCTCGACGGAGTACGCCGGCCGCCGCACCCAGTACAGCACCGAGATCCGCAACCACCAGCTGGTCCAGCAGCTGCTGGCCGACATGCTCACCGACACCGTCACGGCCCGGCTGCTCTGCTACCACGCCGGGGTGAGCAAGGAGCGGGGGGAGATGGAGTCCGTCAACCACACCCTGCTGGCGAAGTACCGGACTTCTACGGTCGCCGTCAAGGCGGCCGCCGACGCGGTGCAGATCCACGGTGCCCAGGGCATCGGGGCGGAGGCTTCCGTTCAGCGTCACTACCGGGACGCCAAGGTGATGGAGATCATCGAGGGCACGACGCAGATCCAGCAGACCATGCTCGGTCAGTTCGCCGTCAGGGCGGCCCGGCTGTGAGCGTCCGGGCGGGGGCGGTGACCTACGGTCAGCTGTCGGTCCTGCGTTCGCTGGAGACACACGGACCCGACCATCGGGCGGTCGCCAATCTGGTCAGTGTCTGGGAGGTTCCGTTCGGTATCGGCGCAGCCCAAGTCATGGACGCCTGGCTCCAGTTGGTGGCGAATCACGAGTCCTTGCGGACCACCTACGACCTGAGCGGCCCGATGCCGACCCAGACGGTCCACCCGCACCGCCCGTCCCGGGTGGCTGCGCTGGAGCTGGCCGAGGACAGCTTCGCGGCGGCCCTCCGGCTGGGTGCCGAGGCTGCCGTCGAGCCGATCGACATCGAGACCGAGTTGCCGTGGCGCGCGTTCGTCACCACTCACCAGGGGGATGCGCTCCACCTGGTCACCGTGATCCACCACGTGGCGGCCGACAACGGTGCGCTGCGGGTGCTGGAGGAGCAATTCGGCTTCCTCCTGGAGGGCGGGGCGCTCGCGCCGGTGGTACAGCCGCTGGAAATGGCGCAGGAGCAGCAGGAGGAAGGGGGCATCCGGAGCCTCCGGCACTGGACCGAGGCCTGGAGCCGGCTCGTCCCGGCGGACCGGGATCCGCAGGACGCCAGTGAGCGACGCCGGGCCTCGCTCTACAGCCTGAAGGGACTGACCGCCGCTCAGGAGCTCTCCGACCGGCTGAAGATCTCGGTCCAGTCGGTGGTGCTCGGTGTCGGCGCGCTCGCGCTGTCCCGGCTCAAGGGCACCGAGCGGATGACCTTCGCGCTGATGGCCGCCAACCGGCTCACCACCCGGTGGGTGCCGCTGGTCAGCTCGCTCAACCAGTTCGTCCCGGTGACCGTCACGGTCGACGAGGAGGCCCACCCGTTGGAGTATCTGCGGGCCTGCTACGTCCAGTCCATGACGGCGTACATGAACGGCTGCTACGACGTCGATGCGCTGAAGGCGAGTCTCTGGGAGGCCGGCCTGCCGGAGACGGACCCCACCGCCTTCGCCAAGCACTACAACTTCCTCGGCGATGTGGACGCCGAGCCGGCCGCCGGGTCCTCCCTGCGCACCGGGATCGAGTGGCGTGCGTCCACCCAGCGGTCAGGGCCGAACTTCCACCTGGCAGTGGCCACGGGGAAGGGAATCCTCATCGGAGTGGGCGCGAGTCGCAATTATCTCGACGGAAATCTCCCAGCCGTTCTCGCGGCGTCGATCGAGGCTGGTCTGATCAATATGTCCAAGGGATTTGAGAACTCTCTGGCGGAAGTTTCGCTGGATAATCCTTTGCGAATTTTCTGAAGGGCAGCAGAATGCGGGGAGAAACGCTTCTTCCCCCCGCACTGCGGCATCCCGGGGCTTGGTCGAGCCGGTTCTAGAAGCCTGCACAGATTCCCCGAAGCTGCTTCTGCATCATGACCACCTCCTTTCCGTGGTGACTATAGCCACAGGCGGTCGGGAGGTGGAAGGAAAATCTGGATAAGGCCCAGGAAATACGGTTAGGGTTTCACTCATGACGGATTCGTATGCCGACCCGGGAACCCCGGATCACCGAAGTGCTGCGCGTTACCTGTGGTGGCTGACCATGAGTCAGCGCCGACGGGTGGCGGGTGGTGCGGTGATCGGCACCCTCTGGATGGTCTGCCTCCTGCTGCCGCCGTACCTCATGCAGCGCGCGATCGACGACGGGCTCCAGCAGGGGAAGACCGGCGTCCTGGTCGGCTGGGTGGCCGCACTGGTCGGAGCCGCGCTCCTCAACGCGTGGCTCGGCATCATGCGCCACCGCATCATGACGCGAGTCCGGATGGACGCGACCTTCCGGACCATCAAGGTCGTGGTCGCGCACTCCACTCGGCTGGGTGCCGAACTGCCCCGAAGGGTGACGGCCGGCGAGGTGGCCAGCATCGGTGTGGGCGACGTCGCGCAGATGAGCCAGACACTGACGATCACCGGCCCGGGCGTCGGCGCTGTCGTCGCGTACCTGGTGGCGGCCGCGCTGCTGCTGTCGGTCTCCGTCCCGCTCGCCCTCGTGGTCCTGCTGGGGGTGCCGTTGCTCGCGGTCGTGGTCGGGCCGCTGCTGGAACGCCTCCAGGGCGCGGAGTCCAAGTACCGCGAGCAGCAGGGGGCGCTGACCGCCCGGCTCGGGGACATCGTCGGCGGCATGCGCGTACTCAACGGCATCGGCGGCAAGGAGATGCTGGCCGGCCGCTACCAGCGCGGATCGCAGGACCTGCAGGCCGAGGGCTACCGGGTCGGCGCCGTGACCAGCTGGATCCAAGCGCTCTCGGTCGGCCTGCCCGCCCTCTTCCTCGCGCTGGTGACCTGGCTGGCCGCCCGGATGGCAGCCGAGGGCACCATCACGATCGGCACGCTGGTCGCCGTCTACGGCTACGTCGCCGTCCTGGTGGTACCGGTCTCCAACTTCATCGAGGGCGGATACGACCTGACCAGGGGCCTGGTGGCCGCTCGACGGGTGGTCCGGATGCTCGACCTGAAGCCGGCCTTCGAAGACGCCGCAACACTGCGGCCGCCCCATGACGAGCCGTCAGCACTGTACGACGCCGACACCGGTGTGGAACTGGTCCCGGGCCGGCTGACCGCCATCGTGAGCGCTCGCCCGGCCGATTCCGCGGCCGTGGTCGACCGGCTCGGCCGGTACAGCGCATCCGCCGCGACCTGGGGCGGCGTGCCGCTCGCCGAGGTCCCCCTGGCCGAGATCCGCAGGCGGATCGTGGTGGCGGACAACGACGCCGACTTCTTCTCCGGCACGCTGCGCACCGTGGTCGACGGCCGGTCCGAGCACACCGGCCCGTCCATCGCCCAGGCCGTCAAAGATGCCGCGGCGCAGGACATCGTGCAGGCACTGCCCGATGGCCTGGACACGAGGATCCAGGCCCAGGGCAGCAACCTTTCCGGCGGTCAGCGCCAGCGGCTGCGGCTGGTCCGTGCCCTGCTGGCGGACCCGGAGGTGCTCCTGCTGGTCGAGCCCACCTCCGCCGTGGACGCCCACACCGAGGCCGCCATGGCCGCTGGGCTGAGTCGCGCGCGGACCGGGCGCACCACCGCCCTCACCTCGACCTCCCCCGTCCTCCTGGAGCAGGCCGACACCGTCTGCTACCTCGTCGACGGCCGTCTGGCGGCAGCCGGCCCGCACGAGGAGCTGCTCGCAACAGAGCCCGGCTACCGCGTGCTGGTGGCCCGCGGCGAATCCGCCACCGAGTCCACGCCCGCCGAGGAGGCCGTCCGATGACTGCTCAGACCGAGACCGCCCCCGGAGGGCTCCCGATCGCCGGTCCCGCCGAGGTCCGCCGGGCCGCCGTGCGTCTGATGGGGCAGGACGGCCGTGCGGTCGCCGTGATGCTGACCCTCAACGGACTGGCCGCGGCCGCCGGTCTGGGCGGCCCCTGGCTGCTGGGCCGGATCATCGACGACGTACGGGGCGGCGCCGGGACCGGACACGTCGACCGACTCGCCCTCGGCATCCTCTGCTTCGCGCTCGCGCAGCTGCTCCTCGGCCGCTTCGCCCGCTACGCCGCCCACCGCTTTGGCGAGCGGACTCTGGCGCGGATCCGAGAGCGGTTCGTCGAACGCTCCCTCGCCCTGCCCGCCTCGGTGGCCGAACGCGCCGGAACCGGTGACCTGCTGACGCGCGGCACCGCCGATGTCGGCGCCGTCGGCACCACCTTGCGCGACGCCGGGCCGGAGGTCTCCGTGGCGCTCGTCCAGATCCTCCTGATCCTGGTCGCCATGCTCGCGGTCAACCCGCTGCTCGGCGTCTGCGGGTTGCTCTGCCTCTCCGGGATCTGGTTCGCCACCCGCTGGTACCTGCACCGTGCACACGCGGGTTACCTCGCCGAAGGCGCCGCCAACTCCGCGCTGATCGAGATCCTCACCTCCACCGCGGCAGGGGCCCGCACCGTCGAGGCCCTGGGCCTCCAGGGCCGCCGGATCGCCGCCGCGGCCGAGGCGGTCGAGCACTGCCGGGGCACCCGTACGTACACCCTCAAGCTGCGCACCGTGCTCTTTCCCGTGGTCGAGTTCTCGTACGTCGCCCCGGTCGCCGGCATCCTGCTGCTCGGCGCCGCCCTGCGCGACACCGGCGCGGTCACCACCGGTGCGGTGGTCGCCTGTGCCCTCTACTTCTGGAAGCTCTCCGAGCCGCTGGACAAGGTCCTGCTCTGGCTCGACCAGCTCCAGCGCAGCAACGCCTCCTTCGCCCGAGTCGAGGGCATCGGCCAGGTGGACGCCCCGGCCGTGACCGGCGGCGGCCGGCCCGAGGACGACCGGATCGACGTGGTCGACGTCCGGTACGCCTACCAGGGCGAGCGGGACGTCCTGCACGGCGTCGACCTCACCGTCCGTCCGGGCGAGCGGCTGGCCATCGTCGGCCCGTCCGGAGCCGGCAAGTCCACTCTGGGCCGGCTGCTGGCCGGGACGGAGAGGCCCCGCACCGGACGGGTGATGGTGGGGCAGGTGCCCGTCGCCGAGCTCGACCCGGCCCAGTTGCGCCGGCACGTCGTCCTGGTCTCCCAGGAGCACCACGTCTTCCTCGGCACCGTCCGGGACAACCTCCTGATCGCCGCGCCCGCCGCGACCGACCAGGACCTGCACGCGGTGCTGGCCGCCGTCGACATCGACTGGGTGGACGAGCTGTCGGACGGGCTGGACACCGAACTCGGTGCCGGTGGGCTCCGTCTGGACGCCCAGCAGGCCCAGCAACTCGCTCTGGCCCGGGTGGTCCTGGCCGATCCGCACACGCTGATCCTGGACGAGGCCACCTCCCTGCTCGACCCGACCACGGCCCGGCACACCGAGCGCTCGCTGGCGGCTGTGCTCAAGGAACGCACCGTGATCGCCATCGCCCACCGCCTGCACACCGCCCACGACGCGGACCGGGTCGCGGTCATGGACGGCGGCCGGGTGACCGAATTGGGCAGTCACGACGAGCTGTTGGCGGCCGGCGGCGGGTACGCCGCGCTGTGGAAGTCCTGGCACGGCGCATGAGCGCCCAGTCCTCCCGACCCCTCTCGACCAGTAGGAGCGCAACCCCCATGCACTCGGCACCACCGCAGACGGCCCAGAGCTGGGTCCGGCCGATTCCCGGCCGGACCGAGCCCGGCGCCCTCCGGCTCTTCTGTTTCCCGTACGCCGGGGCGGGCGCCTCGGTCTTCCGGGGGTGGGGCGCCGGACTCCCGGAAGGAGTCGAGGCATTCGCCGTGCAGCTGCCGGGTCGGGAGGACCGGTTCTTCGACCAGCCGATCGCGGACCTGGAAGAGCTGCTGGAGGTTCTTCTCCCCGCCCTGCTCCCCTACCTGGACCGGCCGTTCGCCTTCTTCGGGCACAGCATGGGCGCCATCGTCAGCTGGGAGCTGGCCCGCAGGCTGCAGCGTGAGCAGGGACTGGAGCCGGTCCGGATCATGGTGTCCGGCTGCCGGGCGCTACCGGCCCACGAGTCCAGGAAGCTGAGTGAACTCGACCTCTCCGATGAGGAGCTGATCAACGAGCTCCGACGTCTCAACGGCACGCCGGAGACGTTGCTGCAGAACCCGGACTTCGCCACCTTCATCCTGCCGACCTTCCGGGCCGACCTCTCGCTGTTCGCCGGCTACGTCTACCGGCCGGGCGAGTTGCTCACCTGCCCGGTCTCGGCCTTCGGTGGTGACGCGGACCCCAGGGTCGCCGAGGAGCACCTTGAGGGCTGGGCCGAGCTGACCACCGGCCGGACCGAGGTGGAGGTCTTCCCCGGTGGCCACCTCTTCCTCAACGACGAGCGGGAGGCCGTGCTCCGGAGCGTGTCCCGGGCGCTCCCTGTCGTCGGCCACTGAGCAGTACTTCTCTTCGAATTTAGGGGGCTCGCGTGGAGACAGTGTGGAACGTCGTCCAGGCTCAGGTGGAGCGGACGCCCGAGGCCGTGGCAGCGCGGACGGCACGCACCTACACCTACCGTGAGGTCGCCGTGCTGGCCGCAGACCTCGGCGAGCGGATGGCGGCGGAGGTCCGGCCGGGCTCCGTCGTGGCGCTCGACGCGTCCAGCCGGTTCAGTGGGGCCATCGGCCTCCTCGCCGCGAATGCCGCGGGCTGCGCCGTGCTGCCGCTCGACCGGCAGAGTCCGCCGGCCAGGCGGGCCCGGGTCCTCGACGACGCCCGCCCTGCTCTGCTGCTGCGCGAGCTGGCCGAGGGCGAGTTCGCCCTGGAGAGGAGCGGACTTCCGGCGCCGCCGAGGGAACCGGACCTGGGCGAGATCGCCTACATTCTGTACACCTCCGGCTCGACCGGGCAGCCCAAGGGCGTGATGGTGGGCCACGAGGCCCTGATCGACCGCCTCGCCGCCCTGGCTGAGCGGCCGGGGCTGGCGGCCGGCGAGAGCGTGCTGGCGATGGCCGCGCTGTCATTCGACATCTCGCTGGTGGAGCTGCTCCTTCCGCTGACCGTGGGGGCCTCCTTCACGGTGGTCCCGGAGGAGATCCGGGCGGATCCGCTCACGTTCGCGGAGCTGGTGGCGGGGGCCGCGCCGGACATCGTCCAGGCCACCCCCAGTTTCTGGCGGATGCTGACGGCCTCCGGCTGGAAGGGTGCGCCCGGCAGCCGACTGTGGACCGGCGGAGAGACGCTCACCCCGAGCCTCGCCCGGGAGCTGCTGCCCCGGTGCGGTGAACTCTGGAACGTGTACGGCCCGACCGAGGGAGTCCTGTGGGCCACGGCGGCGCGGGTCGACTCCGCCGAGCGGATCTCGCTCGGCGAGCCGTTGGCCGGGGTGGGCCTCCTCACCGAGGAGAGCGGTGAACTCCTGCTCTACGGGGAGGGGCTGGCGCACGGCTACCTCAACCGAGAGGAGCTGACGGCTGAGCGGTTCCTGCACTGCGACACCCCCGACGGCCGCCGCCGCGTCTACCGCACCGGGGACCGGGTCGGACGGCGGCCGGACGGCGCACTGGAGTTCCTCGGCCGCCTGGACAGCCAGGTCAAGCTGCGCGGACACCGGATCGAGCTGGGCGAGGTGGAGGCCGTCCTGGAGGAGCACCCGGAGGTCTCACAGGCCGTCGTGCTGGTCCAGGACGCCGACCGGCCCGACACCGCGGCGCTGGTGGCCTTCGTGGTACAGCGCGCCGAGGCGGACCTCCAGGGCTGGTTGAAGGACCGGCTGCCGTCGAGCCACCACCCCGCCAGGATCACTGCCCTGTCCGCGCTGCCCCGCACCACCACAGGAAAGGTGGACCGGATCGGGTTGGCGGCCGGCCTGACCGTAGGCGACCGGGTGGTGCAGGCTGCCGATGCGCCCGCCGCAGCGCCCCCGGGGGACGTCCGGGCACGCGTGGCCGAGGCGTGGCGGCAGACGCTCGCCGCGGACTCCGTCGACGAGGACACCAACTTTTTCGATGCCGGCGGGAATTCGATCCTCCTGACGATGCTTCAGAAGCGGCTCGCCGACGGCCTCGGCATCCGGGTGCCGATCAAGGAGATCTTCCGGTACCCGACCGTCGCCTCGCTGACCGACCACATCCTCCGTACGGAGATGCCCAAGTGAATCTCTACTGCATTCCCTACGCCGGGTGCTCGGCACGCGTCTACGACCCGTGGCAGCGCCACCTGCCGGACAGCGTCACCGTCGTGCCGCTGGAGCTCCCCGGCCGGGGCTCACGCTGCGTGGAGGAGCCGATCGACGAGCTGGCAGCCCTGCTCGCGGACCTGTACCAGCAGCTCGACCCGGGCTCGCCGTACGTGCTGTTCGGCCACAGCTACGGTGCTGTGATCGCCTTCGAGCTGACCAAGTTGCTCCGCTCCAAGGGTGCTCCGGAGCCGTCGGCGCTGCTGGTCTCGGGCAGCCGCGCACCCCGGCTGCCAGCCCCCGACGCGGACAGCCACACACTCTCCGACGCCGAACTCACAGAGCGACTGGCCGCGGTGGGCGGGACTCCGAAGGAGCTCCTGGAGAACGAGGAGCTGATGGAGATCTACCTCCCCGTCATCCGCGCGGACTACCGGATCCTCGGCGAGTACGGCACCGGCACCCCAGGTACGGTCGGCTGCCCGGTGGTGGCGTTCTACGGGGACACGGACGACGAGGCGGACCTGCCTTCGGTCGAGGCGTGGGCGGACTACACGGATGGTCCCTTCCGAGTGGAGGAAATCCGCGGCGACCACTTCTTCCTGCACTCCGCCGAGCGTGAGCTCGTGGCCGCCGTCGCGGCGGTCTGTACGAAGGGGGAGCCGTGTTGAGTCCGGCCGTCGCACCGGTGACCTGTGGCGGGTCACCGCTCATCCGCGACCTGGAGCCGTCCGCGCCGGACGAGATCGAGTACGCCCCGCTGCGCCGGGTCGACCGGAACCCGGAGAGTGCCAAGTGACCGTCAGTCAGGCCGCGCGCTGCCCCTATCGCGACGACGACCGTCCGGCGGCCGACCCCTGCGCGGACTACCTTCCGCTGCGGGAGGAGGAGCCGGTCCGCTGGGACGAGGACCTGGAGGTGTGGATCGTCTCCGGGTTCCGCGAGACGACGGCCCTGCTGCGGCACCCCGCTCTGTCGGCTGCTTGGCCGCAGTGGGGCGCCACCACCCTGCACCGGGAGGGAGAGGGTGGGGAGCGGGCCGCAGGGATCGTGCGCAGGTGGTTCATGTTCAACGACGACCCCGAGCACGCGGCGGCCCGCCAGGTCGTCGCGCCGCTCTTCGCGGCCAACCGGCTCGCCGAGATGCGTCCCGTCGTCGAAGAGCTGGTCGACGAGCTCCTGGCGGGGCGGACGGACGGACTGGAGGTGATGGCGGAACTCGCCGTCCCGCTCTCCAGCCGGGTCATCTGCCGGCTCCTGGGCCTGCCCGAGGAGGTCGCGCCCCGGCTGCACCACTGGTCTCCCGACATCGCGGCGCTGCTGTTGGCGGACTACCTGCCGGAGGTCAGGACCAGGGGAAATCGCGCCTTGCGGGAAATCGCGGACGTGGTGGACGAGGCCCTGCGCTCCGAGGTCCGCGAGGGCACCGGGCTCTGGCTCCTCCAGAACGCCCGCCAGGAGGGCGTCATCGAGGCCGCCGACATCTCGGCCACGGCGAGCCTGCTGATCTACGCCGGGTTCGAGACCACCTCGACCTTCATCGGCAAGGCCGTTCGGGCCGCGCTGCACGCCGGTGCCTGGTCTGACCTGCGCAACGGTGAACCGGGCTCGGCGGTCGACGAACTGCTCCGATTCGACACCTCCGTCCAGCAGGTGGCCCGAGTGGCCACCGCGCCGGTGGAGGTGGCCGGTCACCTGATCGCGGAGGGGGATCTCGTCCTGTTGATGCTCGGCGTGGCCAACCGCGACCCGGCCGTCTTCGCCGACCCGGACCTTCTGGACCGCGACCGCGAGATCAGGCGGCACCTCAGCTTCGGCTTCGGCGCGCACTACTGCCTGGGGGCGGGGCTGGCGCGGATGGAGTCCGAGATCGTACTGGAGCGCCTCGCCGGCCGCTGGGCGGATCTCGCCCTCGACGGGCCGCCGGTGACGAGGCAGCACTTCGGCGTCACCATCCTGGAAAGCCTGGCCGTGCGCGGCACGGCCGCCTCTTGACGGCCGACCGCACATCCCAGAAAGGAGAGTTGGGATGACACGAGTGACGAGCGGCTCCCCGGAGCCGGTGGACAGCGGGCTGATCCACGGGGTGTCGCAGCAACGCGTCCGCCGGTTCCTCACCCACCGGGATCACCGGGTCGACAGGGACGTGGTGGAGCGCATCGCCCGGGCGGACCAGGAACTGCTTGCCGGGGATAGGAGTGGTCTTTGATGCAGGGCATCGTGAACGAACGGACGGTGGTCCGGATGCTCGGCGCGATCGTCGACGCGCATCCGGACGTGGTTGCGATCGAGTGCGGCGAGCGGAAGCTCACCTACCGTCAGTTCTGGGACGCGGCTGCCGCGGTGGCCGGACGCGTACGGCAGGCCGAGGACCACCCGAGCGGTCGCCTCGTCGGCCTGCTCTTCGAGCGCGGCATCGAGGGCATCGTGGCGCAGCTCGGAAGCTGGCTCGCGGGTGCCGCGTACCTGCCGCTCGACCCGGCACTGCCGGACGGCCGGGTGGAGGCGATCCTGCGCGACGCCCGGCCGGTGGCCGTGCTCGCGCAGGAGGGGCTCGCCGGACGGGTGCCCGCGGGTGTTCCGGTACTCGACAGCACCGGCGCGGCCCCGGCCCCGGCGTCGGTGTCGCCGGCCCCGCTGGCCTATGTCATCTACACCTCCGGTTCGACCGGTACGCCCAAGGGCGTCGAGGTCGGCCACGCGGGCCTGGCGAACCTGGTGTCCTGGCACGGGGAAACCTACGGCACCCGGCCCGGGGTGCGGGTCGCAGCCTTCGCCGGGCTGGGGTTCGACGCCACGGTCTGGGAGGTCTGGGCGGCGCTCGCGAGCGGGGCGACACTGGTGCTGCCGACCGAGCGGCTGATCGTCGACAGCGGGGCGATCGCCGAGTTCATCGAGCGGAGCGCCATCACGCACTGCTTCCTGAGCACCCCGCTCGCCGAGCAACTGTTCGCCCTCCCGGCCCCGCCCGTCGGCCTGGCCGTCCTGCTGACCGGCGGGGACCGTCTTCGGGTGAGCCCGCCGGCCGGCTTCCCCGCCGCGGTCTTCAACCACTACGGGCCGACCGAGGCCACCGTGGTGACCACCGCCAGCGCAGACCTGCGCCACTGCCGCACCGAGGGCGCACCGGTGATCGGACGCCCCATCGCCGGCGCGAAGGTCCGGCTGGTGGATGTCGACGGGGCCGAGGTCACCGAGCCCGGTGTGCCCGGGGAACTGCTGATCGGAGGAGATGTCCTGGCCTTCGGCTACCGGGGCGACCCGGAGCTCACCGGCCGCAAGTTCGTCGCCGACCAGGACGAGAACCGCTGGTACTCCTCCGGCGACCTCTGTCGCTGGACGGCCGGCGGCGAACTGGAGTTCGTCGAGCGGCGGGACGCCCAGGTCAGCATCCGCGGTCACCGGGTGGAGCCGACCGAGGTCGAGCAGGAGATCCTGGCCGTTCCCGGAGTGGACCAGACGGCCGTCGTCCACGTGCCGGACGATGACGGCGGATCGCTGCGCGCCTTCTTCTGCGGCGAGGCCGAGCCGGGCGACATACGCGCCGCACTGACCGCTCGGCTGCCCGCGTACATGCTCCCCACCGGGTTGCACCGGCTCGTCGCGATGCCGCTGACGCCCAACGGCAAGATCGACCGGAAGGCCCTGCCGGACACTCCGGTCGAAGCCGCGGCCGAGCCCTCCGCCCTCGGCGCCACCGAGGCGCGGGTCGCCGAGATCTGGTCCGAGCTGACCGGGAACCTCCCCCGCTCCGGGGACAGCTTCTTCGAGATCGGTGGGCACTCCCTGATCGCCGCCCGGGCGGTGTCCCGGACGCGTGAGCAGTTCGGCATCAAGATCGGGCTGCAGGCCCTCTTCAACCATCCGGTCCTCGCGGACTTCTCCGCCGAGGTCGACGAAGCCGTCAGGAGTGCACGGTGATGCAGGACCAACGGCCGCTCGTGATACTGGAGTTCGGGAACGAGGTGCCCCGGAGGACCTTCGGCGGCATCCTGCCCGACGGTTGGCAGGAGCGGACCCTCAGGATCGACCCCTTGCACTACCCCGGCCTCGCCGACCGAGTCGTCGGGACGGCTGAGCAGGCCGCCCACTGGGCCGAGCGGATCACCGCCGCCGGGCCGCTCCCGGTCGCGGTGCTGGCCTACTGTTCGGCCGTCGGCCTGGCCTCGGCGCTGGTGGAGGCGCTGCCCGGGCCGGACGTCCCACTCATCGTGCTCGACCCGGCACCGGCCGATCCCAAGACTCCTCAGGAACTGCTGGACGACCTCGCCCTGGCCATGGACGAGTCCGCCGAGGTGCCATCGATCACCGGCCTGCCGCCCGGCGACGCGCTCACCCTGGCCGGCTCCTTCCTGCTCTCGGTGATCGTCGGCTGCTCGCCCGGGCTCGACGAGGAGATCCTGGTCGAACTGACCGAGGGACAACGGGCCTGGCTCAGCTTCACTCTGACCGCGGCGGTGCCCCCGCAGGCCCCGCCGGCTCCCACCCACGTCCTGCTGAGCAAGGCGCTCGACTGGCGGGGCTCCGGGGCGGTGCACCGGGTCGACGTGACGGCGGCGGAGCTGTTCCACGCGCCTGCTGTGAAGGTCCGGCTCACCAACCTGCTGGCCACCGGGGAGAAGGAAGAGCCGTGCAGCCTGCCCTCGTAGAGCGTGACGCCGTCGCCCCTCTGGTGGCGGCCCAGCCGGCCGACGCCCTGCGGGGCGCCTGCGGGGCCAAGATCTCCCCGCAGCGGATCCACGAGCTGCGGACCTTCCGCGGCAACCTGGCCGACCGGCCCGTGCACGGCTTCCAGGCGCTCGCCGTCGAGCAGGTCATGCGGGGGGCCGAACTCGACGGGGCCGCCTCGTGATTACCCTCCTGCCGCCCGGTGTTGAGGTCGAGGAGGCGTACGGTGATCTGCCCGACGCGCCCCTGCAGCCGGGGGAGGCCGAGGCGGTTGCCCGGTCACCGGTCGCCAGGCGCCGCGAGTTCGCCACCGTCAGGCACTGCGCCCGAACCGCGCTCGGTCGGCTTGGCATCCCCCCGGCCCCGATCCTCCGGGGCGCGGCGGGGGCACCGCAGTGGCCGCGCGGCGCGGTCGGCAGCATGACCCACTGCTCGGGCTACCGGGCGGCCGTGGTCGCGCGGACCGGGGCATTCCGCTCCCTCGGCATCGACGCGGAGGTCCACCAGCCGCTGCCCGACGGGGGCCTGCGCCTGATCACGTCGCAAGCCGAACGGCGCCATCTCGCGGAGCTCCTCCGCCGGGACGCGGAGGTGCACTGGGACACGTTGCTCTTCGCCGTCAAGGAGAGCGTCTACAAGGCGTGGTACCCCCTGGGCGGCGTCGTGCTCGACTTCATCGACGCCGAAGTCGTCCTCGACCCGGAGGACGGGACCTTCACCGCCCGGCTGTTGGCTTCGGAGTCGATGGCCGACGGGGCCGGCCCGCTCTCCTTCGAGGGGCGGTGGCGGGTGGCGGACGGGCTGGTCCAGGCCGCGAGCGCCGTTCTGGGTCGGATGGGCACGTCCGGCCCGTCCAATGAAGACGGTAAATGGGAATCTTGACAGAGCGAAGAGAATCGAAAGAAAGTCTCTCTGAATTGGTCTCGTCGGTCCGGGCATTTTGTAAGTCATTGATTTGAAGATTGGCTGGCCAAGTGGAAGACCCCTGCGATTTCGAGGGTGATAGGGCCTGGTTCGAACTGTGGAACGGCCAAAGGGGGTTGTGGCTCCAGCACCAGCTGGACGAGAGCCGGGCGGAAGCCAACCTTCCGTACTGGCAGCACTTGTGCGAGGCGGTGGACATGGACGCCGTGCGTCGTGCCGCAGCCTTCCTGATGGAGCGGCATCAAGCGCTGCGGCTGTCCTTCCGGGACACTCCTGAGGGTCCGCGCCAGCGTGTCCTGCCTGATGTCGAGCTGGACGTGCCGCTCGTCGACCTGACCGGCGCGGCTGACCCGACGGCCGAACTGAACCGGTGCGTCCGGGCCGAGAACGCGACCCCCTTCGACGAACTCGCCACCCCGCCGGTGCGGCTCAAGGTGTTCAAGCTGGCTGCCGACCACCACTGCCTCTACGTGAACGTGCACCACATCATCACGGACGGCACCAGCATGGGCATCTTCATACGCGAACTGCTGCTCTGCTATCGAGCTTTCGCCGCAGACGGAGAGCCGGAGCTGCCCCCGCTCCCGACGACCTACGACGCCTTCGTGCGGGGTCGGCGGGAGTGGCTGGCGAGCGACCAGAGCAAGGCCATGGAGGTGTACTGGCTCGACCAGCTGGCCGCCCCGCTGCCACGGCTGCGCATCGGGGACTACGATGCGCCCGCCGATGCGGTGGTGAACGAGATGCTGGAGTTCGACGTCGAGGCCGACACGGCCGCAGGGCTGGCGGCACTGGTCAAGAAGCTGCGCGTCACGCCGCACATCCTGTTGCTCAGCGCTTACGCGGTCGCGTTGCGAGACATCAGCGCCGACGACGACATCGTGGTCTGCGTCCCGTTCTCCGGCCGGGACACCAAGGAGCTGGACGGCATGTTCGGCAGTTTCGTCAACCCGCTCTCCGTCCGGGTGCGGATGTCGGGTGCGGACCCCTTCGAAGAGGTCGTGCGCCGGACCAGGGCCGTGAGTGTCGGCGCCTATGCGCACAGCCGTTATCCGTTCACCTTGCTGGTCGAGAAGCTCGATGTGGAATCCCGACCCGGCCGGAACCCGGTCTTCTCGACCTCCTTCCAGTTCGCGGACTTCCTGCCCCCGGCCCGGCAGACCTCGCAGCTCGACCTCTGTCTGTTCGGCAAGCCGGACGGCGACCGGCTCAGTCTGCGGCTCAACTACAACTCCCGGCGGCTGGCGAAGTCCGAGGCCGAGGAGGTCCGGTCGGCCTTTCTGGCTGTCCTGCGGACGGTCATCGAGGACGCGACGGTCCCGCTGGCCGCCTTGGCGGAGCCGCTGGCGCGGGCCCGGCGGGCGGCGCGGACCGTACCCGCCGGCCGTCGTCGGCTGGGGGCCCTGCGCGCCTCCCGGCCCGGGACGCCCAACGCCTGAGCCGGTATTCCGCCATCTCACCGAAAGGAAGGACCCATGGACGGACAGCGTGACGACGACGGCCATGTCGTGGTGATCAACTCCGAGGAGCAGTACTCCATCTGGCCTCAGGGCCGCGAGCTGCCCGCCGGCTGGCGGGAGACGGGCGAGCGGGGCTCGAAGGAGGCCTGTCTCGCGCACGTCGATGAGGTGTGGACGGACATGCGTCCGCTGACCCTGCGCCGGGAGATGGCGGGCGGGAACGGCCGATGAGGGTGACGGTCAGACCGCTGGCCGAGCGGCCACAGGCGGCCACGCGGCTGTTCTGCTTCCCGTACGCCGGCGGCGGTGCCTCGGTGTTCCGCGACTGGGCCGCCGCCCTGCCCGCCGAGATCGAGCCGTGGTCGGTACAACTTCCGGGCAGGGAAGACGAGTTCGGTGCTCCACCGCTCGACCGGATGGGCGCGGTCCTCAACGCCCTGGTGCCCTCGGTCATTGCGCACCTGGACCGCCCGTTCGCCTTCTTCGGACACAGTATGGGCGCCTTGGTGGCCTGGAGCCTCACCCGCAGCCTGCAGCGGATGGAGATCGGCTCACCCACTCGGCTGTTCGTCTCGGGGTGCGTACCGCCCCAGGCCCGGGTGGAGACCGCATACCACGCCGCTCCGGAGAAGGAGCTGATCGGGAAGCTGCGCTCCTGGTCCGCGACACCGGAAGCGGTTCTGGCGGACCCGGAACTGATGCGCCTGATGCTCCCGGTGATCCGGGCCGACCTCGCGGTGGTCGAGACCTACCGGTTCACCGATGGGCCGCTGCTGACCTGCCCGGTCACGGCGTTCGGTGGGACCGAGGACGATCCCGCGGGCACCGCGGCGATGCCGCGCTGGGGCGAGCTCACGGCCGGCGGCTTCGACCTGCGGATGTTTCCCGGCGGCCACTTCTTCCTGCACTCCGCCCGTCCGGCCGTGCTCGCCGAGATCGCCGGGCGGCTCGCTGCCGTGCCCTGGCAGAACGGTCACTGACCCGAAGCCCCTTCGAAACAACCATCCTCTCGATTGACGGATTTAGGTGGAACGACATGTCGCAGCGGTCCGTGATGGACGTCGTCTCGGATGTGTGGACGGCTGTCCTGCACACCGAGATATCCGGTCCTGACGCCAATTTCTTCGCGCTGGGCGGAAATTCACTGCAAGGTGCCAGAGCGATCAGCCGGCTGCGCGGGGAGCTGGGCATCCGGATCCCGCTCAGCGTGCTCTTCGATGCGCAGACCCTCGGCGAGCTGACCGCGGCCATCGAGGCGATGCGGGAGACGGAGCCCGGGGCCGAACAGACCATCGAGCCGTTCGAGGGGCGCTCGGGCGAGGTTTTCCACGCGCCCACCTCGTTCACCCAGCAGCGGCTGTGGGTCGACGAGCACATCCAGGGGCCGGGCTCCCGCTACAACATCCCGGTGGCGAACGAGCTCGTGGGCCCGCTCGACATCACGGCCTTGGGGCAGGCCGTCCAGGAGCTGGTCGACCGGCACGAGGTCTTCCGCACCACCATCGAGGCGGTCGACGGCATCCCCGAGCAGGTGATCCAGGCCAAGGCCGAATTGCCGCTGACCGTGGTCGACCTCCGGGACGAGCCGGAGGAGAAGCAGGAGCAGGTGCTGGCCGGCCTGCTCCTGGACTCCGCCCAGCGGCCGTTCGACGTGGAGCGGGGGCCGCTGCTCCGGGTCGAGCTGTACCGGCTGGACGAGGACTGGCACGTCCTGCTCATCAACCTGCACCACATCATCACCGACGTGTACTCCTTCGAACTCGCCATGGCCGAGCTGCTGGAGCTCTACGCCGCCGCCGACGACGGCGGGATCCCGGCGGCCGTGAAGCCGCCGGTGCAGTACGCCGACTACGCCGCCTGGCAACGGCGCACGGTCACCGGGACCACGCTTGAACGTCAACTGGACTACTGGAAGGACCGGCTGCGCGGCCCGCTGCCCGTGCTCGACCTTCCGACCGATCTGCCGCCCCGGGAGACCACCACGAGCCAGGGGGCGTCGGTGGACATCGAGCTGCCCCGAGCGGTGTCGCGTAGGATCCGCGAGCTGTCCAGGGAGCACAACGCCACCCCGTTCATGACCATGTTCACGCTGCTCAACGTGCTGCTCAGCCGGTACAGCGGCCAAACGGACATCGTGGTCGGCATCCCCAGCGCCAACCGGGATCTGCCGGAGCTGGAGTCCATGATCGGGTGCTTCCTCAACACCCTCGCCGTGCGCAGCGACCTGTCCGGCGATCCGACGCTTGCCGAGCTGCTCGGCCGGGTCCGGGGCAGGATCCTGGAGGCCTTCGCCCACCAGGACGTCCCCTATGAGCGGGTGGCCAACGCGGTCTCGACCGACCGTTCCTCCCGGCAGGGGCCGTTCCGGGTCATGCTGGCGTACCAGCACGAGGTCCCGGCGCCGGAGCTGGCCGGGATCACCGTCAGCGACGTCGAGTTGGGCCTGAACTTGAAGGCGGTCAAATTCGACCTGGTGTTCCGGGTCGTCGAGACCGAATTCACGTACCGGCTCGCGGTCGACTACAACACCGACCTGTTCCTGGAGGACAAGGCCTGGCGCATCCTCGACCACTTGGCCGTGCTCGCGGCCGACGCGGTGGCCACTCCCGCCAAGCGCCTCTCCGAGCTCACCATCCTTCCCGAGGAGGAGCGTCGTCAGCTTGAGGAGTGGTCCACCGCCGGCTGCGGCCCTTACCCCACGGACCTCTTCCTGCACCGGCTGTTCGAGGCTCAGGCGCTCAGGACCCCGGCCGCGGACGCGGTGGAGAGTGGCGGCGAGCGGGTCAGCTACCACGAACTCGACGGCAGAGCATCCCGGCTGGCCGACGAGCTGACGGCGCGCGGCATCGGCACCGACGATCTGGTCGGGCTGTGCGCGGACCCGTCGGTGGACCTCATCGTCGGCATCCTCGGCATCCTGAAGTCCGGTGCCGCCTACGTGCCGATCGATCCGCTCGCCCCTGTCGACCGGATGTCCTACGTCGTCGCGGACAGCGGGATGAAGATCCTGGTCACCACCCCGGAGCTGCGGGACCAGCTGCCGACGGCCGTCTTGGAGAGCGTGGACGTGGTGAGCACCGCGCAGGACGGCGCGCGCGGCGGCGCCCCTGGGTCGGCGCTGCATCCCTCGCAGCTGGTGTACCTGATGTACACGTCGGGGACCACAGGCCGGCCCAAGGGCGTCGGCCTGCCGCACACCGCGATCACCCCGTGGATCCAGTGGGCCCAGGACATCCGCCCGATCGGGCCCGGCACCCGGGTGGTACACAACCTCTCCTACCACTTCGACTGGTCTGTAGAGCAGATGTTCCACGCACTGACCGCGGGCGCCTGCCTGGTCATGCTGCCCCGCGAGGTCAAGGCCGACGGCCGGGCCACCGCCCGGTTCATCAACGAGCAGTCGATCCACATGCTGTACCTGACACCGACCCAAATGCGCGGCATCACCGACGCCGGTCTCGACATGCCGACGCTGCGGCACGTGTCCATGGGCGGCGAGAACCTGGACGCCGACCTGGTGGCGCGGACCCGTGCGGTCGTCTCCGCCGGGTGCGAGATCTGGAACGAGTACGGGCCGACGGAGACCGCGGGCGCGGCCCTGGTCGGCCGGATGGGCGACGAGCCGCTGGAGCGCAGCTCCATGCCGCTGGGTGAGCTGATCGCCAACGCCTCCTGCGCGGTGGTCGACCGCTGGGGGAACCTGCAGCCCATCGGCGTGCCCGGCGAGCTCTGGATCGGCGGTGACGGCGTCGCTCGCGGCTACCGCAACCAGCCCGCCCTGACCGCCGACCGGTTCGCCCCGGACCCGGCCCGGCCCGACCGACGCCTCTATCGCACGGGCGACCTGGTGCGCCGCCTGCCCAATGGAGAGATGGAGTTCCTGGGCCGGGTCGACAATCAGGTCAAGATCCGCGGCGTGCGGGTCGAGCTGGAGGAAATCGAATCGGTGCTGCGCGGTCACCCGGAGGTGGCGAACGCCGTGGTGGTCCTGGAGCCCGACCAGCGGCTGGTCGCCTACGTGGTCAGGACACCGGGCAGCGGGCTCGACGAGGCCGGGCTCCGTGCCCACCTCGCCCCGAAGCTGCCCATCGTCATGCAGCCGGCCGTGTTCATGTGGCTCGATGCCATGCCGCTCTCCCCGACCGGCAAGGTGGACCGCCAGCGGCTGCCCCGGCCCGAGCCGCTTCCCGTGCTTGCGACGGCCGTGACGCCGCCGAGCACGGAGACGGAGCGCACCGTCGCGGCGGCCTGGGCGGAGGTGCTCGGGATCGCCGAGGTGGACGTGCGGGCCAACTTCTTCGAGGCCGGCGGGGACTCGTTCTCCCTGCTGGGGGTCGTCAGCCGACTGCGGGCCGAGTTCGAGCTGGACATCCCGGTGCGCGCCCTGGTCGACGCGCCGACCGTCGAGACGCTGGCCGAGCACATCGAGGCACTGCGCCGGGCGGCCTGCCGTCCGGCCGCAGCGCCCCTTCCGTAGCCGACCTCAGGAGAGGACGATCCGCGTGAGTGGACACCCCGAGAACAGGACCGCCCCGTCGCCACTGGCCCGGCTCCTCACCGACGTCCGCGCCGCGGTGCGGGCGGGAGGCACCGGCGACCCGGAGCAGACCGGTCGGCGCGTCGCGCGGGCCTTCGCCTCCCACCTGCGGAGCGAAGGCCTGCTGACGCCGGAGCAGCTGGAGCCGGACGGGCGGTCGTACCGGCAGCACGTCCTGCATGTGGAGCCCGACGGTACGTTCTCGGTCGTCGCGCTGGTATGGCTGCCGGGGCAGCGGACCGCCATTCACGATCACCTCGCCTGGTGCGTGACGGGTGTCTACCTCGGTGTCGAGCAGGAAACCCGCTACCACCTGATGGCAGACGCGGAGCAGCCCTATCTGGTCCCCGCCGGCGTCACGGCGAACGAAGCCGGATCGGTGGACTTCATCGTTCCTCCGGGCGACATCCACGAGGTCCGGAACTCGGCCGGACACACCAGCGTGTCCATCCACGTGTACGGAACCGACCTGAGCAGGAGCGCTTCCAGCATCAGGCGCACCTACGACCTCCCGGTGCGGGCGGCGGAGCTCGTAGTCTGAGGCGGGGAGCAGAGGGAAGGCTCGGGGGCCATCGTCGGAAGTGGGCCGGGGGCGGTCTCCGGAGGAACGGGACCGGCTGCAGACCGTGTACCCCGCGGACCGCGCCGCCGTCCCGGAGGCCGGCCGCGTCGTCGAGTCGGGCACCCGCGATGAGTCGGTCGGCGCGGGCGGACCGTACTTGCGAGCCGTGGCGGTCGCGGAACGGCGGGAGCCGAGTCCCCGGCAAGCCATACGCACCTGCGGGTCCGCCGCGGGGCGACGAATCTTTCTCGGCCTCGTCGGTGCCTGTTCGGTCCGACGGTCAGTTCGACAACGATGGGAAGTGACGTCATGAGCGACACCGCGGCTCACGACATGGCGGCAGAGACTCTGCCCGATCTGTTTGCGGCCCAGGTGGCCCGTACCCCTGACGCCGTCGCGCTCGTCGGCGCCGACGCAACTCTCACGTACGCCGAGCTGGATGCCAGGGCCGGCCGACTGGCGCGGTTGCTCATGGCCAAGGGGGCGGGGCCCGAAACGATCGTGGCGGTCGCGGCGCCGCGGTCCGTGGAACTCGTGGTCGCCCTCTACGCGGTGCACAAGGCCGGGGCCGCGTATCTTCCGGTCGATCCGCTGCTGCCCGCCGAGCGTGTACGGGAGATGACCGACGACGCACGGCCCGTGCTGATGCTCGACAGCGAGGACGTCCGGCGGATGTCGGAGGAGGGCGCGCCCGGGGCGGACGAGACCGGGTGGCCCCCGCTGCACCCGTCGAACACCGCCTACGTCATCTTCACCTCGGGATCCACCGGCCGGCCCAAGGGGGTGGCCGTGTCACACGAGTCCATCGTCAACCGCCTGCGCTGGATGCAGGCGGAGTATCCGCTGGGCCACGACGACCACGTCCTGCAGAAGACCCCCGCCGGATTCGACGTCTCCGTGTGGGAGTTCTTCTGGCCGCTGTGCGTCGGTGCGCGCCTCGTCCTGGCCGGGCCGGACGAGCATCGGGATCCCGCCCGGATCGCCGAGCTGATCCGGGCGGAGCGGATCACGACCGTGCACTTCGTCCCGTCCATGCTGCGACACTTCCTCGAAGAGCCGACGGCGGCCCGATGTGATTCGCTGCGCCGGGTGTTCGCGAGCGGCGAGGCGCTCTCGGCCGATCTGCGGTCACGGTTCATCCGCCTACTGAACGCCGAGCTGCACAACCTCTACGGGCCCACCGAGGCCACGGTGGACGTGTCCTACTGGCGCTGTGGCCCCGGCGACCCACCCGGCCCGGTGCCGATCGGTACCCCGGTGCGGAACACCCGGCTCTACGTTCTGGACGAGCAACTGAACCAGGCCGCGCCCGGGGCGGCCGGCGAGCTCTACATCTCGGGAGTCCAGCTGGCCCGGGGATACGTCAACCGGCCGGGGCTGACAGCAGCGCGATTCGTCCCCGACCCCCACGGCCCTGAAGGCAGTCGGATGTACCGAACCGGGGATCTAGCCCGGCGGGACCCCGACGGGGTCCTGCACTACCTGGGCCGCAACGATCACCAGGTCAAGGTGGGAGGCGTGCGCATCGAACTCGGCGAGATCGAAGCGACGTTGGCCCGGCACCCCGCGGTCGCCGACGCAGTGGTGGCCGCGAGGCCCGACGAGGCCGGCGAGACACGGCTGACCGCCTACCTCGTACCCGACCCCGACGAGGCCGCCGCGCTGCGGAACCTGTGCCGCCTTGAAGAAGCGGGGCTCCTCGACCCCGAGGACCTGCAGACCCTGCCGAACGGCATGGCCGTCGTCGCGTCCAACCGGTCGGAGGCGGACTTCCTGTACCGCGAGATCTTCGAGGAGGGGGAGTACCTGCGGCACGGGATCACGCTGCCCGAATCCGGCGCCTGCGTCTTCGACGTGGGCGCGCACATCGGGTTCTTCTCGCTCGCGGTGGCCCGCTCCCGACCCGGCAGTGTGGTCCATTCGTTCGAGCCGATTCCGCAGCTGTTCCGCATGCTCGAACTCAACACCCGGCTGCACGGGGTAGACGCCAGACTGTTCCCCTGCGGCCTGGCCGAAGCGGCGGGTACGGCGTCGTTCACCTACTATCCGCAGCTTTCGATAATGTCGGGGCGATTCGGTGACACCGCCGAGGAGCGCGGTGTCCTGGAGGCCTTCGTCCGCAACGAGCAGCCGATGCGGGATGCCCTTCCGCAGAGCAGTGCGGCGGATCTCGACGGTCTGCTCACAGAGCGGCTGCAACACACCGAAGTGACCTGCGAGCTGCGCACGCTGTCGGACGTCATCGACGAGACCGGTGTGGAACGGATCGACCTGCTCAAGATCGACGCGGAGAAGAGCGAACGCGCGGTGCTTCTGGGGCTCCGTGAGGAGCACTGGGACCTGGTCCGCCAGCTGGTGATCGAAGCGCACAACGCCCCGGGCCGGATCGACTGGATCCGGGGCCGACTGGAGGAGCGGGGGTACCGGGTCACCGTCGACGGGCTGGCGATGCTCTCCGAGACCGGTCTGGTCACCCTCTACGCAGTCCGCGGCGGCCGGCCGGCCTCCGGTGGCGGGGAGGGCGCCGCACCGGCGCACCGCGGGCCGGGTTGGTCGTCTCCGGATCTGTACGTCCAGGACGTGCGGCGAGAAGCGGAGCTCCGGCTCCCGCCGCAGATGGTTCCGGACCACTTCGTGATCGTCGACGCGCTTCCCCTGACGGCCAACGGCAAGCTCGACCGGGCGGCACTGCCTGCGCCCCGGCGACGGCCGACCGGGAGACCGGCCGCTCCGCGCGACACGACCGAGGTGCTGCTCTGCTCCTTGTTCGCCGAGGTGCTTGCCGCACCCGGCATGGGGATCCATGACGACTTCTTCCAACTGGGCGGCAACTCGTTCGACGCGATCCGCCTGGTGGCCCGGATCCGTGAGGCGCTGGGTGTCGAAGTGACCGTCCCGAGCCTGTTCAAGGCCCCGACAGTGGCCGCCTTCGCCGAACTGCTGGCCCACGGATCCGACGGATGAGGGGACGACCGACCGTGTCTGGACCGCCGGCCTACGGCAACGTGCCGTAGGCCGGCAGTCCCGGCCCGGGAGCCCTTCGGGGGCCGGAAATACCGGTTCAGGCAGTCCCCACACCCGACTGCACCACTACCGGTCGGCGAGGGCCGCCGTCGCCCCCTTCGGACCTTGCGGCGAGTCAGCGAGGCCCGGGCCGGCGGACAGCCCTGCTGCCACCGGTTCCGCTGCACCGGCTGCGACCTTGAACGCGGTGGTCATGCGGGAGCTTCCGAGGAGAAGGAGCGAGGCGTGGCCGACGTCGTGGCCGACGGGGCGATCTCGGCGAGTTGGCTGTCGAAGGCGCGCAGCAGATCACGGAGCCGTTGCGGCCAGGAGCCGGTCAGCGGAGCCTGGACGATGCACTTCAGGGTCCCGTCGGGCAGTTCGCACACCTGGAGCTGAATCTCGGCGACCGCGCCGACCGGCGGCACCGGAACGGCGTGCATCCGCACCGGACCGGCCGCATGCTCGACGCGCCGCCAATTCTCGAAGGCGAATAGCGCCTGGTAGACGGGCATCCGACCACCGGCGACAGTGTGTACGGCCCGGACGATTTCGTAACGGGGCAGCGCGGAGCCCAGGATGCTCTCCCGCACGGCGGCCCAGACCCGCTCGACCACCCCGGGCCCGGACAGCCCGGGCATCCGCACCGGCAGGATGTTGATCAGGCAGCCGAGTTCGTCTTCCTGCCCGGCCGAGCGGGCGGCCACCGGTGTGCCGATGCAGAAGTCGGAGCCGCCGGTGATCTCGGCCAGAGCACGGCCGTACGCGGCCAGCAGCACCGCGAAGGGTGAGCAGGCGCTGCGCCTGGCCTGCTCGCGCACCGCCTGCCAGGTGGTGGGCGGACAGGTGGTTCGGAGCTCGGCCGACCCACCCACGGCGAGCTCGTGCTGGTTCGGTGCCGGGCCGCCGTCCGGGGTGGGAAGGTCGGCCGAACCAGCCAGCAAGGCGCGCCAGTGTGTCGCGAGTTCGGCGTGTTGCACCGGTGTGAGTTCTGCGGCCTCCACTCGTTCCAGTACGGGCAGATCGGTCGCGGCTCCGTCGACGGCCCGTGCGTAGGCGCACGCCAGATCGGCGGCGAACACCTCCTGGGAGAGACCGTCGAAAGCGATGTGGTGGACCGCCAGGAAGACGGTGGCGCCCTGTGCGTCCGGGGCGACCGCGGCCCTGTAGACGCGGCCCGCGGCGAGATCGAAGGTGTCGGCGTTCAGCAGGGTGGTGGCCGCCTCCTCGAAGCCGGTGCCGGCCCCGAGGCGCAGCAGCGGCTCTGCGACCGGCTCCGCGAGGACCTTGCGGACCACCTGCTCGTGCTCGAAGACGAAGGCGGTGCGCAGCGCCTCCTGGCGGCGCGCCACTGCCGACAGCGCTGCGTCGAGGGCAGGGAGTTCGAGCGGGCCGTCGACGCGGACCTGGGCGAGGACCCAGCCGGCGTGGCTCGCCGGGTCGATCTGCTCACCGAGCCAGAGCTGCATTTCCAAAGTGGAGGCCGGCTGGACCCGTACCGTCGCGTGGTCAGTCACAGGAAAGCTCCTTGTCCGCGCCTGCGGGGTTGTTGGTGCTGATCGGAACCTCTACGTCGCGCAGCTCGCGGTTGCGCAGGGCGATGAGGACCCAGACGAGGCAACTCGCACCCAAGGCGAGAAGGGTCCGACGCAGGCCGATGCCGGTGGATCGCCCAGACCTCCACCAGGATGCCGACCGGCGCGGCGCTCATCGGGTTGCAGCAGCTGCCGGACGAGGCGGTCGCTGGTCCCGGGCTCGGGCACTGAGGTCCGGGCTCCCGGGCCACGCGGAATGAGTCCCCGCCGTTCTCCAGGAATCCCGAGCCGACATCCCTCGCTGCGTCACCTTCCGCCACGGTCACCGGAGATGGTCGGATCCGTCCGGTTTTCACGACCGCAGGACGCATGGCCTGCCTCAACGGGTCTTCCACGCTACAGCGGTACCGGGAAAATGATCAATGTGGCGCAGATCACTTCGTCCGGGCGGACGAGGACACCGTGCGAGACGTGATCCACGGGTTCGATTGAGATCGGGCTCGCATGCCCAGGCTAACGCGGTTCTCCCACACGTCCCCGCCGCCGCAACGCGGCGCTCATACGCTCCAGGGTCTCTTCCAGGACCTGCTGGGACGTACCGAAATTGAGCCGTACGAATCCGTCGCCGCCAGCTCCGAAGGCCGGACCGGAGAAGAGGAGCACCTTGGCCTCGTCGCGGAAGAAGGGCATGGGGTCCTGGCCGATGTCCAGCTGCCGGCAGTCGAGCCAGGCCAGGAAGGTGGCCTCCGGAGTCCGGCAGCGGATGCCCTCCGGGAGCCGCTCGGTCAGCAGCCGCCGGTTCCGGTCCAAGACGGCCAGCACTTCGTCCAGCCAGGCATCGCCCGAGGTCCAGGCGGCCTTCAGTGCCTCGACCGCGAGCACTCCTACTTGGCCGAAGAGCAGCCCGCGCCGGGCGTCGACGCCATCCCGTACGGCCTGCGGTCCTATGTGCGCCAGCGCGCAGCGGATCCCGGCGAGGTTGAATGCCTTGCTCCCCGAGGTGAGGGTGACGGTGCGGGCAGCGATTTCCGGGCTGAGCGAGGCGAAGGGAGTGTGCTGGTGCGGGGCATGGGTCAGATCCGCGTGCACCTCGTCGGAGATCACCAACAGGTTGAACCTGAGCACGAGTTCCGCGAGTGACTCCAGCTCGTCACGGCGGAACACCCGGCCGGTGGGGTTGTGGGGGTTGACGAGGAACAGCACGCGGCAGCGCCCCGCGCCCTCGTCCGCCGCGGTCCGCTCCATGAGCGCGGGATCGAACTGCCACCCGTCCTCGCCCTCCTGGATCGGAACGGTCAGCGCCCTGCGGCCGATCTTCTCGATGACATCGACGAACGGCGGGCATGCGGGGGTGTGCAGAAGTACCGCATCGCCGGGGTCGGTGGCGACTTGAAGCGTCGCGAGCATCGCCTGGTTGATGTCCGTGAACAGCCGCACGTGCGTGGGATCAGGCCTATGGCCGTACCGGTGCAGCGTCCGCTCGGCGAACACCTCGCCGAGCGGGCCACCGCGGCTCTCGTCGAACCACGGGGGGTAGCCGAGATCGCCGTCGGCGCGGCGCAGCAGGGCCCGGCGTATGGCGGGTGCGATCGGAAAGTCCATGTCCGCGACCCAAGAGGCCAGCATGCCGTCGCCCGCGGTAGCCCATTTCTCCCCGTCCCGCTGTGACAGGCGGCTCAGATCGAGGGAGTCGAGAGCAGCTGACGAAGTGTCGGCGTTCATAGTCCTGTTCCGTGTTGGTTGGATGGCACAGCGCTGTGCGGACCAATGTCGGTGCGGTGCCGCACGACGGAGAGGAGGCTGGTACGGAAAGGCTGCGGAAGGAAACCGATCGCTCGGCGAACTCCCGTGGATCCCCCCGGCCTTCCAGTCGCATCCCCACAGTCCTGTTGGCCACAGGGGGAGTTCCCCGAGTGCGTCATGGTTGCCCTATGAGGGGAGCACACAAGGTTATGCGGCAGCCTTCGGCCGCGACGTGTGACGTCGGCCATATTGCGGCGTCCGCAACGCGCCGTTAATGTCGCCAACAGCGCCTTCCTCGGCCCGGATCAGACGCTGAGGCTGGTCGCTCGCAGAGCTTGGAGCTTCCTGGCCCGGCAGTCGGTGCGCACGTGCGCCCATCCGATATTCACAGTCGAATTACATCTGCGATGTCGAGAATCTGTGACAGGAGACAGGAATTGTCCTCCCATGCCGCCCAAATCCCTGCGGACCGGCCACGTGGTGTCGACGCGCCCCGTTGCACGGGGGTAGTACGCCGAGACATTCCTGGTCTTTTCGGCAGCGCCGTCAGGGATGTGGCGGTGTCCTGTGTGACCGCCCCGGAGAGTGTGCTGCTCGCCGGCTTCGCCGCCCTGCTGTACCGGTACTCCGGCCAGAACGAGGTTGAGTTCCACGTGCGCCGCGAAGGAGGTGGGGACTCGCTGCTCCGCTTCTCCGTCACCGGGCAGAGCACGCTCCGCGGACTGACCAGTGCGGCCGGCACCGTGGCGGCCCCCGGGAAGGAGCCCGCGCGCATCGGCGTACGTTTCGGTGCGGATCGGGCCACCGAGGGCGATCAGCCGTACGAGGTCGAACTCGTGCTGCCTGTGGCCGAGGCGGCGTCCCGGTCGGCCGCTCTCCACTTCGACGAGCGGCTCTTCGACACGGCGACCGGCGACCGGCTGCTCGCCCACTTCCAGAACCTGCTTGAGGACGGCGCGAACCGGCCGGACCAGGCGCTGGCGGATCTCGTGATTCTCACCGGGCCCGAGGTGCACCGGATCCTCGCGGAATGGAACGACACCGCCGTCCAGCTGTCCCGCCAGGAGAGCTGTCTGCACGAGGCGTTCGAGGAGCGGGCCGCGCGGTCGCCCGAGGCCGTCGCCGTGATCCAAGGAACGACCCGGCTGACGTTCCAGGAGATCAACGTCGCGGCGAACCGGCTGGCACACCATCTGCGGGACCTGGGCGTCGGCCCCGACGACCGCGTCGGCCTCTACCTTGAGCACTCGCCCGACCTCCTGATCTCGATGCTCGGGGTACTCAAGGCCGGCGGGGCCTATGTGCCACTCGACCCCGTCTATCCGCGGGCCAGGGTGTCCACCATGATCACCGGTGCTTCCTGCGTGGCTCTGATCAGCCATGGCAAGCTCGCTGCCGCTCTGACCGGGGAGGACTCCGTACGGCAGGAACTCCTGGTGTTATTGGACCGCGAGAGCGCCGCCCTGGCCGCTCAGCCCGATCACGATCCGAAGGCCCAGGCCGGGCCGGACAACCTCTGCTACGTCATCCACACCTCCGGTTCCACCGGTAAGCCGAAGCCGATCGCGCTGCGCCACCGGGGCGTGGTGAACAACATCGAGGATCTCAACTCCCGCTTCGCCGTGGGTATCGGCGACAGCGTCCTCGGCCTGTCCTCCCCGAGTTTCGACATGTCGGTCTACGAGTACCTCGGGATGACGGCGGCAGGCGGCACGCTCATCCTTCCTGCGCCCGGTCGGGCCAAGGATCCGGCGCACTGGGCCAAACTGGCGGCGGACCACGGCGTCACGGTGTGGAACACCGCACCGGCGCTGCTGGAACTGGTACTCGATCATGTCGAGCGCGGCGGGGGTGGCGGGCCCTCGCCGGTGAACGCACTGCGGCTGATCATGGTCGCCGGAGACTGGATCCCGCTGAAGCTGCCCGGACGCGCCCGCGGAGCCGCGCCCGATGCCAGGTTCATCTCCCTCGGTGGGGCCACCGAGGCCTCGATCTATTCGACGATATTCGAGGTCGAGGCCACCGAACCGACCTGGAGGAGCATTCCGTACGGGCGCCCGATGGCCAATCAGCGCACGTACATCCTGGACGAGTCACTCCAGCCCGTTCCGCCGGGTGTGACAGGCGAGTTGTACCTCGCCGGCGTCGGCCTCGCGCTCGGCTACTTGGACCAGCCCGCCCTGACCGCCGAGCGATTCATCGAGTGGACGTATGGCACCGTGGTCGACGAGCGGCTGTACCGCACCGGCGACTTGGCGAGGTTCGGTGCCGACGGACTGATCGAACTGATCGGCCGGACCGACCTCCAGGTGAAGATTCACGGGCTGCGGGTGGAGCTGACCGAGATCGAGTCCGTACTCCGCGACCATCCGCAGGTCAAAGAAGCGGCGGTGACCGCACAGACCGATGCCGTCGGGGTCCCGGTCCTGGTCGGATATGCCGTGCCGCGCGACGGCGAAGTCCTGGACCCGGAGGACATCCGCAGGAGCCTGGCGGCCAGCCTCCCGGCGCACATGGTTCCCGGCACTGTGCTCGTGCTGCCGGCCATGCCGCTGAGCCCCAACGGGAAGCTGGACCGCAAGTCACTGCCCACGGCCCCCTCACCGCACGAGGAGCGCCGTGGCGGGACCGTACCCGTGGGGGCCGAGCCCAGTAATCCGTGGGAGAAGCGGATCGCTGCGGCGTGGCGGGAGGTCCTGGGCATCGAAGCGATCCGGCGTGACGACGACTTCTTCGCCCTGGGTGGCGACTCGATGAAGGCCATGCGCAGTATGGCGCAGGTGCCCGAGCTGACGTTGGTGACTCTGTACCGCCACCCGACGCTGCAGAGCCTGGCCGCGTATCTCCAGGCCACGGCCTCTCTGCCCGTGGCGGGGACCTCCGACCCCGGGCAGAGCGGCGCGGCGTAACGGGACGGGCCTCAGCCGTAGCGGCGCTCCCCGTCCTCGTCGTCGGCGTGGAAGCCGGGATCGTCCAGCACCATGGTCAGGGCTTACGTGAAATCGATGCGGCAGCGGCAGCGGCAGCGGAAGCGCGCAGACGGCGGTCGACTCGGCGGGCCAGATGCCCGGGCGTCCGTCGCGCGGGTGCCGGCCCGTGAAGTTCTCGTCGCACCACAGGCCGTCCCGCCGGCCCCTCACCCACATCGCCGTCTTACAGCCCGGGTTGCCCGCCCGCGCGATCTGCGTGGTCAGAGAGGGGGCTTGCTCACTGGCACGGGCACGGAGCGACGACGGGACACCTCGACAACTGCTGCGGAACGTGAGCCCTCGTCCGGTTCCTGGTTGAGGTTGGGAAAGGACCACTGGTCGCGGGCGGGAGGTGGCCCGCAGGCTTCGGGGCGGGCGGCCAGGCCCGGAACCGCTCGGCTCGGTCGGCCAGTTCGCGTTCGCGGAAATCCTGGTCGAAGCCCTCACGCCGGCGTGCGCACGTGAATGATTGAGGAGTGATTCGGACGTGACATCCGAAGACTCGACCTAGTAAGGTCGAGTAAGATCAACGGGGAAATCGAGGTCGTGCCGGGTGGCCCCTCGATTGAAGAGCTGCTGGACCGTCACAAGAATGCGGCCAGGCTTTGAGGATGTCCCAATCCGTGACGGATTGTGATGTGCTTTTCGGGGAGACAGAAGGACGGGCATGTCCATCGATGGCCCGCCGGAATAATTGCGTCGTCGATGTCCGTGCTCGGGGATAAGATCCCGGAAGAACCAGAATCCGGAGGACTGATGGCCACGCACGCTATTCAGAAGATACATTCGGGGGGCGGCGGCATCCAGATGCATCGCCCCGGGGAAATGTCCGATCTGGACGCGTTCCGGGAACGGCGTCTGACGCGCAGACGCAGGCTGTTGAACGACCTGGCGAGTGCGAAAGCGGACACCCGCTATTTCCCTGTGCTGTCGGTACTGGCGCCCGTCATGACCCAATCCGAGGGTGAAATCACCTATCCGGGCGACCCGATGTGTCTCTATACGGCGCTGAGCGCTGCCGTGCACCGTGCTGTGGCGGACGCCGGACCGCTGGAGGACGCCGTGCACTACAGCGACCTCGCGCCCGAGTGGACCCGGTTCCCGTCCAAGGAGTACCGGCTCTCCGCCAGTGACGACGGCTACCGGTCCTACGGCACGTCGCCCAACACCGACCAGACGGTGTTCGACCCCCGGGTCTGGGACGACGCCGCGCGCACGAGATGGCTGAGGCTACTGCGCGAGGTCCAGCCCAGGGTCGTGCTCATCAGCGCCGTGTCACCCGCGCATCGCTACGCGCTCGACATCGCGAGGTTGGTCAAGAGCGAGGTCCCGGATGCCTTCGTCATACTCGGAGGCCGTCACGCGGACGAGACCATCACGTGCACTCCCGATGGCCAGGCGCTCGTGCTCAAACCCAGCAGCACGGTGGCAGTCATTCAGGAGGGCAAGGCTCCCAGGGTGATCGACGCCGTCGTCGGCGGCGAGGCCTACTTCGCTGTGGACCTGCTCATGCGGGCCCTCGCCCTTGCCACCGATCTCGACCGGCGTTGGGTGGACCGTGACCTGGTTCTGCCGTGCCTGCAGGGGCTGCTCGCTGAAGAGGGTCCCGTGCCCGGCACCTCGGTCGTCGTCCTGGCGGCGGGGGAGACCTTCGACGCCGTTCCGCTCCGTGGCAGCACGCTCGACCTCGCGACTTTACCCTCGCCGTACGAGGCGTTCGCGATCCGATCCCGATTTCCCATCTTCACTCGCCCCGGGACGGGGGAGGTGATGCGCACCGCGCACTTCATGGTATCCAACGCCTGTCCGTACCGATGTAATTTCTGCTCCGAGTCGTCGCAGCTTGGCTCCGGGCTCAAGCGGTTCAAGAACGATGCCATAGGTGTCGCGGTGGAGCGGGTCTGTGAATACGTCAGCTACGGAGCGGAGTCGCTCTTCTTCGACGACTCCGTCTTCTGGAGCGGTCGTTACCGGGACATCGAGAATTTCTGCGACGAGCTCGGCCGGATCCGCCGGGACGAGAGTGGGTCACTCGAACCGCGCTACCGCAGATTCGTTCACGATGAAGGCGATGTCCAGCGGCTGCGCGACCTCCAGTGGGGTGCTCAGCTGACCGTCGACACCCTCGTCGCGCTGCATTCGGCTGAGGAGTCGTCAAAGATCCTGCGAAAGATGAAGGATGCCGGATGCAGCTACATCTACATCGGCATCGAGAGCATGTCGACGCAAGTCATGAACAACATCCACAAGAATATCCGCCGGGACGAACGGAAGCCCTGGAGGGAAAAGGTCAGGGAAGCTGCGGCCCTCGTCAAGGCGCTGGACCTGCAGCTGGGAACTTCCGTCCTTTTCGGCCTCGACGGTGAGACACGGGCCAGTATCGACGAGACCATCCATGAGGTGGGCCGTCTCGTCGACGACAAGCTGATCGATCTGGCCAGCCCGAATATACTCACCTATCACCCCGCGACACCGGTCACGCGCCAGCACGGCATGCAGGACCAACTCGACTACCACTCCCCGCGCATCGACAACCGAAAGCCCTATATTTATTTCGAGGAAGCTTTTCCCGGTGTTGTCTCCGTCCTCCTCACCGAGGACGACATCTGGCACATTCACAGGGAGACCGAGAAACGCTGGGGTGGGGCCCGCAATGATGCTGCCGTAGTCACTGTCCAGGAAGAGCAGTCCGACAGTCTCCAGCACGTCCACGCTGGACTATGACGACATCTCAATGCTCCCAGAGGCCCGGGCACGGCTGTGAGGGCTGAGCCGCTGGATGGCTTAAGGGACTTGGCCGCCCGGAGCCCCGTGACGACTCGACCGCTGATCGGGATACGCGGCTCGATCGCTGCTGCAGGACGACGGCCGGCGAGGTCGTCCGCGGGATCGATGGAGCCGAGCTGGCGGGCGAGGACGTGCCCGAAATCTGGGCCGGGTTGGATATCGGCGAGACTGAACTGCCGGCTCTGACCGGCGATGTGCTGGCGATATCCGACGGTGTGATGTCATCAGGGTGCGCTCCAACCATCTGAGCCGGCCGGCCTGTTGACCAAGATCATACGTACATACCGCAGCCGTTTTCCCAGCTGCTGCCTGAATCAGGAACGACGAGGATCAACCGCCGTGCATCGCACCATGATGAAGTCCAAGATCCACCGAGCCACGGTCACACAGGCCGACCTCCACTACGTGGGTTCGCTCACCATCAGCTCCGACCTCATGGAGGCCGCGGATCTCCTGCCCGGCGAGAAGGTCGACATCGTCGACATCAACAACGGGTCCCGCCTCTCCACCTACGTCATCGAAGGGCAGAGGAACACAGGGATCATCGGCATCAACGGTGCCGCTGCGCGACTCATCAGCCCGGGAGATCTCGTCATCATCATCGCCTACGCACAGGTACCTGATGAAGAGGCCCGCGACATGAAGCCCCATGTCGTCTTCGTTGACGAGGACAACCGAATCCTCAGTGCCGGCCATGACCCCGCGGAGGCCCCAGAGGGCAGCGGACTCCTGCGTGGCGACAGGATCGTTCCTCCTTCCTCTCAGGACATGGCGCGCCGGTAGAGCGCCAAGGGTGCCTGGTTCTTCGCCGACCGGACCTGCGTGGCACCGCGGGGGCGGGGGCGAGGGGGGACTCGGCCCCGTCGATGCCGCTTGAGCCGCTTGCCGTTCGGGCTCTGCCCGGGGACGGCGTCGGCGAGTTCACTCGCGAGGCCTTTTCGCACGCGACAGCGCCATGGGCCCGCGTGGCGGCTCGTGGTGTCGTGTGGTGAGTGGCGTATGGCCCTCCGCTCCGCCGATTCGTCGGCGGTTACTCGGCATCCGGCGGCCAGGGGTGGCGCGGTCGCGGAGGTGGTGGAACTCCGTCAGCCACCGGCTGGGCAGCAGGCCGTCCCGTTCCGCATCGGGGAACGCCTCGCTTCTGGTGCCGTGGACCATGAGGCCGTCGTATGCGACCTCGTTGCCGACCGTGAACATCGGCTCTTCGCAGCGGCGGTGCACCCGCAGCGGTGAGCCCACCCAGACGTGTTCGCCGTCGGTGTCCGGGGCCGGCAGGCAGGTGCCGTAGCGGTCGGTCCGGTCGGCGACGGGCTGGGCGGAGGTGGCCGAGGGCAGGCCGTCCTGTCGTGCCCACTCCTGTCGTCATGTCTGGCCGGCAGGACGCGGCGGATCCGGCCGAACCGGGGGCTCGACACCCGCGCGACGTGCTCGGAGGTTCATTGCCAGGGCTGGTGTCTGATGTCGATCACGTGCATGCCGGCTGCCGTGGCCGCCCGGACGCCGGCGTCGGTGTCCTCGTGGGCGAGGCATCGGCGGGGGTCCACCTCCAGGAGCTGGGCGGCGCGGATGTAGGCGTCGGGAGCCGGCTTGGGATGGTCTACATCGTCGCGGCCGACGATGATCCACGGGAGGTCGTCGAGGCCCACGACCGATAGACCGTGGCGCACGATGTCGCTGTAGTTGGCGGAGACGACCGCGACCGCGGAGTGCTGCGCGACGGTGCGGACGACGGTGGCGGCGGCGGTGATCGGTCTGATCCGGTCGGTGTTCGCGAACCAGTAGGCCCGAGCTGCTGCGACGAACGTGTCGTCGGGCAGGGCGGTCGGCGCGATCTGCAGTCGGTGGCGGAGTTCCGCGGCGGTGAAGACGGGTTCGGCAGCCACCCAGGCGGCGGAGACCGCTATGCCGTGAGCGGCGAGGGAGGCCCGGACCGAGCCGTGGTTGATCGCGGCGGTGTCGGCCAGGGTGCCGTCGAAGTCGAATGCGTAGGCGGCGTAAGGGCCGTGACCATCGCCTGTCGTCGCCTCCACGGGGGACGCCTCCTTCGCTTCAGGGGCCGCAGGGACGTGCGGGCCGCCCGTCATGGTGTGAAGTCCACGGGGAGTTCGACGAGGCCGTGGACGACCCTGGTCCGATGGGCCCGGATGTTCTGCGGGTCGCCGGCCAGCCGCAGGTCGGGGAAGCGTCGCAGCATGGTGGTGAGCAGGATGCGGAGCTCGACGCGAGCGAGCTGGTCGCCCGGACAGTGGTGGGGACCGTGGCCGAAGGACAGGTGCCTGCCCGCGTTCAGGCGTTCCGGGTCGAAGCGGCCGGCATCGGCGAACCGGGCGGGGTCCTGATTGGCGGCGGGCAGGTGGAGGACGACGCGGTCGCCCGCTCGAATGGGCCGGCCGGCGATCGTGAGGGGTTCGGCCGCCACGCGGAGCAGGCCGAACTGCAGCACGGTCGCGATGCGGAGGGTTTCCTCGATCACGCCGTCGATCAGGTCCGGACGCTGTTGCAGGGCGTCCCACAGGCGGGGCGGGCGGAGCAGGTGGAAGACTGCCAGGCCGGTCACGTTGGCGGTGGTCTCGTGGCCGGCGATGAGGATGAGCTGGGCCAGGGCGGCGATCTCGTCGTCGGTCAGCGGCGTTCCGGTGGACTGCGCCTGGACGAGGCCTGACAGCAGGTCGTCGGCGGGCGCGGTCCGTCTGGCCTGCACCAGACCGAGGAGGTACGCCTTCATCTCCGCCTTGCTGTCCAGGAGCTGCTCCCGTGTCCGCTCCAGGGAGAGCAGCTCGGCGGTGAGGCGCTGGTAGAGGGCGCGGTCGGCGAAGGGCACGCCGAGGAGTTCGCTGATCACCAGGGACGGTACGGGCAGGGCGAGGGCGGTGATCAGGTCGGCGGGTCGCGGGCCTGAGGCGAGGGCGTCGCAGTGTTCGTCGACGATGGCCTGGATGCGCGGGGCCAGCTGGTTGATGCGGCGGGCGGTGAACTGCCCGGTCACCAGCCGTCGGAGCCGGGTGTGCTCCGGCGGGTCACTCGTGAGCAGGTCGGAGGGGCGTAGTGCGGTCATCTCCTCGGAGGTGATGAGACTGGCCCGCACATGGGAGTTCAGGTGAGGGCGCCGGGAGGACAGCCGCGGATCCGCGAGTCCGGCCCGTACGTCGTCGTAGCGGGTCACCAGCCAGCCGGGCGGCCCGTCGGGGAATGCCAGCGGCGCCACCGGAAGGTCGCTGCGCAGCAGCCGGAAATCGGCCGGGAGGTCCAGAAGGCCGGGCCGGTCGACCGGCAGGGGGATCGGCCCGGTGCCCGGCCCCGCCGTGGCGCTCGGAGGTGTGCCGGCAGTGTCCAGCCGTGTCTCGTTCAGCGGACCCTCACCAGTTCCAGTCACTGTCGCAGCTCGTCAGGGCGAGCAGGGCCCAGATGTCGGAGAAGACGGGGGCGTCGAAGAGCAGGGGGCGCGGGGCGACCTGATCGGGCAGCGCGGTGAACCCTCCGTCGGAGTCTTGGTGCGCCAGCAGGTAGGTGACGCCGGAGCGCACGGCCGCATCCGCACCGACGCGCCGGCCCATGGAGGAAAGGGCGAGCAGGGAGTAGCAGGTGCTCGCGATGTCGCTGGCGTCCCCGGGCCGGTGGCCCCAGCCGCCATCGGTGTTCTGCGCCTGGGCGAGGAATCGGCCGGAGGCGGCGCCGGCGTCGGCGATCCGCTGTTTGAGAGTCGTGCGGGTCGGATCGGGCATCGAGTACAGGGCCCACAGCGCCCGCCAGATGGTGTTGGCCTCGCTCAGGCTCCAGCTCCGCTCGAACGTTCCGTCCTCGCGCTGGGCGTCCAGCAGGTAGCGCGCCGCACCGCGCAGCAGATCGGCGTTTCCGACCCCGTCCCAGGCCAGGGAGCTGACCGCGCCACCGGTCATCCCGACTTCCGACGGGTCGCCGGCCATGTACGTCGGGAAGCCGCCGTCTTGGCCGACGATGCCGCGGAAGTATCCGGCGGCGCGTTCCAGGGCGGATCGGTGGCGGACGGGGTCGACGGTGGCCAGGCAGGCCGCGGCGTAGGAGCTGGCATCGACGTCGCTGTGGCGCATGTCTTCCCCGAACGCCCAGCCGCCGTCCGGCATCTGCTGTGTGAGGAGGTAGTCGGACATGCGGTACAGGAGTGCCGGATCCGCTTTCGCGCGGGCCAGGGCCAGTCCGGCCGGCCCGGTGTTGAACACGTCAAGGTTCGACATGCTCGGCACGCCGCCGTCGGAGTTCCGGCACGCCACCAGCGCCTCGACGCCGGTGTCGACCAGCGGATGGCCGGGAGTCAGGTGCTGGACGGCCAGGAGCGCCAGCAGGTGCGCGGCGGCGTAGTTCTCCCACACCGGAGCGCGGCTGGAGCCCAGGAGATCCAGTAGCCGACCCTTCTCCCCCTCTGTGATCTCCGCGGCCGAGCCCAGCCCGTGCGCGACGAGGACCCGGACGCTGAGCATGATCATCTCGATCCAGGTGACCGTGTTGTCCTCGCCCGGACCGGCGGTGCGGACCGGGCGGAGCATCGACGGCTGGAACGCAGCCGCACCGGCAACGGCCAGGTAGACGTCGAAGAGCAGACGCTTGCGGCTGACGGAGAAGTGGTCGAATCCGGCCAGCAGTTCGTCGGCGACCACATCGGTGTCCACGGTCCGGCCGTGCAGGACCGCCTGCGCCAGAGCGGCGTCGAACCCCGTGGCCTGCGCCTGCGGAGCGGCCAGGTAACGCACGAGCTGCTCCTCCTGCCGGGCCAGACCCCCGTGCCGGCGCAGCAGCACGAGCAGCAACGCCGACTCCAGCGTCCGGCTGGCGCACGGCCGCCGCACCGCGCCATCGGCGCCGACGGCCGCGCTCAGGCGCGCGACCACGTGAGCCCGCGCGGCGCCGAGCCGGCGCGGGCCCGGCTCGGCTGACGCGGTCGAGTCCGGGCCCGCTGCCCCGGACGTGTCCTTGGCCATCGTCGTGCTCCTCGTCCTACTGGGCCGCGCATCAGGGCCGGCCGACGTTCCTGACCGGCGAGACAGGCCGCTGTGCGATCAAGACGGACCGTAGATACCCCCAGGTGATCTGCCCCACGCAAAACCGGCTGTTCCAGCCGCGATACCGCTGAAACCGGCCAGCTGGTGGTGCGTTCCGCACGGCCGACGCGCGGGCGTGGCCGTGCCCGTTCGGCGCGCCCACCGTGCCCGAGCGCCCTCCCCGGCCGCGAGCGACGGCACGGCGCGCCCGCGTGCCGTCACGCCGGGCACCGTGACGGCGGCGCTGCTGGTGCCCCGGGGAACTGATCCAGCTGTACGCCGTCCACGCGGCCGCCGCGGCGGGGATCAGGCTCGGCGACGGGTGCTGACGCGCTCGTGCACGGTGCGCGGGTGAGATGCCGGACCGGCTGGGGTCGGCTTTGCCGGGACCCGTGCCGACCCGATGCCGAACGTGGTGACGGTTCACACCGGTCACGCCAGTGCGGTCATGTGGTCGGGGTGCCGGGCGGCGACGTCGTGGGCGGCTTGGACGAAGGCGGCGACGGCCGCGGACCGCGAGGTCTCCGGCCAGGCGACCATGACCGCGCTGGGGCTGAGGCCGGTGACCGGCCGGTATGCGATGTCCGGGCGCCGGTACCGCTCGGTGGTGGAGCGTGACAGGAACGCCACCGCCTCCCCCAGCGCGACCACCTCCAGGAGTTGCTCGACGCTCGCCACGAGAGGCCCCTCCGGAGTCTCGACGGGCGCCGAGCCCGTGTGGCCGTCGCCCGCTTCCGCCCCGTCGGATCCCGTGTAGTAGGCGGTGTTGGAGGGGGAGGACCCCTTCCAGCGCGGGATCGGTTCGCCCTTGAGGTCGGCCAGGCGCAGTCTCCGGCGTCCGGCCAGGCGGTGCGCGGCGGGCAGGACGGCCAGCCGCGGCTCGACCACGAGCGTCTGGGAATCCAGCCCTTGACCGTCGAACGGGCTGCGCAGCAGTGCCACGTCGGCACGGCCGTCCCGCAGCATGGCGACCGGCTCCCCGCTGCCGCCGACGACGACTTCGGGCGGCGGCAGATGCGAACCCGCTTCCCGGTAGGCGGCGAGGATCTCCCGCAGCAGCCCGCCGTCGCCTGCCGGCTTGACCGCCACGACGAGCCGGGGTGCCGGCTGACCGGCCCGGCGTGCCCGCCGGGCCGCCGCGTGCACCGCGTCGACCGCGATCCGGGCCTGGTCGAGCAGGACCCGACCGGCGGTGGTCAGCCTCACCTGCCGGGTGGTGCGCTCCAGCAGGCGTACACCGAGCCGCGACTCCATCTGGGCGATCGCCTTCGACAGCGGGGGCTGCGCCATCCCCAGGCGTTGCGCGGCCCGGCTGAAGTTCAGTTCCTCGGCGACCGCGATGAAGTACCTCAGCTCCCGCACTTCCAGCTCACTCATATCCGTGGACTATAGATCCAGAGCCTTCCGGTCTTTCCCTGCGGCCCGGGGGAGAGGGGAGGCTGAGTGCCATGACGACTTCGCAGAAGACCGCTCTGATCACCGGAGCGAACAAGGGCATCGGCAAGGAAACGGCGCGCAGGCTCGCGGCCCTCGGCATCACGGTGCTGATCGGCGCCCGCGACGCCGAGCGCGGCGAGGCGGCGGCCGAGGAGCTTCGCGCCGACGGCGCCGACGTGCGGTTCGTACCGCTGGACGTCACCGACGAGATCTCGGTCCAGGGCGCCGCCCGGCACATCGACTCCACGTTCGGACGCCTCGACATCCTCGTCAACAACGCGGCGATCGCCGCCGGACCGCAAAAGCCGAGCGAAACCCCGGCCGCCACCGTCCGGCAGGTCTACGAGACCAACGTGTTCGGCGTCATCGCGGTGACCCACGCCATGCTGCCCCTGCTCCGCCGCTCCGCCGCCGCACGCATCGTCAACATGTCCAGCGAACTCGGCTCCCTCACGCACCTGGCCGACCCGGAGAGCCCGTGGTCCGCCTACTACTCGATCCTCTTCCCCTACTGCACCTCGAAGAGCGCGCTGAACGCGATCACCGTGCTCTACGCCAATGAACTGCGCGCCGAAGGGATCCTGGTCAACGCGGTGAGTCCCGGCTACTGCGCGACCGACCTCAACCGCCACAGCGGTATGCGCACGGCGGAGGAGGGCGCGGCCGTGGCGGTCGACCTGGCGACGGCGGGTGAGGACGGCCCGACGGGCGCCCTTCTGGCCGAGGACGGGCCGATTCCCTGGTGAGACCATGCCGCTCCGCCCCCGCCCGGGCGGCCCTGACGGGCTTGCTCGGCGGCCCGGCCGAAAGCCCCGGTGGCGCCCGGCGATGCGGTGGGCGGGTGATGTCGGGTACTCGGGCAGCGGCGTCGGCGTGCAGCCCGGGCATCCGCCGCCGAGGATGGGCCCGTAGCCCTTCCCGGGGCTCTCCTCCTCCCGCCCTCACCCGCATTCTGGAGCCCACATGCTGGAGCGCACGCTGAGCAAGGACCGCACCAAGGTCACCTTCGTCCTCCCGGCCGACACGCCCCCCGGTCCGGTCAGCGTGGTGGGCGACTTCAACGACTGGCAGCCCGGCGTCCACACCCTCCAGGCGCGCAAGGACGGCAAGCGCGCCGTCACCGTCGAGCTGCCCAGCAAGAGCAGCCACTCCTTCCGGTATCTGGCGGCGGGCGACTACTGGTTCAACGACGAGACCGCCGGTGACCAGGACGGACCGAACAGTCGCCTCCACACCTGAACCCCGGCGCCGCCCCCGGTGCCCGGAACCGAGGCCGTGACCGGGTCGGGTCCGCAGGACAAGGTCCGCCCATGAGCGAAGCGAGGCCCGTGTGACCAGCCCGGCCGGGTCGTTGGAAGGGTGCCTCGACGCCCTCCAGCGCCTCAAGGAGACCCGCGAGATCAACACCGTGATCCTGCGCCACCGAGACGTTCCGGAGGGCCTGGTCCCGGAGGTCGAGGGCAACCTCACCCACGACGAGCTGCTCCAGGCCCTGCCCGCCGAGGAGGTGCGCCTGGTCGTCCACGAGCTGGCCTTCGCGAGCCCGGAGGGCACGCGAAGGAACGAACGCGTGCTGATCCTCTGGGCGCCTGCGGCGGCCGCCGGACAGGAGGAGGCCTACAGCGCCGGCTACGCCGCGCTGAAGGAGTTCCTGACCGACGTGCGCGTCCACCTGACCGTCAGGCAGACGGACCAGCTGGAGTACCGAAGGCTCGTCGCCCTGGCCGGCTGAGTCCGGCATCCACCGGAGACCGGCGGGCACCGGACCCCGGCATCCACCGGAGACCGGTGGATGCCGGGGTCCGGGGCCTTCGTCGTATCGCGCGCCGAGAGCTCCCGCGGGGAGCCCCGCCGTACCCTCGCGGGATGACCGGCAACGAGATCAAGCTGAAGGCCATCGCGGCACTCACGGGTGTGCGCAGCGGCATCGGAACCGACTACGTCTCCTCGCTGCTCGGAGAGGTGACTCCCACCGAGTTCCTCGTGCCCGCCGAAGCCGATGCCGCAGAGATCGGATTCGCCATGCTGGATCAGCTGTCCGGCCCGCTCAGCGCCCTGATCAGCGGGTTCGTGATGGCCTTCGAGGCCGTCGCGGACGCCTTCGACGAGCTGGAATCGGGGGCGTCCTCGCAGGAGATCCTGCAGGAGCTCGCCCTGCATCTCGCGAGCGAACCCGACTGACCCGGCCGGCGGGGTCAGCCGAGGCGGAGGAGGGGGGTGTTCGCGGTGAGGACGGTTCGGAGGGCGGGGATGTCCTTCCAGGTGAGGCCCAGGGTGCGGGCGGCGTGGCGGAGGGTGATGTGCTCGGCTCCGTCGGCCGCTTCGCGGAGGGTCTTCATGGCCTCGTCCCGGTCGGGGCAGACGCGCCGGGGCCGTTGCGGTTGCGGCCCACGGGTGCGTTCGCCCGCCAGGCCGGGGATGCCGGTGAGGCGGTGGGAGACGTCGGCGGCGGCGCTCAGGGTCGCCGGCCGCTCGGCCACGAGGGCCCGGGCGACCGGGTTGTGGCCGATGGCCTCGTGGAGCGGCAGCGGGTACAGCCGTGCGGAGGCGTCGGTGAGGCGGATGACGCCGTTGACGGTACGGACCGTGCCGCGGGCGCCGCGGACGGCGGCGGCCCACAGCGCGGAGGCCTCGGAGGGGTGCCAGGCCAGTGCGCGGGAGGCCGCCGCCGCCGCGTCCCGGTCGGGGACGCGGGGGCGGCTCGCGGCGAGGCGTTCGAGGAGGGGCTGTTCGCCGATCTCCCCGTCGAGACCGGGCCCCGCGATGTGGACGGTGGTGGGAACGCCGGTGAGCCGGCACGCGGCGAGGGTGAGGGCGTCCCCGAACGGGCTGCACAGGCCGGGCTCGTCGCCGTGGGTCAGGATGTCGCCGCCGATGTCGACGATGTGGATCCGGCCGGCGCCCGCGGCTTCGGCCATGGACGCGATCTGCCGTGCCAGGGAGGGGAGCCCCCGGGCGGGGTCGAGGAGCAGCAGCCGGGCCGGCAGGTCCCGGGCGAGGCCGGGCATGGTGGACCCGGCCGGCGGGCGGGCCCGGGTGGCGGGGGTGAAGGCCGCGAAGCCGCCCCGCTCGTGAACGAGCCCGTCGAAGTTCCGTTCTCCGAGGGGACTGGAGGTGGGGTCCACCTCGGGGCGCTCCCACGCGTACGTGGCGATCAGCGGCGGATCGGCCGGACGGGCCGGGCCCGCCGGGCCCGCCGGGCCCGCCGCGAGGGTGCGGGCGGCGATGAGGGTCCCGACCGGATCCCCTCCGCCGCCCGCCGCGATGTACAGATCGCTCACGCGGCTCCCTCGCGCTCGCGCAGGTCCACGCCGGTGATCCGTACCGGCGTCGCCCCCATGTTCTTCCGGGCGCGCTTGTTCGCCGCGTGGAGGTTCTCGTAGTACTCGCGGTCGAGGTCCTTGACGGTCCCGGAATAGAACATCCAGGACAGCACGTCGCGGTACTTGAAGCCCTTGGGGGTCAACTGGACGCGCCGGCCGAGGCGGTGGACGAGCCCGTTGGACTCGGCCGCCTCAAGGACGGGTTCGAACTCGGCGGCGTGCTTCTGGTACCCGAAGCGGTCGAGCTCCGCGAGGTCGAGGTCGAACGTGTCGAGGACGAGGCGCTTGCGCACGGTCTCCTCATCGGTCAGTTCGAAGCCGGTGACGGGCCCGAGCTCGTGGTTCCCGGCCCTCTTGATGTAGTCGGCGACCTCGGCCGTCGAGGGCTTCACGCTGCCGCACATGTAGTCGAGCACGCTGGTGTACGAGCGGGCGCCGACACCGAGGCCGAGCAGGGGCACGCCGTGGAAGGTGAGCACCTTCTGGACGTAGCCGCCGCGACCGGGCTTCTTGTAGCGGACGGAGCCCTCCTGGACGTAGCCGTGGTCGAGGAAGACCTGGCGCGCGTAGTCGTACCGTTCGTACAGCTCGGGCTGCCACATGTACTGGTAGGCGCCGGTCTTGGAGAACCAGGCGTCCGGCCGCACCGTGAGGAAGTAGGTGCTGATGGTGGTGGGCCGGAGCGCGGCCAGCTCGTCCACGCTCTGGCGCCAGGTCTCGGGGGTCTGCCCCGCGAAGCCCATGATCAGGTCGGTGGACAGGTCCGGGAGCCCGAGCTCGTGCGCGGTGCGGATGGCGCGGCGTATGACGTCCTCGTCCTCGCCGCCGCGGCCGGCTTCGCGTATCTCGCGCGGGACGAGGGACTGGATGCCGACGTTGGCGCGGGTGAGGCCCATGTCGATGAGGGCCTTGAACTCGTCCGGCGCGTCGGCGATCGACGACGGGGTGGCTTCCACGGCGACTTCCTCGGCCGTGGAGCGCCAGTTGGGGTAGATCTCGCCGATGGTGGTGAAGATCTGCTCGAAGTGCCGGGGCTTCAGCAGCGCGGGGGTGCCGCCGCCGATGTAGATGGTGCGTAAACGCCGGGCCTGGATGATCTCCGCGTGATCGCGGATCTGCGTACAGAGGGCGTCGGTGTAGGCGTCGTAGACGTCCTCGTCCGTGCTGATGATCGTGTAGAGGTTGCAGAAGCCGCATTTGCGGTCGCAGAAGGGGACGTGCAGGTACAGGTTGAGCTCGGGGACCTGGTGGTTGGCGAGATCCGCCGCCCACACGTCGGGGATGCTCCACTTGCCCCCGGGGAGGGGACGGTACGTGGAGCGGGGCGGGTACGAGTACTGGTAGGGCGGAATGACGCCCTGGTCGATGTGGTCGGCGAGCTGCTGGTGCAGGCTGCTGGTCACGGTGTTGCCTTCCCGTACGGGTTTGCAGGCGCGGCGTTTCCTACCCTGGCGATCCGATCACGGGACGCTTGGCCGGTTCCATCGGGTGGGCGCACCAAATCCCGTGCGGCTACTGGCCAGTTCGTTGGTGGTTGCTCCAAAGGCGGTCGCCGCACGGCGAGTTGTTTTCGTTCGTCAGGCCCATAGCCGCCGCGCCCACACCACGGCTTTGCTGGAGGAATGACAATCGGGGCGGGCCCGCGCGGGCCGGGAGTGCTGGTGATCGAGCCGATGGGGAACGCCGGACGTTTCCTCGTCGAGGCGGCCGACCGGCTGGGAGTGCGCCTGTACGCGGCCACCCACAAGGACGTCCACGCCGGCTATCCGGACCGGCTGCGGGCCGCCCTCGCGGGGGTGTGCGCGACGGACCTGACCGACACCCCGAGGGCCCTGGAGGACATGGACGCCTTCTGCCGGCAGCACGCCATCGCCGGTGTCGCCCCCTGCTTCGAGCTGTTCACCCCGCTCGCCGCGCTGCTCGCCGAGCGGACCGGCCTGCCGGGCAACGATCCGCGGCTCGCTCGCGCGGCCAGGAACAAGATCCTGATGGGCGAGGCGTTCGCGGCCGCCGGCATCCCCGCCCCCCGCTGGGCGCTCGCGCACGACGGCGCCCAGGCGCACCGGGCGGCGCGGGAGCACGGGCTGGGGTGGCCGCTCGTGGTGAAGCCCGCGGAGCAGGGCGGCTCGTGGGGCGTGTCCGTGGTCGACGGCCCGGACCGGCTCGCGGGCGCGGTCGACGCGGCACGGCAGTACGCGTACGCCCGCCCGCACGGCCTGGAACTCGACACGCGGGCCCTGCTGCAGGAGTACGTGCCGGGGGAGGAGTACTCGTGCGACACCGTGGTCGCGGACGGGGTGGCCTACCCGCTGCCCGTCGTCGCGAAGGACACGACCGAGGGCCGGTACCGCATCGAGACCGGCCACACCTGCCCTTCCGGCCTGACCGCCGCGATGGTCGCGAAGGTGCAGCACACCGCGGCGCGGGCGGCGCTCGCCGTGGGCGTCCGCAACGGGATCGCGCACACGGAGGTGAAGATCCCGCCGGGTTCGCAGACGCCGTACGTGATCGAGACCGGCGCCCGGCTGCCGGGGGACAACCTGTGCGAGATCGTCGAGGCCGCGACGGGCGTGAACGAAGCCGTGGCCCAGCTCCAGGCCGTGCTCGGCCTGGTGCCCGACACCGTCCCCTCCCGTACGGACGCGGCGTCGATCCGGTTCCTGCTGCCGGAACGCGGCGGTGTCCTGCGGGCGGTGGCCGTCCCGGACCTGCCCGGGACGCACAGCGAAGTGCACCTGCGGCCCGGCGAGGTGGTGCCGGAGCCGGCGGATTCGGCCTGCCGGATCGCGCACGTGGTGGCTCGTGCGGAAACGGTTGATCAGGCGCGCGGGCTGGCCGACCGGGTGGTCGCCCGGTCCCGAGTGGAAGTGGGCTGAAGCAGGTGCGGAAGATCGCGTTCTTACGGTCGGTGGCCATCCGGCGCGCCGACCCGTACATCCAGCAGGCCGTACGCGCCCTGGCGGCCGAGGGGATCGAGGCCGGGCTGTTCCACACCGGCGGCGCCGCCGGTGACGAGGACTTCCCCGGCCACCGGCGACGACTCGATCGCGGGGTGACGCCGCGGGAGCTCGCGGACGCGGTCGCCGACTGGGGGGCGGACGCGGCGGTGTCGATCTCGCTGCCGTGCGAGAACGCGGTGCGCGACGCCGCGGCCAAGGCCTTCCTCGACGCCGAGGGCATCCCGACGGTGATGACCCCGCTCGCGGCGACGATGCTGCTGGTGGACAAGTGGGAGACCAAGCGGCTGTGCGAGCGGGCCGGGCTGCCGGTGCCCGAGGGGTTCCGCGTGGATTCCGATCTGCTGTCGGGGCGGGGGCTCGCGGTGCCCGGGTACCGGGACGCGCTGCGCGTGCAGGCCGGACGGATCGGATATCCGCTGATGGCGAAGCCCGTATGGGACTCGACCAGCATGGGCATCCGCACCGTGCGCAGCCCCACGGACCTCGACGCGTACCTGGACACCTACCTGGACACCTCCTTCACGCCCGGCCCGCAGGCGGTGTCGGCGGTGGTGGAGCAGGTCGTCGAGGGCGATCTGTGCAGCGTGGACATCGTGGGGCGCCCCGGCTCGTACCAGGTGCTGCCCCTGTGCTGGACCGGACGCGCCGGCGCCGAGCCGGTGTTCACCTTCGCCGGCCTGCGGTGGTGCGGTCCCCGGGAGGAGACGGACGCCGCGTTCGGCGAAGTGGCCCGCGCCCTGGTGGACCTCTGCGGCAGCCTGGGGGTGTACGGCTCGGTGAACGTCGACATGGTCCACACCGGCGGCCGGTTCGTGGTCCTGGAGGTCAACCCGCGCATCGGCGGCGCCACCACCCTCTCGTGCGCCGCGTCCGGCACCAACACCTTCACCTCCCTCGCCCGCATGGCCCGCGGCCTGTCCGTCCCCGGAGGCAGGGCACGACGGGCGGGCTGGGCGATCGAGTTCCTCGACCCGGACGGCATTGCGGCCCCGGTGGTGGCCGAACTCCGCCGCAACGTCCGGGTGGTCACCGCCCATGAGCTGGTCATCGACGGCGCCTCCCGCGGGGACATCGTCGTGATCACCCTTGCCGAGGGCGAGGAGGAGCGGACCGTGAAGACCCTGACGGAGCTGCACGAGGCGACCGGCTTCCCCGCGGCCGATGTCCTGGTCAAGATCATCTCCCTCTTGAACCGGTGAGCGCGGCCACCGGCACCCGCCGCCCGCGCACCGCGTCGGACCGCCTCGGCCTGCCCGTACTGCGCGGGCACGGCCTCTTCATCACCGGCAACCTCATCGACTCCGTCGGCAACGGCATGCTGCTGCCGCTGGGGCTGCTGTACTTCACCGACGTCCAGGGCCTGCCCCTGGCACAGGTCGGCGCGGCGATGACCGTGGGCCAGGCACTCGCCCTGCCCGTCACGTTCCTCGCCGGACGCCTCATGGACCGCGTCGGGCCGAAGCGCGTCGTGGTGTGGGCGAACGTCCTCTCCGCCGCCGGGTTCGCCCTGTTCCTGCTCGCCCGCGAGCCGTGCCACGTCGCCGGCGTGTACGTGCTCGTACAGGCCGGCATCAACATGTACTTCACCGCGCAGCGCACCCTGATCACGCACGTCACCCAGGCCGGGGAACGCCGCTCCTGGTTCGCGTTCACCGGCTCGCTGCGCAACACGGGGCTCGCCGCCGGGTCCGCGGCCGCGGCGGGCGCCCTCACCGTGTTCGGGAACGGCTCGCTGCGCTGGATGATCGCGGTCGACGCCGCCACCTACCTCCTGGCCGCCGCCTGCTTCGCCGTCCTCACCACCCACCCGCCGCAACCGGACGGCGCGCCGCCGAGCGCCCTCGTGACCCGCTCCGACCACACCCGCCGCTACCTCCTGCTCGTGGGAGTCAACCTCCCCTACGTCCTCGCGCAGGCCGCCCTCGCCGTCCTCGTCGCCGTCTACACCACTCGGGCCCTGGGCCTGCCCGCCTCGGCGGCGAGCGTGCTGTTCGTCATCAACACCGTGATCGTCTCGGCGTGTTCGACGGCCGTCACCGCGCACGTGGCGCCCAAGGCGCCCCGGCGTGCCGTGGCCGCCGGATACCTGATCATGGCCGTGGGGATGGCGGCGTTCGCGCTGCCCGCGCTGCCCGGCGCCGCCGCCACCGCCTGGGCGGCCCTCGTCGCGGCGATCGCCCTGTTCAGCGTGGCGGAGATCCTCCTCGGCCCGGCGCTGAGCGAGCTGTCCGTGAGCCTCACCCCCCAGGCATCCGGCGGCTTCACGCAGGGCCTGTACCAGTTCTCGTGGGCCGTCGGCATGGTCGCGGCTCCCGCCCTGTTCACCCTGCTGCTGGAAGCCGGCCCGCTCCTGCCGTGGGGTGTGGAAGCCGCCGCATGCCTGATCGGCGTACTCGCCGCGCCCGCCCTCAAAGCCCCCAACCGCCACCGCCGGAGGAATCCCCGTTGATCACGAGCGTCATCGAGTCCGTCCACGAGGTCCCCGCCGCCGAATGGGAGCACCTCGCCCGCCCGGCCGGCCTCTACCTCTCCCACCGGTGGCTCGCCGGCGAAGAGGAAGACCCCACCGCCAGCCGTGCGTACGCGCTCGTACGGGACCCCGACGGCTCCCTGCTGGCCGCGACCCCCCTCTACCTGGTGCGGGACGAGCCGAACGACGGCTACCGGCCCGAGACCGTACTGCCCCCGCACCTGCGGCCCCGTGTGATCGCCGGCGCCCGGCGCGGCTACCACAACACCCCGCTCACCGCCCCCGGCCTGGGTCCCGGCCGGCGAGACGCCTGCCTCGCCCTCCTCCGGGACGCCGTACGCCGCTTCGCCGACCACCACGGCACGACGCACTGGTGGCCCTACCTCACCACCACGGCGGCGGGCCGCCTCGCCCCCCTCTACCCGCAGCCCGCCCTCCACTTGGAGGACGACGCGCTCATCCCCCTCCCGGGTACGGGCATCGACGACTACATCGCCTCCCTGCCCTCACAGCGCCGCGTCGGCGTACGCCGCGAACGCCGCCATTTCGCCGCGGCCGGCCTCGACGTGCGCCGACAGGTGCTCGCGGACTGCTTCGAGGACGCCGCGGTCCTGCTGGCGGGGCACCAGCAGGACCACGGGCACGACCGGGACGGCATCCACGCGATGACGGGCCTGCTGAAACGGCAGGCGGTGGCGATGGGCGGCGAAGCGCGGGTGGTGGCCGCCTACGACGGACACCGGATGACCGGCTTCTGCCTCTACTACCACTACGGGAGCACGACGTGGATCCGCGCGGTCGCCCTCGATCGCGGCCACCCGGCGCCCCACCCGTACTTCAACCTGATGTACTACCTGCCCATCGAGGACGCCTACGCCCACGGCACGAGCGCCCTGCACGCGGGCATGACGGCCATCGAGGCCAAGCGCCGCCGCGGCGCCGGGGTGTCCGGCCTGTACGCCCTGGTCGACCGGCACTCCGCGGAGCCCGGAGGCCCGCGGGTCAGGACACCACGGGATCGGCGTCCGCTTCCGTCAGCCTGACCGTGCACAGGCCGCCGCGCTCGCTCTTCACGTCGGTCACCTTGAGCTGCGTGCCCGGCGCGAGGATGTACTCCTCCTCACCGGTGAACGCGGAGAATCGCCTGATGCCGACCGCCTTGGCGGGCGTCACCTCGAACAGCGTCCGCTTGCCGCGGCTGCCCAGGAAGGACCGGGCCACGCTCAGCTCGGAGGTGCACGAGGACACGCCCCACCAGGTCACCGTCCGGCCCACCGGGTACTGCGAGCGCAGGTCCAGCGACACACCGCGCCACAGCGGCTCCGTACGGGCGGGCAGCGCCGACACCGCCGAGAACAGCAGCCGCAGGTACGGCAGGTACGGCGTGACCCTGGTGCGGTCCGGGGAGCGCAGGACGGCGTTGATCTCGCGGTAGAACGCGGACTCGCAGGTGTAGAGGTGCAGGGCGGCGATCGCCTCCGCGGACAGGCCGCCGGACGCCTCGTCCGCCCGCCGCTCGCCGAAGTCCCGCGAGCGGTCGATGTGTCCGGTGAGCCCGGACAGCGTCCCGGCGACCGGTGCGACGGCGTCCTGGAAGTCCATCAGCGGGGTGGCGAACACGCCCGTGATCGCGGGGAGGACCAGGCCCTCGTCCTTGACGCCGCCGAGCCGCTCCAGGTACAGCTGGTGCAGGTTCATGGTCGACTCGATGAAGGCGCCCATCCGGGCCGCGACACCCCCGTCCGCAGCGCCGGCCCCGCCCGCACAGGCCGCCGTCCCCTCGTTCCACCCCTTGCTCGGCAGCCAGTCGATCCCGTCGGAACCCAGCGAGGCCAAAGCCTCGTTCACCATGGCGAAGTGGTCGCCCTCGCAGAAGACGTCCCCCTGCGCCGCCGGGTTCGCGTGGTCGATGTGCCGGACCTCGACGTCCGGGTACTTCTCCTGGAGCCGCAGGACGACCTTCTTGAGGGCGCGGGCGTGCGCACCCCACCAGGCGAACACGACCCCGCGGTCCTCCTCGTCGCCGTCCTGCTTGGCTTTGAGGATCTCCTCGACGATCCGCTCGGCGACGGGCCGCCAGAACGCCGTGTGCCGGTCGGCCCCCATCGCTGCGTCGCCACTGGCGGTGAGCGAGGCGTTCAGCAGCAGTACGCCCTGCGTGAGCATCGCCTGGAACCACTCCGGCGGCTGGACCGTCTCGCGCTCCCTCAACAGCGCGCGGACGTCGGCGATCGGGGTCTTCCTGGCGATGCCGTACTTCCACATCGCCGCCGCCTTGATGATGCAGCGGATGCTGACGACCCTGCCGAACTGGCTGTCCTGCCAGTCGTTGAAGGTGTTGTCGAACATGGCGATGCCGGTCGCGCTCTCCGGCCGCGGGTAAGGGTTCTGGCCGAAGACGACGACCTTCCACTGGTGCGGCGGGTGCGGCTTGAGCGCCTGGAAGGTCAGCTCCCGGACCGGGACCACCTCGGGGCCGCGCCCCTTCCCGATGAACCGGGCGGCGTCCGGCTGCGCCTCGATGACGGGCCTCAGGAGCGGAAGCCACGGCTCACCACCGCCGTCGAAGAGCTCCGCGAGGGCCAGGGTGTCGGCGGCGGGCTTCGGCGGCACGATGCGCACCCGCTCCTCGACCGGGCGCTTCTCGATGCCGCTCAGCTGTGCGGTGATCGTGGCGCGCAACTCGTCGTCGTCCTCGAACCAGTGCTCCTGGAAGAGCATGTAGCCCGTCCACATCAGGTTGGCGCACACCCTGGCCGGCACCCGACCGGTCTGCGCCCCCATCCCGACCAGCGCCACGGAGCGGATGCTGCCCGGTGCCTTCCGGTTCTGCCGGTGGACGGCCTGGAACGCGGCGGCGCACGCAAGGGCCACGTTCAGCGTGGCGCTCACGTCCTGCGAGGACTCGACCATGGTCGGCGTCGATATCAGGAACCGGGGAACGGCCGCCCCCGAGGGGACGCAGACCGCGCTGCCCACCGGCACCGCGCCGGCGAACCGGTCGCGGATCGCCCGCCGCACCCGCAGCTGGATGCCCGGTCCGAGGTGCCGCTTGACGGCGGCGTCGACCCCACCGTCCATCCGGCCCCGGGAGTTCGTCGGCGTGACCCAGGCGTCGACGTCCTCGTCGAGGATCGAGCCCCGGCGGATCTCGATGCCGGGGGTGTCCGCGAAAGCGGCCCGCCACGCCTCCACCACACGCTCGTTGACGTCTGTCAGCACCACCCTGAGCACAGGCGGAGCACTGCTCTCGGTCATCATCCACTCCTGTCGGAAAACGGCTCGCGCAACACCTCGAACGTAACCGCCGCCACTGACAGTTCTGCGGGCTCGGGCATCCGGGTGAGGTCGTGGATGGCCGCCGCGCGAGCGGGCATACGCCGGGGATACGGCACGGAGAGCAAGCGAAAGGCCCCGCATGCGCAGCGTCGGCGTCGAGGAAGAACTGTTGCTGGTCGATCCGCGGACCGGCCGGCCGGCGGCCTCCGCCGGCGCCGTGCTGGCATCCGCCCTGCGCTCCGGCGGCCGGGCGGCCGGCGCCGGCGGAGAGATCCCGCTGGAGAAGGAACTCCACAAGGAACAGGTCGAGTGCGCGACCCGCCCGCTGACCCGGATGGACGAACTCCACCAGGAGATCCGCCGGTGGCGGGCCGAGGCCGCGCGCCACGCCGAAGCCGCCGGCGTCCTGGTGGCGGCGCTCGCCACCTGCCCGCTGCCGGTGGAGCCCTCGCTGAGCGTGGGGGAGCGCTACCAGTGGATCGCCCGCCAGTTCGGCCTGCCCGCCCAGGAGCAGCTGACCTGCGGCTGCCACGTGCACGTGGGGGTGGACTCCGACGAGGAGGGCGTGGCGGTGCTCGACCGGATCCGGCCCTGGCTGTCGGTCCTCACCGCACTGAGCGCGAACTCACCGTTCTGGCAGGGGGAGGACACCGCGTACGGCAGCTATCGCAGCAGGGTCTGGAACCGCTGGCCCTCGGCGGGCCCGGTGGACCTCTTCGGCACGCCCGAGCGCTACCACGAGCGGGTACGGGCCATGGTCGCCACCGGGGCCATCCGGGACGAGGGGATGATCTACTTCGACGCGCGGCTGGCAGCCTCCTATCCGACCGTGGAGATCCGCGTGGCCGACGTCTGCCTCGACGCGTCGACGGCCGTGCTGCTCGCGGCCCTGGTGCGCGGCCTCGTCGACACCGCGGCCCGTGACTGGCGCGCGGGCGAACCGTCTCCCGCGGTCGATACGAGCCTGCTGCGGCTCGCCGCCTGGCGGGCGGCCCGGTCCGGGCTCGACGGACCCCTGATCCACCCGGCCACCCTGCGCGAGGACTCCGCCGCGGCCGTGGTCCGGGGACTGTACGGCCATGTGCGCGAAGCCCTGGAGGACAACGGGGACGCCGGCTTCGTCAAGGAGGGCCTGGCCGGGCTGCAGGCCCGCGGCAACGGCGCCCGCGTGCAGCGCGAGCTGCTGCGCACGGACGGCGACCTGGCCTCCGTGGTGCTCCGGTGCGCCCGCCGCACCCTGGCGGACGAGACCGGTGCCGGGAGCGGCCCCGCCCCGTCCATCTGAGGTCCCGGGCCCCGGCCGGCTCAGCACAGGAAGGACAGCCGTACCGTGCGCCGGGGGTTGTCCCGGTTGGTGTCCACCAGCACCACCGACTGCCAGGTGCCGAGCGCCAGCTCGCCCCCCACCACCGGGAGGGTGGCGTGGGGCGGTACGAAGGCGGGCAGGACGTGGTCGCGACCGTGGCCGGGGGAGCCGTGCCGGTGCCGCCAGCGGTCGTCGGCGGGCAGCAGCGTGCGCAGGGCGTCCAGCAGGTCGTCGTCACTGCCCGCCCCCGTCTCGATGACGGCCAGCCCGGCCGTGGCGTGCGCAGTGAACACGTTGAGCAGCCCGTCCCGCCCCCTCGCGGCGTCCCGCAGGAACTCCGCGCACGCCGCGGTCAGATCGTGGACGGTCTCCGTGGAGCCCGTCGTCACATCGAGGGTCCGTGTGGTGAACGTGTCGGTCATGCACCCATCCTGACCGGGACGGGCCCGTACCGCGAAGGCGGGCCGATGCCGATAGGAACGGAATTCGGGGGTACACGCCGTTCGAGGCACCCGGCGGTCACCACCGCCGCGCCGATCCCCGACATCAGAACGAGGACATCATGATTCTCATCGGTCTCATCCTCCTGGTCATCGGATTCCTGACCGGGATCTCCATCCTCTGGACCCTCGGCGTCATCCTGCTGGTGGTGGGCGCGGTGCTGTGGATCCTGGGCTCCGTCGGGCACGCGGTCGGCGGTCGGCGCCACTATTGGTGACCGCACCCTGCGGTGCACACGGCACGGGCGGGTCCCTCACGGGGGCCCGCCCGCCCGCGTGCCTACCGGGCCCGTTCGGCGTTGAACTGGGCCCCGGTGAGCAGGGCCAGGTTGGCGATCCACAGCCAGACGAGGAAGACCACGATGCCGGCCAGCGAACCGTAAAGCCGGCCGTAGGTGTCCAGCTCCGTGTACAGCGTGAACAGCACCGAGGCGGCCAGCCAGAGCAGGGCGGCCAGTACGCCGCCGGGCAGGCCCCGGCGGGTGCCGCGGCTCCGGTCCGGCCCGGTCCGGAAGAGGATCAGCACCAGGAAGGTGACGGCCGCGAGCAGTACGGGCCAGCGCAGGAGCGCGATGGCCTCAGGCCCGCTCCCCCCGGTGGTCCGCGCCACCCAGCGGGCCGCCGGCCCGGACACGACCAGTACCGCGGCGGCGACGACGAGCAGGACCAGCAGCAGCGCCGCGTTGATGAGCAGCGTGTGGGCCGCGCGCAGCGGGGGCCGCCGGTCGGGCACCCCGTGCATCGCGTGCAGGGCACGGCGGAACACCGCCAGGTAACTGCACGCCGACCACAGGGCGCTCAGCACGCCGCTGATCAGCAGGGCCCACATCGACGACTGCTCCGCCGCGAGTCCGCCGAGGGCGTCGCGCAGCACCTGCGCCGACTGGGGCGGTGCGTACGAGGTGAGCTCGGTGATCAGCCGGTCCCGCGTGGCCCCGCCCAGCAGTCCCACGAGGGAGACCGCGATGACGAGCGCGGGCAGGAGCGCCAGGACGGCGTAGTAGGTGAGTGCGGCCGCGTGGTCGGCGAGGTTGTCGGTCCAGACGCGTACGGCCGTACGCCGCAGCTCGGCGCGGGTGCGCGCCGCGAGGGCGGCCGCGGGCGGGCCGCTTCGGCGGGATGAGGTGCGGGGGATGTCGGTCACGCTGCGCGGGTGCCCGAACCGGCCCCGCCGCATGCGCCGGGCCCGCGTGGCCGCGTACGGGGCGGCCCCGAGGGGCCGCTCCGCGCGGCCGCGTACCGGGCGGGCCGCCGGGTACACGCGCATGCATGACGTGGACTTACGCACGACGCAGGAGCGAGAAGCGGGCGGAACGACGCCGCCCGGCCCATCCGGTGGTCCGGGCCTCCGCCATGGTGACCGCCTTCGCAGGGACCGTGCTGTTCGGCGTGGTCCTGGCCCGGCTGACGCTGGAACCGTCCGCCGCCTCGGTGGCCCTCGTGCACGCCAACGTCCGGCCCGGCAGCTCCATCAGCGCCTACCTGGACGGGACGTCGACGACCGAGGCGGTGCGCCAGCTCGGCGGGAACGTGGTGCTCGGCCTGCCGTTCGGCGTGCTCCTGCCCGTCCTGCTGCCCCCGGCGCGGGGGCTGCTGCGGGTCGGGGCCGTGACGGTCTGCCTGATGACCCTGGTGGAGCTGATCCAGGGCGCCCTCGTCACGGGGCGCGTCTTCGACATCGACGACGTCATCCTCAACACGGCCGGCGCCCTCCTCGGATACCTGCTGATCGGCCGCCAGCTCGGGCGGGCCGTCCACCCGCGCCGCCGCCACTGGTGGACCCGACGGCCCGCCGAACCGGTGACACCCGACTCGTGACTCGTGAGTACTGCACACCCCATCGATGACAGACGTGACTGTCGCCGCCTGCTCCGGACATGACACCTTCGGGTCTGCCGCCGAACGAGGGAGCAGGTGTGAACAAGGGGTACGCCGCCTTCTGCGACGCCGACCGATGGTTCTACGACGCGCCGTACCGGCGCGCCGGCGAGAGCTACCCGGCCGCGCTCGCCCCCGTCCCGTCGGGGTGGCGCTCGCACCGCAGCGGCGACTGGCTCGCCCTGCGCCCCGCCGACGCCGAACTGCCCGCCCAGGGCTGGAAGATCCACGTCTCGGCCACGCTCGACAACGCCGAATCGCTGCTGACGACGGTGTACGAGTACTGCACCGCACGGCGCATCGCCTTCAAGTTCATACCGAGCCGGTACCTGCTGCACCTGCGCAACGCCAAGTACGCCGACCGCGCGGCGAGCGGCAAGTTCATCACCGTGTACCCGGCCGACGAGCAGCAGTGCCGCCGCATCGCGGAGGACCTCGACGCCGCGCTGGCCGGGGCTGCGGGCCCGTACATCCTCAGCGACCTGCGCTGGGGCGCCGGACCGGTCCACCTGCGCTACGGCAGCTTCACCCTGCGGCACTGCTACGACGAGCACGGCGAGCTGGTCCCGGCGATCGAGACCCCCGACGGGCGCCTCGTACCGGACCCGCGCGGACCGGTGTTCCAGCCGCCCGAGTGGCTCGAACTGCCCGCCTTCCTGGAGCCGCACCTCGCGGCGCGCTCCGCGACCACCCTCACCGACATCCCCTTCACGGTGGAGCGGGCGCTGCACTTCTCCAACGGCGGCGGCGTCTACGTCGGCAAGGACAGCCGCACCGGCGAGTCCGTGGTGCTCAAGGAGGCCCGCCCGTACGCCGGGCTCGCCGCCGACGGCGCCGACGCGGTGACCAGGCTGCACCGTGAACAGGCCGCGCTGGAAAGGCTGTCGGGCCTGGACTGCGTGCCCGCGGTACGGGGCACGTTCACGGTGGGAGACCACCACTTCCTGGTGCTGCAACACCTCGAAGGCAAACCGCTCAATACCTACTTCGCACGGCGCCACCCGCTGATCGAGGCCGACCCCGACCCGGTGGAGCTCGCCGCGTACACCGAGTGGGCCCTGAAGATCCACCGCCGCGTCACGGAGGCCGTCGAAGCCGTGCACGCCCGCGGCGTGGTCTTCAACGACCTCCACCTCTTCAACATCATGGTCGCGCAGGACGAGAGCGGCGAACCGTCCGTCGCCCTGCTGGACTTCGAGGCCGCCGCGCACGTCGACGAGGGACTGCGCCAGACCGTGGCCAACCCGGCCTTCGTCGCCCCCGCCGAGCGGCGCGGGTTCTCCGTCGACCGCTACGCCCTCGCCTGTCTGCGGCTCGCCCTGTTCCTCCCGCTGACCAGCCTGCTCGTCCTGGACCGGGCCAAGGCCGCCCATCTGGCGGCCGTCATCGCCGAGCAGTTCCCCGTACCGAGGCGGTTCCTCGACGAGGCCGTCGAGGAGATCCTGTCCGGCGCCCCGCAGGGCGCACCGGGCGGCCGCATGCCCGCGCCGCCCGGCCCGTACCTGCCCGTCGAGCCGGGGGACTGGCCGGCCGCCCGCACGTCGATGACCGCGGCGATCCGCGCGAGCGCCACCCCGGAGCGCGAGGACCGCTTCGTGCCGGGCGACATCGCCCAGTTCGCGGCCGCCGGCGGAGGCACCGGTTTCGGCCACGGGATCGCGGGAGTGCTCCACGCCCTCGCCGAGACCGGCGCCGGCCCCTGGCCCGAAGCCGAGGAATGGCTGCTGGAGCGGACCGGGGAACCGGCCTCCGGCACCCCGCTCGGTTTCTACGACGGCCTCGCCGGCACGGCCTGGACCCTGAACCGGCTCGGACACGCGGACCGCGCCCTCGCTCTCGCCGAGCGGCTGCTGCACCAGCCCTGGCAGAGCGCGGGTCCGGACCTGCACGGCGGACTCGCCGGCATCGGCCTGGCGCTGGACGCACTCGGCACCGCGAGCGGCGAGGGAGAGCTGCACACCGCGGCCCTGCGCTGCGCCGAACTCCTCGGCCGGCCCGAACAGCGCCCCGCCCGCGCCGGACTGATGTACGGGAACACCGGCCCCGCCCTGCTCTTCCTGCGGCTGTACGAACGCACCGGCGACAAGGAGCTGCTGCTCCAGTCCGCCCGGGCGCTCCACCGCGACCTCGACCGCTGCGTCACCAGCGCGTACGGCACCCTCCAGGTGAACGAGGGCTGGCGCACGATGCCGTACCTCGGCGAGGGAAGCGTCGGCATCGGCATGGTCCTCGACGACTGGCTGGAGCACGCTCCCGACGAGCGGTTCGAACGGGCCCGGCGCGAGATCGTACGGGCGGCGCAGGCTACCTTCTACGCCCAGCCCGGACTGCTGCGCGGCGCCGCCGGGATGATCCTCCACCTGGCCCGGACCACCACCCCCGGCCCGGGAACGGGCCCCGAGGACATCTCCCGCCAGATCGACGCGCTGGCCCGGCACGCCGTGCCGTACCAGGGACATCTGGCCTTCCCCGGCGAGCAGATGATGCGCCTGTCCATGGACCTCGCCACGGGCACCGCCGGCGCTCTCCTCGCCCTCGGCAGCGCCGCGCCCGGCGGGCGCGCGCACCTGCCGTTCCTCCCGCCGCTGCGACACACCGCGGCGGCCCCAGAGCCGGCCCCGTCCGGGGCCGTGACCCATCGCACCACTCGACAGAAGAGGAATCTGACATGACGCTTCTCGACCTGCAGTCGATGGAGACCCCCAAGGAAGAGGTCACCGAGCTGCACGGCGGCGGTGGCGGTGGCGGCAGCCGGGCCAGCCTGCTGCTCTGCGGCGACAGCAGCCTGAGCATCACGACCTGTAACTGACACGGGTCACCTCGGGCCCGGGCGGTTCGCCGCCCGGGCCCGCACCACGTACCCCGCGACTGGAGGCATCCGCCGATGAGCTCCCCCGACGCGGAGGCCGGTACGGCGCAGGCGGCGGCCGAGGCGCGCACCGCCGACCGGGCTCTCGCGACGGCGGCCCGGCACAGCGCCGGGCGCACCGCCGCCGTACTCGGATGCACGCTGGGGGCCGCCGCGGCGGCGCTCGCCGAACCCGCCGTCCTCGGCCACTGTCTCGACCTGCTGCTGCGCCGCGCCCCGTCGGGCCCTGCCTGGACCCTGCTGTGCGCCGCGGTCATCGCGGCCGAAGTGGTGCTGGACGCGGCCGCCGCCCGGCTGACCGGCGAGGTCGACGGCCGCTCCACCGCCCGCCTGCGCAGGCTCGCCCTCGCCGGGCTGCTGCGGACGGCCCCGCACCACGCGGCCCGCCACGCACCCGGCGAGACCGCCGCGCGGCTGACCGCGCACGCCACCGAGGCCGGCAAGGTCCCGGCCGCCGTCGCGCACGCCGCCGCCGCGCTGCTGCCGCCGCTCGGCGCGGTCACCGCCCTCTTCCTGATCGACGTGTGGACGGCGCTCGCCTTCCTCGCCGGAGTTCCGTTCCTGGTGCTCCTGCTGCGGGCCTTCGCCCGCGACACCCACACCAGCATCGCCCGCTACCAGCAGGTCCAGCTGGAGACCGCCGGCCGGCTGACCGAGGCGCTGGCCGGGGCCCGTACGATCGCCGCCGCCGGCACCGCGGAGCGCGAACGCGCCCGGATCCTGGCCCGGTTGCCCGAGCTGGGCACCGAGGGCCGGCGGATGTGGCAGGTCTACGGCGGCACCACGGCGCGCTCGGCCACCCTCATGCCGCTGCTCCTGTACGCGGTCCTCGCCGTCGGCGGCATCCGCCTGTCGGCCGGGGCCATCGGGGTCGGCGAACTCCTCGCCGCCGTACGGTACGCGGGTCTCGCGGCCGGCATCGGCGCCGTCACCGGCGGCCTCGCGGCCGTGGTCCGGGGCCGGTCCGCGGCCCGCCGGACCGCCGCCCTCCTGGCCCTGCCCGCACTCGGCCACGGACGGGCGCGACTGCCCGAAGGCGGCCCCGGCACCCTGGAACTGCGGGGCGTGCGGGTCGTGCGCGGTGGTGCGACGGTCCTGCACGACATCAGCCTGGTGATCCCCGGAGGCGCCACGGTGGCCGTGGTGGGCCGCTCGGGGGCGGGCAAGACGCTGTTCGCCGCCGTGGCCGGGCGGCTCACCGACCCCGACGCGGGCCGGGTGGTGCTGGACGGGGTGCCCCTGCCGGAGCTGGCCGCCGGGGCGCTGCGCCGCGAGGTCGGGTACGCCTTCGACCGGCCGGTGCTGCTCGGGGACACGGTCGGCGAGGCGATCGCCTTCGGCGCCGGTCCGGATCCCGGCCCGGAAGAGGTGCGCGCCGCGGCCCGTGCCGCCGGAGCGGATCCGTTCGTACAGCGCCTGCCGCACGGGTACGGAACCCGCCTCGCCGATGCCCCCATGTCGGGCGGGGAGGTCCAACGTCTGGGACTGGCGCGGGCGTTCGCGCACGCGGGCCGGCTCCTCGTACTGGACGACGCCACCTCCAGCCTCGACACCGTCACGGCCCGGGAGGTGGAGCGGGCCCTCGCCCGCGAGGTCCGGCCCGGCACCCGGATCGTGGTCGCGCACCGCCTCTCGTCCGCCGCCCGCGCCGATCTCGTCGTCTGGCTGGAGGGTGGGCGGGTACGGGCGACCGGACCCCACGCCGAGCTGTGGCGGCACGAGCCCGCCTACCGGGCGGTGTTCGCCGACGGAACGGAACGGCAGGACACGGAGCGGGAGGCCGCGCGATGACCGGGGGAGGGGTCCGGGGCCGCGTGGCCCCCGAGGGCCGGCGGTTCCTGCGCGGCCACAAGCGGGCCCTGGGGCGGCTGGCCGGATGGTCGCTCCTGGAGTCCGCGCACACCTTCCTGGGCGGCTACGGGGTGGCCCGCGCCCTCGACGACGGCTTCCTCGCCGGCCGCACCGCCGCCGGTCTCGGCTGGCTGGCCGCGGCCGGAGCCGGAGCACTGCTCGGCGGATGGGCTCTGCGCGGCGTGTTCGCCGGGCTCGCGGACCTGGTGGAGCCGCTGCGGGACGGCCTGGTCCGGCGGGCGGTGCGGCAGGCGCTGGACCGGGCGGTCGCCGACCCGGCGGGCTCCGGCGACACCGGCGCCGTGTCCCGGCTGACCCAGCAGACGGAAATGGCCCGGGACTCCTTCGCGGGGCTGGTCCTGACGGCGCGTTCGTTCGTGTTCACCGCCGTGGGCGCCTTCCTCGGGATGGCCGCCCTCGCGCCCGTGCTGCTGCTGGTCGTGCTGCCGCCCCTGCTGCTGGGCGTGGCCGCCTTCCTGGCCACGCTGCGCCCCCTGGCCGCCGTACAGCGCAGGTCCCTCGACACCGACGAGGCGCTGGCCGACCGGGTGGGGACGCTGGCCGAGGGACTGCGCGACATCGCCGCCTGCGGGGGGCAGGCCCCCGCGGAAGCCCGGGTGGAGCCCCTGATCGCGGCCCAGGAACGGCTGGCGCGCACCCTCGCGGGCTGGGCGGCCCTGCGGACCCTGGCCCTGGGCACGGCGGGCCGGCTGCCGGTGATCGCGCTCCTCGCGGCGACGCCCTGGCTGCTGGGCCGCGGGATCACCGCCGGTACGCTGGCCGGCGGGCTCACGTACCTGGTGCAGTCCCTGCTGCCCGCTCTCAACTCCCTGATGACCGCCATGGGTTCCGCCGGGACCCGGCTGCTCGTGGTCCTCGAACGCTTCAGCGCGCCGGTGGTGGCGGACCCGGCCGGTCACGGCCCCGTGGAGCCGGACCGACCCCCGCCGAGCCCCTCGCTGACCGGAGCCGCGGCCGAGCTCCGCGGCGTCACCTTCGCCTACGGCCCCGGTGCGGCTCCCGTACTCGACGACCTCGACCTGGTGGTGCGCCCGGGGGAGCACCTCGCGGTGGTCGGACCGAGCGGCATCGGCAAGTCCACGCTCACCGCCCTGCTCGCCGGAATGCTGTCACCCGACGCGGGAGCGGTCCTCGTCGCCGGAGCGGCCGCCCGCCGGGAGCCGGGGGAGGGCGCCGGCGGGCCCGATCCGCGGCGGACCCTGCTGCCGCAGCAGGCCTACGTCTTCACCGGCACGGTACGGGAGAACCTGACCCACCTCGCCGCGGCCCCGGGCGCCCCCGGGCCCGGCGAGGCCGAAGTGCGGCGCGCCGTCCGCGCCCTCGGGCTGGAGGACCTGGTGGCACGGCTCGGCGGCCTGGACGGCGAAGTGTCCCCCCGGCTGCTGTCCCGGGGCGAGAGCCAGCAGCTCGCGCTCGGCGCCGCCTACCTCTCGCCCGCTCCGCTGCTGCTGCTCGACGAGGCCACCTGCCACCTGGACCCGGCCGCCGAGGAGCGTGCCGAACGGGCCCTCGCGGACCGCGGCGGCACCCTCGTGGTCGTGGCCCACCGCGTCTCCTCCGCGGCCCGCGCCGACCGGGTCCTCGTGCTCGACGGGACCCGCGCCGTCTGCGGCACCCATGAGGAACTCCCCGCCAGGTCAGCCTTGTACCGCGATCTGGTGGGGAGATGGAACGAGGAGGCGTCTTGCCGGTGAGGCCGGATCAGACCCAGCCGGCCCGGCGGGATATCCGGATCGCGTCGATGAGATTGCGCGCCCCGGTCTTGCGCGTCGCCGCGGCCATGTAGTTGCGCACCGTCCCGCTCGCCAGGTGCAGCGTACGGGCGATCTCGGCGATCGAATCGCCCTCCGCGGCCCGGGTCAGCACGCTGAGCTCCCGCGGGCTCAGCGGCACGGGGTCGGCCTCCATGAACGCGGAGGCCAGCGAGGCGTCGATGAACCGTTCCCCCGCGGCGACCTTTCGGACGGCCCGTACGAGCCGCCCCGGCGAGCCGTCCTTGTCGACGTAGCCGCGCGCCTCGGCGCGGAACGCGCGGTGCAGCAGCCCGGGTGCGCCGGTCGAGGACGCGAGCACCAGGACCGGGGACGGGGGCGCGAGGACCTGGTGGTCCACGCGCTTGTCGGCGGAGAGGACGGCCGTCGTTCCCGGACAGTCGAGGTCGACGACCGTCACGTCTGGTCGTAAGGACTCGGCCTGGCGGGCCGCGGCCCGCCAGGCCGCCGACGTGACTTCGAACGGCCCTTCGGATCTCAGAAGGGCGGCCAGTGCCGACCTGACCAGGCTGACGCTGTGCAGGACGAGGACCTTCGTCATCGTGTGCGCTCCTCGGTAGACGTACCAACGGCACCACGGGTGCCCCCATTCAGGGCTGATGGAACGTCACTGCGGGGGGCGTGCAGGGGCGTACGGGCAAGTTGGCCGAGATGCCACGGTTTCCCGTGTCAGACCTCGCGCCATCGGGCCATCGCCCACGAGAACGCCCCGAAGAGCATCAGCCCGACGGCGACCGCGACCAGGAGCCACGGCCCCGCCGCGGTCCCGGCGAACGACCTCAGGGTGTCGTCGACGCCCTTCGCCTGCCCCGGGTCGTAGCGCACGGCGGCGTACACGACGAAGGCCCCGGCCGCCGCGAACACGGCGCCCCGGGCCAGGCCGCCGCCCACCCCGAGGAAATCGACGCACGCCTGCCCCCAGCCGGGCACCCCGCCCATCGCGAGGTGCTTGCGGAAGGTGCGCCGCGCCGCCTGCACCGCGATGACCACGCCCGCCACGGCGATCCCGAGGCCCGCCGCGCCCACCAGCCACTGCCCGGCGGGCAGCTCCAGGGCCCTGGCCGTCACATCGCGGGACTGCTGGTCCCCGGAGCGTCCGCCGGCGCCCGCCGCGAACGACAGGACGGAGAAGGCGGCCGTGGCGTAGAAGACCGCGCGGCCGGCCGAGGCCAGCCGCTTCGGCGGCTTGCCACCGTCGGGCCCGGCCGCGCCGAACACCGACTCCGACAGCCGCCACAGCATCATGCAGACGAGCCCCACGCCGACGGCCCAGACCAGGACGCCGCCGAAGGGCTTGCCGACCAGCTCCCGGAGGGCGCCCTCGCGGTCGGCCTCCTGGCCCCCGGCGTCGCCGAAGGCCACGCGCAGGGCCAGCAGCCCGACCAGTGCGTACAGCACCCCGCGCGCCAGCAGACCGCAACGGGCCGTGACCTCACGGAACCCGCCGCCGCGGGACGCCGCCCTGACTCCCTTGCCCGCACCCCCGTGTCTCATGGCGCTCAGACCTCGCCCCGCCAGGCGCCCGTCTCGATCCCGCGCGACTCGATGAACGTCTTGAACCGCTTCAGATCGCCGGCCACCTGGCGTTTGACGAAGCCCAGCTTGTCGGCGGCCGTCTCGGCCAGGCCGTCGGGCACCCAGTTCATGTGCAGGACGACCTTGGTGGTGGTCGCGTCGATCGGCTGGAAAGTGACCAGGCCGGCCTGGCGCGCCTCACCGTCCACCGTCATCCACGCGACGCGCCGGTCCGGGAGCTGCTCGGTGATCTGCGCGTCGAACTCGCGCTGCACACCGTTGACGTTCGTGACCCAGTGGGTCAGCGTGTCCGTGCGCTGGTAGATGCGCTCGACCCCTTCCATGAAGACGGGGAAGTCCTCGAACTGCGTCCACTGGTTGTACGCGGTTCGTACGGGGACGTTGACCTCGACGTACTCCTCGACGTGTGACACGTGCACCCCTTCCGTGGCGTCGGCGGCCCGGCACCGGGCGGTACCGGTCGCCGCCTCCAGACCGTTCACGGCCCGGCTACCCGCCCCCGGTCGCGCCATGCGCAGGCCGCCGCGGTCACGGGACGAGGGGGCCGCGCCGCAGGTTCCGTGTGTCGCCCCTCCTCGTCCGGGCATGCGCGGGGGAAGTCCATGCCGCCTACACCCGTCGAGGAGACATGAACCACGCCCTGCGTTTGCTGATCGTCCTCGGAGGCTCGGTCCTCCTCACCGCCGCGGCCGGGTGGGCCGCCGACCTGGTGCTGCGCCGAGCCGACGCACGCCACCCGGAAACGCCCCTGTGGAACTCGCTGCGCCGCTGCCGCCGGGCCCTGCAGATCGTGCTGTTCGCCGCCCTGCTCAGGGGGGCCTACCGGCAGACAGCCTGGCGGCCGCTGCGGGAGCACGAGGCGGCCGTCGGCCGGGTCCTCTCGCTCGCGCTGATCGGCGCCGGCGCCTGGCTGATCGTGGTCGTGGCCTCGGCCGCCGTGGAGTCCGGCTACGCGCGCTACGCGGCCGGCACCCGCGACCCCGCCAGGCTCCGCCGGGTCCGTACCCAGGTCACCCTGATCACGCGGGTCCTGACCGCCGTCGTCGCCGTCGTCGCGGCCGCGGCGATGCTCCTGACCTTCCCCAGCTTCCGCGCGCTCGGCACGTCCGTGCTCGCCTCCGCCGGCATCATCGGCATCGTGGCCGGCGTCGCCGCCCAGTCCACCCTCGGAAACCTGTTCGCAGGGTTCCAGATCGCCTTCGGCGACATGGTGCGCATCGGCGACACGGTCGTGGTCGCCGGAGAGTGGGGAGTGGTGGAGGAGATCACCCTCACCTTCCTCGCCGTACGGACCTGGGACGAGCGCCGCCTCACCATGCCCGTCTCGTACTTCACCACCCGCCCGTTCGAGAACTGGTCCCGCGGCGGCGTCCAGATGACCGGCACGGTCTTCCTCCACTGCGACCACAGCGCACCCGTGGACCTCATACGCGACAAGGTCCACGAGATCCTGCACCAGTGCCCGCAGTGGGACGGCCGCGGCTGGGACGTCGCCGTCACGGAGACGACCCCCTCCACCATGGTCGTCCGCGCGATCGTCACGGCCAAGGACGCCGACGACCTGTGGACGGTGCGCTGCGCCGTACGGGAACAGCTGGTCGCCTGGCTCTCGGAGAAGCACCCGGGCGCCCTGCCCCGCCTGCTCGTGGCGCCGTCGCCGGAGGGCGGGGCGGGGCCCACCCCTCATCCGTAGGAGACCGTCACCTCACGGAAGCCGAGGGAACGGAGCAGCCCTTCCAGCATCGCCGTGGTGTTCTTCTCGGCGCGCGCGGCGAGACCGCTGTCGCGGGCGGCCTCGTTGACGTGCTGCGCGGCCAGTTTCTGCACGGCCTGCTCGCCGGCCGGGTTGTCGGAGAACAGATCGCCGATCCGGTCGAGCAGGCCCCGCTGCTTGGACACCGCGTACGAGCGGTCCGGGTCGAGGGCGGCCGAGCCGAGCACCGCGTGCGGCAGCCGGAGCGAGGCCTTGGTGCGGTCGTCGTTCACGGAGACGTTCCGCTCGCCCAGCCCGCCCAGCTCCACGTAGCCGCCGACCGTGCCGGCCCCCACGTACAGGGTGCGCGTGCCGCGGATGGCGTCCGGCAGGAACGCCGCGTCCTTCTCCAGGTCCACGACCACCTGGAAGTTGCCGACGGCGGCCTCGTAACGGTCCATGTCCTGGATGGACTTGAGCAGAGCCGGGCCGGAGCGGTCCCGGGTCTCCTCGCCGAAGAGGGCGCCTAATCCCGGGACCGGGCCGAAGCGCGCCACGAGCGCGATCAGCACCGCGACCACCACCGCTGCGGCGGCGATCCGTCCCCACCACGGGCGCCGCGAGCCGCCCGGCCGATCCGAAGAGGTTTCCATGCTCCGCGCATACCCCGTGGACGCCCGGACAGCCCGGAAGCGGGAGGGCCTACCGGTGGCGGGCCAGGGTGCGGACGAGGACGAGGAGGGCGAAGGCGATGACGATCAGGTGGACCCAGGCCGGGCCGGGCGCCGGGGTCAGGGCCAGGGAAGTGAGTGCGTTCGATGTCATACCGTGCGCTTGCCCCGGTCTCCCGGAACGACGCTCCTCACGCGCACACGGGACCGGTGGCCGACCGGGTCACCGGCCGGTGGGCCTGCCCGAGGTCAGCCGCGATGCCTCGATCTCGATCCAGACGGCCTTGCCGTTCTCGTGGGTGTGGGTGCCCCAGCGATCGGAGAGGCGCTGCACGATGTAGAGGCCGTGTCCGCCCGGCACCCCGCGCTGCGGAGACGGGTGGCGGTGGGGGAGCGCCGTCGAGCCGTCGAAGACCTCGATCCGCAGGACGTCGCCGGCGCAGACCACGAGCTCGACGCAGCCACCGGCGTGCAGGGAGGCGTTGGTCAGCAGCTCGGATACGAGGAGCAGGGCGTCCTCGGAGGTCTCGGTGCCGTCCCAGCCCCAGTCCCGCAAGGCCTGGCGGGTGAAGTCGCGGCCCTTCGCGACGTGGCCGCGGACGCCGGACAGGGCGAGGCGGCGGCGCTGCACCACGGCCGAAGGCCCGGCGGGCAGCGGATCGCCGGTTCCCGGTCCAATGGTTTCCACTGTGCTACCTCACCCCCGCCGTTGACGCTGGTCTCTCTGTCCGTCGGGACCCTTGTGGCCACGATCGACGCCTGCCCGGTCCCCCGAGCAGGCCCGTGACAGTTTAGGGGAACCGCCGGTCTCAGGAACATGCCATGTGCATCCTCAGCGTGAGGCCGCTCTCCGAGGAGCGGATCTCGACCAGGTCGCACAGCTGGTGGATCATCCACAGGCCGCGGCCCCCGTCGACCGATGCGAGGGAGGGGCGGCGGCGTCCGGCCAGCGGGTCGGTCAGACGGCCCGCGTCGCGGACCTCGGCCACGACCCCGCCACCGCCGGTCCGCCACAGCCGCAGCGATCCGCTCCCGCCACCATGGGCGAGGGAGTTCGCCGCGGCCTCGCTGACCGCGAGGACCAGATCACCGCGCCGGGCCGCGCCCAGGGGGGTGCCCAGGGCCCAGGCCTCGGCGTGGGCCCGTACCTCGCCCAGTTCCCCGAGGGCGTAGGCGAAGCGGGGCACGGCCCCGTCGGGTTCGGGCAGCGGGCCGTCCCAGTCGGCGCGGACCGCCGGGGCGTCCGCGTAATCCGGGCTGAGCAGGTCCTTCCCCTCCGCGATGACCGTGGGGTGGGTGCGCCTGGCGTCGGACACCACCGCGGCCGGCAGGCCCAGGACGTCGTACGGGCACAGGACGGTGGCCCGCCGGCCGGCGAAGGCGGTGTTGATGAGGGCCTCGTGACGGGTGGCCTCCAGCACCTCGGCCGGCGTGCGGCCGGGCCAGATCGGCTCGCCCACGATCCGGGCGGGCCGGCCCTCCTGCCGGCCGGCGAAGTCCTGCAGAGCGGCCAGGATGCGGCCGGGATTGCGGCCCAGTCGCGTCATGTCCGCCCAGGTGACCTCGGCCGCGCCGACGTCGAGGCTCTCGCGGAGGGCGTCCAGCCGCGGGCCGGGCACGGCCACGAGCACCGGCTCGTCGGCCGCGAGGGCGGTCCGTACGAACCCGCCCACTCCCGCCAGGTACTCCGCCTGGTCCCGGTAGAAGAGGGCGGGGTGGACGAAGTCCCCGGGGGAGGCGGGCGCAGAAGCGTCGTTCATCATGCTGCGACCTCCAGCGCGGCACATTCGTCCGGGAACAACTCCACTACCTTGCGGAGCGAGTACGGCGGGTGGTGGAGCACCAGGCGGCGCCCCTGACCCGTGACGGTGGCGTTCGCCCGCACCAGGGCGCCGACGGCGGCGGTGTCGAGGAAGGCCACCCCGGACAGGTCGAGGTGGACGACCGGGCCGGGGGTCCGGGTGACGACTCCGAGCGCCGCGGTCAGGATCGGCCGGGTGTCGAAGTCGCAGCTGCCCTGCAGCCGGGTGCCGGGACGGTCACCCAGCGGCCGGGCGGTGAGCGGCATGGCGCCGCCTACACCGAGAGCATTCCGGCGCGCAGCCGGGCGAGCGTGCGTGAGAGGAGGCGCGAGACCTGCATCTGAGAGATGCCCAGCTCGGCGCCGATCTCGGCCTGCGTCTTCTCCTGACCGAAGCGCAGTTGCAGGATCAGCCGATCGCGTTCGTCCAGCTGCTCCAGCAGCGGGGCGAGGGTGTGGAAGTCCTCGAAGAGCTCCATGGCGGGGTCGACGTCACCCAGACGGTCCGCCAGGGGCCGGGTCGCCCGGCTCGTCGAGCCCGCGGGCTCGTCTCCGTCGGCCCCGGCGGTGTCCAGGGAGCCGCTGGTGTAGCCGTTCGCGGCGACCAGCCCGTCGATGACCTCTTCCTCGGTCAGTTCGAGGTGCTGGGCGACCTCCTTGACCGTCGGGGCCCGCCCCAGGACGTCGGTCAGCGACTCCTGGGCCTTGGCGAGCTCCGTGCGCAGTTCCTGGAGCCGGCGCGGTACGTGCACGGCCCAGGTCGTGTCGCGGAAGTAGCGCTTGATCTCGCCCGTGATGTACGGGAGGGCGAGCGTGGAGAACTCGACCTCCCGCTCGGGGTCGTAGCGGTCGATGGCCTTGATGAGGCCGATGGTGCCCACCTGGATGATGTCCTCGATGTCCAGGCCCCCGCCCATCACCCGGGCGCGGAAGCGCCGCGCGGCGAACTGCACGAGCGAGAGGTTCATCTCGATCAGGGTGTTGCGGGCGTACTGGTAATCGCGCGTGCCCTCCTCCAGGGAGCGGAGCCTCCCGAAGAAGAGCCTGGAGAGCTCGCGTGCGTCGCCCGGCGCCATCTCCCGGGGGTTCCTCACCTCGGGCAGTGCCACGTCCCGCTGTGTGGCTCCCGCGATCCCGTCGGCGGGTACAGAGGGTGCGAACTGCACGTCTGATGAACGAATGGGGCTTACGGCGGTGGCCGAGCGAGACATGGTGGCCGTTCCCTCCCGATTGACTGACGGCTGCCCGGGCGCTCATGCCCAGACTTCTCGTTCTTACCCGCCCGGCGCGAAAACTTTCTGCTTCCGTACGATCCAGGGGAAGGCATACTCCCTTGCGGAGGCCGCACACGTGACGATCCGGGGAGGCGGACATGACCGGAGCAGGAGACGCGCACCGCGCAGGCGTGGTCGGGAAAAACTACCCGGCCGGGGCCGGATGGGTGGTGGCCGCGCAGGGAGAGCTCGACCAGGACACGCTGGCCCCTCTGGAGGAGGCCCTCGCCGCCGCCGCGGAGGGGCACCGGCTGGTGGTGCTGGACGTGGGATCGGTCACCTTCGGCGACTCGTCCTTCTTGAACCTGTTGCTGCGGGTGCACCATCTGACCGGCCTGCGGATCGCCGCTCCCGGGGAACAGCTGAGCCGGCTCTTCGCCCTGACGGGCGCCGATACCGTCCTGTCCCTGTACCCCAGCGTCGAAGACGCGCTCGGCGGTTCATGACGGGAGCGGCCCGCCCAGGCCCGCGGTCGGGCCGGCGTGGGGGCCGGTGTGGGGGTCGGCCCCGCCGTAGGGGCGGAAACAGGCCGTGATCGCCTTGCCGCCGTGGCACGCGTGGATGTCCCACGAGTCCGCCAGGGTGGTGACGATCCCCAGCCCCCGTCCGGAGGTGGCGCCGGCATCGGCTTCGGCGTCGGCCGGCCGCGCGGAGGGCAGCCGCGGGTCGGAGTCGGCGACGCTGACATGGAGGCACCGGCCGTCCCACGTGAGCACGAGGTGGGCGGTTCCGGCGGCGTGCAGGTGGGCGTTGGTGACGAGTTCGGAGACGCTGAGGAGGACGGAGTGCACCGTGTCCGCGGCCGAGTCGTCCCATGGCAGCGAGGCCAGGTGCCCGGCGGTCCACTGCCGCGCCGCCCGAACTCCCCTCGACACCGGAAACGAGCGTGCCCAGCCCACGACCTTGACCGACAACGCCCTCACCCCTTTTCGTCAGTTGTGTCCTTCGTCACCGATTCGTCTACCCGCCACCCGCCCCCGCACCCGTGACATCCCGCGGCAGTGTGCGGAAGTGTGCGGAAGCGCTGCTTCAGTGTGATCCGTCGTGCCATAAGGTCCTTCCGGTCGGCGTTAACCTTCGTCGACCGGTCGTTTGGCGAGGGGTTGACGGATGGCTGAGCGGACGAGCCCGGAGTCACTGAGCGGTTCGCCGGGTCCCGCGGACGGGACGGGGATCGGCGAAGCGGAGCTGCGCCGGCTGCTGGCCGGCCTGACCGCCGTGCGGGACGGGGATTTCCGTACCCGGCTGCCCGATACCTCCGACGGGCTGCTCGGTGAGATCGCCACGGTCTTCAACGGCATGGCCGACCAGTTGTCGCTGGTCACCTCCGAGGTGACGCGTGTGGCCCGCGAGGTGGGCACCGAGGGGACCCTGGGCGGCCAGGCCGACGTGCCCGGAGTCGACGGCGCCTGGCTGGACCTCACGGATTCGGTCAACTTCATGGCGGGAAACCTCACCGACCAGGTGCGCTCGATCGCCCAGGTCGCGACGGCCGTGGCCGAGGGCGACCTCTCGCAGAAGATCACCGTCACCGCGCGCGGGGAGATCCTGGAGCTGAAGGAGACCATCAACACGATGGTCGACCAGCTGTCCGCCTTCGCCGGGGAGGTCACCCGGGTGGCCCGCGAGGTGGGCACCGAGGGCCGGCTCGGCGGCCAGGCGGACGTCAAGGGCGTCTCCGGTACGTGGAAGGACCTCACGGAGTCGGTCAACGTCATGGCCGACAACCTGACCGCACAGGTCCGCTCGATCGCCCAGGTCACCACCGCGGTGGCCCAGGGGGACCTGACGCAGAAGATCCGGGTGGACGCGCGCGGGGAGATCCTGGAGCTGAAGGAGACCATCAACACGATGGTCGACCAGCTCTCCGCCTTCGCCGCCGAGGTCACGCGCGTCGCCCGCGAGGTGGGCAGTGAGGGCCGGCTCGGCGGGCAGGCCGAGGTGGAGGGCGTCTCCGGCACCTGGAAGCGCCTGACCCAGAACGTCAACGAACTGGCCGGGAACCTCACCCGCCAGGTACGGGCCATCGCCGAGGTCGCCAGCGCGGTCGCCGAGGGCGACCTGACCCGCTCGATCACCGTCGACGCCTCCGGCGAAGTCGCCGAACTCAAGGACAACATCAACTCGATGGTCGGCTCGCTGCGCGAGACCACCCGGGCCAACCAGGAACAGGACTGGCTCAAGTCCAACCTGGCCCGGATCTCGGGCCTGATGCAGGGCCACCGCGACCTGTCCGTCGTCGCCGCACTCGTCATGGACGAGCTGACCCCGCTCGTCGCGGCCCAGTACGGCGCCTTCTACCTCGCCGAGGACGGCCCCGGCACCACCGTACTCACCCTGGTCGGCTCCTACGGCCGCCCCGCCGGCACCGGCGAGGGCATCCGCTTCGCCCTCGGCGAGTCCCTGGTCGGACAGGCCGCGCGCAGCCACCGCATCATCGCCACGGACCAGGTACCCGGCGACTACGTCATCTCCTCGGGACTGGGCCGCACCACCCCGGGCAGTCTGATCATCCTGCCGATCGTGGTGGACGACCAGGTCCTCGGCGTCATCGAGCTCGCCTCCTTCACCGCCTTCACCCCCGTACACCGGGACTTCCTCGGCCAGCTGCTGGAGACCATCGGCGTCAACGTCAACACGATCGTCGCCAACGCCCGCACCGACGAGCTCCTCGGCGAATCCCAGCGGCTGACCGGCGAACTGCAGGCGCGTTCGGCGGAGCTCCAGGTACAGCAGGAGGAACTGCAGCGCTCCAACGCGGAACTGGAGGAGAAGGCGGCCCTCCTCGCCAGCCAGAACCGCGACATCGAGGCCAAGAACCTGGAGATCGAACAGGCGCGGCAGGAGCTGGAGGACAGGGCCCAGCAGCTGTCGCTGGCCTCCAAGTACAAGTCCGAGTTCCTCGCCAACATGAGTCACGAGCTGCGCACCCCGCTCAACAGCCTCCTGATCCTCGCCCAGCTGCTCGCCCAGAACCCCACCCGCAACCTCAGCCCGAAGCAGGTCGAGTACGCGGGCGTCATCCACTCGGCGGGGTCCGACCTGCTCCAGCTGATCAACGACATCCTCGACCTGTCGAAGGTCGAGGCCGGGAAGATGGACATCAACCCCGAGGCGGTGTCCCTGCCGCAGCTGCTGGAGTACGTCGACGCCACCTTCCGGCCGATGACCACCCAAAAGAGCCTCGACTTCACCGTCACCACCGCCCCCGACGCCCCGGACGCCCTGCACACCGACGACTCACGGCTGCGCCAGGTCCTGCGCAACCTGCTGTCCAACGCCGTCAAGTTCACCGAGCGCGGCGGCGTCGAGCTCCGGATCGAACCGGCCGCCGCGACCGAGGTCCCCGCCGGGGTCCCCGGCCGCGGGCCCGTGGTGGCCTTCCGGGTACGGGACACGGGCATCGGCATCCCCGAGCGGCAGCTGGCATCCGTCTTCGGTGCCTTCCAGCAGGCCGACGGCACCACCAGCCGCAAGTACGGCGGCACCGGCCTCGGCCTCTCCATCAGCCGCGAGATCGCCCAGTTGCTCGGCGGCGCCGTCACCGCGGAGAGCACCCCGGGGCAGGGCAGCACCTTCACCCTCTACCTGCCGGTCAGGTGGGCGGAGTACGACAGGGACCCGCTCCCCGAAGTGCCGTCGCCCGCCCCGAACGGCGCGGCCGGAGGCGCCGAAGCGGGTCACGCGGCCGCTCCGGCCGTCCCCGCGCAGCGGCAGTCCCGCCGTCTGCTGGTCATCGAGGAACGCCAGGGCGGCCTGCTGTCCCTCGTCGCCGAGAGCGCCGACCGGGACTTCGCCCCCCGCCACCGGCCGGCCGGGGAGACCGGGGGCATCCAGGTCGTCGGCGTCACCAGCTCGCGGGAGGCGGCGGCCGCCCTCGCCTCGGACTCCTTCCACTGCGTCGTCCTCGAACTCGACATGCCCGACGGCGAGGCCCTGCGCTTCCTCGACGCCCTCGACGGAGACCCGGCGCTCGCCTCCCTCCCCGTCCTCGCACACAACAACCCCCGCCTGAACACGGGCCAGGAGACGGCCCTGCGGGAACGGGCCGCCTCGCGCCGCCTGGAGCTGCTGTCCAGCCTGGACGAGCTGCGCGAACGCATCGTGCTGCACCTGACCGCGGACCAGCCGGGGGACGTACTGCCCTTCGTCCACGCGGGCGCGGAAGGAACGCAGGCACCCGCCCACGTGCTCGACGACGGCCTGGCCGGGCGCACCGTCCTCGTCGTCGACGACGACGCGCGCAACCTGTACGCCCTCAGCGGCGTGCTCGAACTGCACGGCATCCGTGTGCTCCACGCGGAGGACGGGCGCAAGGGCATCGAAACCCTCACCCGCAACCAGGGCGTCGACCTCATCCTGATGGACGTGATGATGCCGGAACTGGACGGGTACGCGGCGACCGCAGAGATCCGGCGGATGCCGGCCCACACCGGCCTCCCGATCATCGCGGTCACCGCCAAGGCGATGCCCGGCGACCGGGAGAAGAGCCTCGCCGCGGGGGCCAGTGACTACGTCACCAAGCCGGTCGACGCCGACGACCTCATCGCCCGCGTCCGGCACTGGCTCACGAGATGACCACCGCGCCGCAGACCAGGGACCGTCCGAGCAAGGAGCCGGAAACACCGTGAGCACCCCCGACACTCAGTGGCACGGCGATGCGCGGGCACCGGAAGCGCTCACCGCGGACCCCTGCCGCCCGACGATCCCGCACCAGGCCCCGACCCCCCTGGGACGCCTCGTCGCCACCGTCGAGCGCCTGCGCGGCGAGGTGCGGGCGGCGCACGCGGCGGCGGACGGCAGGGCCCTGGTCGAACTGGCCAAGGGCATCCTCATCGGACAGCTGAGCTGCACCCCCGCCGCGGCGGCGCGGCAACTGGAGGAACTGGCGCGCGAGACCGGGCTGTCCGCGCTCGACCTCGCCGCGGACATCGTCAACCAGGCCGCCCGCGACCACGTCAGCGAGGTCGCCGCCGAGTTCGTCGAACGCACCGGCACCCTCGGCCCGGCCGAGCCGTCCACCAGGGTGTCGGTCCGGCTGCGCACCGCCGAGAGCGGGATGCTGGCCGCCGCCGACGACACCCAGGCCATGGCCGAATCCCTCCTGACCAACGCCCTCAAACCCCTGGGAGCGGTCGCCGTGGCCATGTGGACCGCGGCGCCCGACGGCTCCCTGGCCCTCGCCGGGTACGCCGGCTTCCCGCCCGGTGAGGCCGCGCGCTGGCGCCACGTCCCCCCGGGGGTCTCCACCGTCGCCCGCCTCGCGCTGCGCGAGCGCCGCCTGGTCACCCTCGCCCGCCTGCAACGCGAAGGTCTGCCCTCGATCGCGCACCTGCACTGGCCCGACGGCGGCCGGATGGCCGTACCGGCCGGGACGGGCGGCCGCATCCACGGCGTCCTCGAAATCTGCTGGCCGCAACCGCTCGCGCCGCAGCCCCCGCAGATCGAGCGCCAGGTCGAGGCCCTCGCCGAACTCTGCGCCCGCGCCATGGACGCCTCGGCCCCGGGCGACCCCGACCTCCCCGAAGCGGTGCTCCCGGACGTCTCGGAACTGACCGACCTCGCCGAGGGACTGCACGATCCCGCCGTCATCCTCACCCCCGTGCTCGACCCCGGGGGACGGCTGAGCGACTTCCGCATCCGCCACGCCAGCAGCCGCTTCGTCGACCCCGCCGGGCGGCGGCGCGCCGACGTGAACGGCGCCCTGCTGCTGGAGGCCTATCCCATGGCCGCGGGCGAGAACGGGCTGTTCGACATCATCGAGCGCGTGCACGCCACCGGTGAGCCCTTCAGGGCCGAACGCATGAGCCTGACCGCGCTCGTCGACCAGATCCCCCTGACCTCGGTCGCGGACATCAGCGTCAGCCGGCACGGCGCCGCCGTCCTGCTGATCTGGCGGATCGAGGACGAGACGGCACGCCTGGCCGACCTCCTCCAGCACGCCCAGCGCCTGGGCCGGATCGGCGGCTTCGAGGAGAACCTCGTCACCGGCGAGATCACCTGGAACGCCCAGCTGTACGCGCTGCACGGCCTGCCGGTCGGCGCACCGCCCGTACCGCTGCGGGAACTGCCCGACTACACCCACCCCGACGACTCCGAGGCCCTGGGCCGCTTCCTGCGGGCCGTACTGCGCTACCGCCGCCCCGCCTCCGTCGACCTGCGCCTGCGCAGGTCCGACGGGATCACCCGGCACATCCGCGTCGTCGCCGAGCCCGTCCTCGACGCCGACCGGCGCCTGCACGCCGTACGCGGCGCCTACCAGGACATCTCCGCCCAGCACTGGACCGAGGTCGCCCTGGCCGCGACGCGGGACCAGCTCGCCCACACGGCGGCCGAGTCCGCCGAACGCAACCGCCTCGCCCTCCAGCTCCAGCACGCCATCATGCCCCCCACCCCGCCCGCCGTCGAAGCCCCGGGCCTGCGCGTGGCCGTCCGCTACCGGCCCGCGGAGTCCGAGTCGCTCGTCGGCGGCGACTGGTACGACACCGTCGTCCTGCCCTCCGGGCTGATCATGCTCTCCGTGGGAGACGTCGCCGGACACGGCATCGAGGCCGCCACCGGCATGGTCGTCCTGCGCAACGCCCTGCGCGGCCTGGCCGTGACCGGGGCGGGCCCCGCCCAACTGCTGTCGTGGCTCAACACGGTCACCCACCACCTGGCGAAGTACGTGACGGCCACCGCCGTCTGCGGGATCTTCGACCCCCGTACCCGGGTGATGCGCTGGGCGCGCGCCGGGCACCTGCCGCCCGTGCTCGTCCGCGGCGGCGAGCCCGAGGCCTTCCCGCTCATCGAGGGCCTGCTCCTCGGAGCGATGCCCGACGTCACGTACGTCGAACGGGAGGTCCGGCTGGAACCGGACGACACGCTGCTGATGTTCACGGACGGGCTGGTGGAGAGGCGGGACTCCGCGGTGGAGGAGTCCCTGGCCCACCTGGTGGGCGCGGCGGCGAGCGGGGCCGGCGACCTGGACCACCGGTTGGACCGCCTGCTCGCCGAGAGCCGCTCCGACACGGACGACGACACCTGCGTCATCGGGATCCAGGTCGGCTGACACCTCCGGCCGCCCGTGCCGGTGCCGCCCGTGCCGGTGCCGCTCGTGCCAGTGCCAGTGCCAGTGCCAGTGCCAGTGCCAGTGCCGGCGCCGGTGCGCGTGGCGTCAGATCCCGGCGACCTTGGCGCTCGCCGACAGCTCGTAGACCAGGGTGACGGTACGGCGGCCGCCGGGCGGGAGCCCGACCTCCCAGCGCGCGACGCCGTCGGCGTCGACCGCGGCGGGCTCGGGGGAGCAGGCCTCCTTGAGCAGGCGCACCTCCACCGCCGAGACCTCCGAGACCGGGATCCGTTCCCGTACGACGACCACCCGTTCGCCCTCCTCCGCCGGTGCGGAGAACCGTGACAGGTGCACGCGGACCGTACGGGTGACCACGGTGCGCTGGGTGATCCCGGCGGTCGTCCGGGACTCCTCGGCCTCCCGGACCACGCTGTGGTCGTCGCAGCTGCCGAAGGCCAGCACGACCGGGGCGCCGGGCGCGGTGAAGTCCAGCGTGCCGCGGCCGCCGAACCCGCCCGTACGGACCAGGTCCACCGGCCCGGCGAGCAGCGCGTGGCCGGAGCCGTTGCGGAACCGCACCACCCGGGTGACCAGCGGGGACAGCTCCGGCGAGCAGGCGTACTCGCTGCGCGCGGGCGCGGTGAACGCGGACAGCGACACCCGGTGGGCGCGCCCGTCACCGGGTACGGAGACCGGTGCGGGCGCGCCCAGCACCCGCGCCTCTCCACCGTCGTCCACCCCCGGCAGGCCGAGCACCGGGGCCGGGCCGATGTCCCCGATCGCCTCCTCGCGCAACTCGACGTCGACCGTGCGGCGTTCGGCGGGGGTGCGGTCGCCCAGCGTCAGCCGGTCCTCGCCGAGCCGCGGAGGGTCGGTGGCCAGCGCCGACCGGGCCGTCGACAGGGTCAGCCGTACGCCGGACCAGTCCTCTCCGGTGCGCTGCCAGACCATCGCGTCGGTCTCCAGCGTGAGCGAGTCGCCGCCGAGCACGGCCCGGTAGGCGGGCCGCCACAGCGCGCACGGGGTGAGGTGGCTCAGGCGCAGCCGGGCCGGGCCTGCCGCCGCGGCGTCCACGGTCAGCTCGACATGGCCGAGCAGCTCGGCGGGCGGCGTCTCGGAGCGGGCCATGGCCCGGCGGACCTCGCCGAGTTCGGTGTCGAGCGCCATCAATCGGGCCTCGGCCGACCAGAGCCGCTGACCGAACTCCTCGCGCTCGCCGTCCACCCGGTCCAGCTCGCGGGCCCAGCGGGGCCCGTCGCTCTCTCCGGAACCGGCACCTTCGCCGATGTCCCGCAGCAGATCGGCCGCGAGCCGGCCGAGCAGGCCGAGGCGGGCGTGCAGCCGCTCGCGCCGCTGCTCCACGGCGTGCCGCTCGTCCTCCAGTTCGTGCAGGCGGCGGCGCAGTGCGGAGTCGTCGGGGGACGGGAGCGGTCCGCCGGGCGTCCAGGTGCGCACCAGCCGTACGTCGAGCACGGTCGCCGGGTGATCGGCGTCCAGCTCGGCATGGAGGCTGCGGTCGACGGCCAGTGCGCTGACCGGCCCGAGACGCAGCCGCTGGACTCCGGCCCGGAGGTCGAGCAGGGCGGTGCGCTCGACGTGGGCCCGGTCCTCCAGGCAGGTCACGGCGGTGACGGGGAGGGCTATCGGCATGGGGGCCGTGGACATGGCTGTGTCAGCTCCTGCGGTTGCCGCCGACCAGGCCCTTGCCGGCCGGGATGCGGATCTCGTAGCCGCCGTCGAGGGCGGTGGTGGCGCCGGCCGGCAGGTCCACCCGCCAGACGCGGGTTCCCGGGGCGTGGTGCTCGGGTCCGGTGCCCTCCTCGGGCGCCGTCCAGCCGGCACGCTCCTCGATCCGGACGTCCGGCTCGGTGGTGACCGGTACCCGCTCGCGGACCTCGACCGTGACGGGCCCGGCGAGCCGGTTGGCCAGCTCCACGTGGACGCGGTGGTCCAGCACGGTGGTGTTGCCCCGCAGGCCGGCGGTCGACTCGTGCAGGTTCGTGCGGCGGGTGACCCCGATGCCCTCGGCCGGACCGAGCCCCACCCGGCGGACCGCGCCGGGGGCGAGCGTGGGCAGGGCGGCGGTCAGCAGGAACTCTTCGTCGACGGTGACCTCCACCGGACCGGCCAGCAGGGCCTGGTCGGTGGCGTTGGAGAGCACCAGCGTCGCGTACACGGTCTGCTCCACGGACGGCACGCAGAGGTACTCGGTGCGCAGACCGACCGGAATCTCGCCGACGGTGACGGTGTGCCAGGTGCCGTCCGAGGGAACGTCGGCGCGGGCGGCGGCGTCGAAGCGGTGGTCGAAGGAGCCCGCCGACTCACGGGGACGTACGGCGTGTCCGGGCAGCGGCAGCGCCGCCACCGCCTCGGCGCGGCGCCGGTGTTCGGCCGCGACCGGGTCGAAGGGGGCGTCCGGGAACAGCCGGCCCTGGCGGCCGCCCTGTTCACCGGGGCCGGACAGGACGAGGGATGCGTAGTCGAGCTCGGCACCGCTCGGGCGCGGCGGACCGGCCGGCGGCGCCGGTGGCGGCGGTGGCGGGGCCCCGCCGGGAGCCGCGGGGGCCACCGGGGCGGCGGCGGGCGCGGCGAAGGTTCCGCCGCCGGCCGGCCTGCCCGCGGCCCGTGACCGGCTCGGCGGGGAGGGGGCGGCGGCGCCGAAGGTCTGGGGCTGCAGGCCGTCCGCGCCGCCCGGCGCCGGGAACGAGGCCGGAGGAGCTCCGTAACCCAGGGGTGCCGGCGGCGGTGCCGAAACCGGTACGGGCGCGGGTACGGGCGCCGAAGGCGCCGGAGGCGGAACGGATCCGAGTGCGGAACCGGCCCCGGCGGCCGGATGTGCAGCGGGTACCGGGGCCGGCGCGGCCGGTCGGGGGCCGGCGGCCTCGTAACCCGCGAACAGGTCGGCGAGCCCCGCCGGAGGCTCGCGCCAGCCGGACGGCGCGGGCGCGGCCTGGCGGCGTCCGATCCGCAACGAGCGCAGCTTCGGCAGGTCGGTGCGGCGCCGCAGGTCCGCGGTGGCCAGGGCGACGCGCACGCCGGTCCAGTCCTCACCGGTGCGCTGGGCGACCGAGGCGCGCAGGAGGAGACGGCCGGCGCCCTCGCCCTGCCGGTGGGTGAGACGGTAGGCCGGGACCCAGACGGCGCCGGGCACCGCGTACTCCAGCTCCAGTACCAGCTCCACCTCGGATTCCGGCGCCGCTTGCTCCTCCGCTTCCGCTTGCGCCTGCGCGTCCTGCGCGCCGGAGGTGCGGACGAGCGTCAGCGCCGCGCAGACCGTGGTCTCCACGTGCGCCGACGGCGCGTCGGTGGAAGCGCGGGCGAGCCGGTCCGCGGCGACGGAGAGTTCGTGTTCGGCGCGGCGCCGCGCCTCGTCCAGTTCGGCGAGCCGTGCGTGCAGCCGTACCAGCCGGGCGTCGACGAACTCCGCGAGCTCCAGCCACGCGTCGACGGGGGTCCGGCGGTGCGGATCCCCGCGCCTGCGCTCGGGCGGCACCGGGTGCAGGGCCCTGACCTCCTCGATCAGGCCCAGTTGCCGCTCCCGGCGGCCCTGCGTCGCCGCACACTCCTCGCGCAGCCGTACGACCTCGCGGCGCAACGCGTCGGGCACGCCCGAGCCGAGGGGCTCGGCCTCGACCTCCACCCGGGAATCGGTGACGCGCACTCCCGGAGCGTTCAGAACACGGACCCGCAGGGAGCCCGGGTCCACGGAACGAGGCAGTCCGCTCACCCGCACCCGGCCGTCCGATGGCATGCCGCCGCGCACCAGGCGGCGGCAGACCGCCCCCTGCGCGTACACCACGACCGAATCGAGGGTCGAACCCCAGGTCCGTGCCGTCTTGTTCGCCATATGTCCCGCCCCCGTCGCGCTCGTGCTCAGCGAAGCCTACGCCCGCAGGTCGTGCGGCCGTTGCCGGAACCCTTGACGGCCGTTCGGGGCCCTCACATACTGACGGCCAAATCGATTTGGCCAAATCGATTTGGCTCCCCGTCCAGGGCCGGATCGCGGCTGAACCCGTACGTATCGAACGCCGATCGGAGCTCGAACGTGTCAAGCCCCCGCCACACCCTCCCCGGTGCCCACCAGCCCCCGGCGCCGCAGCCGACCGGTTCCCGCACCGCCGGCCCCGAAGACGGCCCCGAAGACGCCGGACCCGAGGGTCCCCGCCCCGAAGACGGCCGCTCCGAAGACGGCATGTCCGAAGCCGCCCGCCCCGAGGCTCACCCGACCGACGGCGTCCACCCCGTCGACGAGTCCCGCCCCCTCGGCCGGATCCTCCTCTTCGGCATCCAGCACGTCCTCGTCATGGCGGCCACGCCGATCTCGGCGATCTTCCTGATGAGCGCCACCCTCCGCCTCGACCCGCACCTGACCGTCGACCTCCTCTCCGCGGCCTTCGTCCTCTCCGGAGTCGGCTCCCTCATCCAGTCGCTCGGGCCCTGGAAGTTCGGCCCCCGGCTCCCGTTCGTGATGCTGCCGGGCGGCGCGCCCCTCGTCCTCTTCCTCGCCATCGCCGAGCAGCACGGCCTGCGCACGGCCACCGGGGCGGTCATCCTCACCGCGCTCTTCTCCTTCGTCGTCCTCCCCGTCTTCTCGCGGCTGCTGGCCTTCTTCCCCGCCCTCGTCATCGGCACGATGATCGTCATCGTCGGCGTCAACCTGGTGAAGGTCGGGGCCGTCCTCGTCACCGGCCGTCCCGGCGAGCCGGGCTTCGCCGACCCCGTGAACCTCGGGCTCGGCATGGCCACGATCGGCTTCACCGTCGTCTGCTACCTGCTGTGCACCGGCGTCCTGCGCCAACTCGCCGTCATGCTGGGCCTGCTCGCCGGCACCGCGTTCGCGGCGGTCCTCGGCGCCGTCGACCTCGGCCGCGCCGCCGGGGGCGGCCTGTTCAACGCGCCGCAGCCGCTGCCCTTCGGCTCACCGCGGTTCGACCTCGTCGCCGCGCTGCCGCTGATGCTCTACAGCCTCGCCTCCATGGCGGAGGCCACCGGCCAGACCGTCATCAACGCCGAGGCCGTGGGCAAGGAGATCGACCGGCGCACCGCCGTCCCCCGGACCATCCGGGGCGACGCGCTCACCTCCCTCGCCGGCGGCTTCCTCGGACTGCCGCTGATGGTGACCAGCGGCGAGAACATCGGGATCGTCCGCGTCACCGGCGTGCGCAGCCGCTTCGTCACCGCCGCGGCAGGCCTCGTCCTCATCGCCGCCGGCTTCCTCGCGCCCGTGACCCGCGCCATCAGCGTCATCCCGCCCGCCGTCATCGGCGGCACGGCCGTGGTGGTCTTCGCCGTCATCACGGTGCTCGGGATCCAGCTGCTCGGCCGCTCGGACCTCGACCGGCACGCCAACACCTTCGTCTGCGCCGTCGCCCTCGCGCTCGGCCTGCTGCCCATCCTCGTCCCCGGCGTGTACGCGGGCTTTCCGCCGAACCTCCGCATCCTCCTGGAGAGCGGCGTCGCCGTCGGCGCGTTCACGGCCGCCCTGCTCCATTTCCTCTTCCACCACGTCAGGCCCGGTGTCGCCGCGCGCCTTGCCGTGGCCCGTACGGAAAGCGACCGATGAACCAGCCCACCCCCGACCTCACCCCCGACCTCACCCCCGGCCTCACTCGCGAACTCCTCGGCGGGGCCGGCCCCTTCCTCCTCGTACCCGACGCCGTGCTGCTGCCCGAAGGCCCCGCCGACGGCACGGCCGTCGTCGTCGCCGACGGCCGGTTCCAAGCCGTGGGCCCCGCCGAGGAGCTGGGGCGCACCCATCCGCGGCTCGACCCCGTCCGGCTGCCCGGCCATCTCCTGATGCCCGGCTTCGTCGACGCCCACCACCACCTCACGCAGAGCTTCGGCTCCGCGCTCGCCTACGGGGAGCCCTCGGAGATCTTCCGCCGGGTCTGGGTGCCGCTGGAGGGCGCCCTGGACGAGGAGTCGGCGTACACGGCGGCCAAACTGGCGGCGCTCGAAGCGCTGCGCGGCGGGTTCACCACCGTCGCCGACGCCGGCAACCGCACCGGCGTGGACGTCGACGTCGTGGCCTCGGCCGCCCGCGACGCCGGCATCCGCTGCGTCCTGGGACTCGTCTGCGACGACGCCGCGACGGGCGAACCCCCGGTACCCGACTCCGTACTGGGCGCCGCGGTCAAGCACTTGGCCCGGTACGAAGGCGACCCGCTCGTCCACGCCTCCCTCGCCGTGTCCGTCCCCGAGGCGGCCACCGAGCCCACCCTCAGGGGCACCGCCGCCCTCGCCGCGGAAGCCGGGGCCACCGTGCAGATCCACGTGAACGAGCACCTGGCGGGCGTCGAACGATCGCTGGTGCGCCACGGCAGGCGCCCGCTCGAACACCTTCACCACATCGGCGCGCTCGGCCCACAGCTGCTCGCCGCGCACGCCACCCTGCTCACCCCACGCGAGCTGACCCTGCTCGCCGACACGGGGACGGCCGTCAGCTACAACCCCGTCGCCAGCGCCTGGAAGGGCAACGCCGTCGCCCCGGCCACCGCCATGGCCGATCGCGGCGTCCGCTTCGGGCTCGGCACCGACGGCACCCGGGGCGACGGGTTCCGGCTCGCCGACGCGGCCGAGTTCGCCCAGCGCATCGCGTACGGCCTCGCCACCGGCGACTCCTCGTGCGGCGCCGGGTGGACCTGGCTCGAACACGCCACGCGGGGCGGAGCCGACGCCGTGGGCCTCGGCGCCCGTACCGGCACCGTCGCCGCGGGCCCGGCCGCCGACTTCCTCCTCGTCGACGTCACCAACCCCGAACTCGCACTCTCCTGGGACCTGCCGTGGGAGCTGGTACGGCGAGGCAACCGCGACCAGATCACCGCCGTGTTCGTCGCGGGCCGGATGCGCCTGTGGCGCGGCCTGCCCACCGGATGGGACGGCCCCGCGCTCGTACGGCGAGCGGCCGAACTGGCGCGCGTCGCCGTGGAGGGGGCGCCCATCACCCGGGTCCACCCCACGTCCACGGCGGCCCGCGCCCGGGACACCGCGCGATGAGCGCCGCGACGCTGACGGCGCTCGCCCTGACCGTGGCCCTGGCCGCCTTCGTCCAGGGCAGCAGCGGGCTCGGCTTCGCCCTGATCGTCGCCCCGGTGGCGGGGATCCTCGACCCCGGCCTGCTCCCGGTGTTCGTGCTGGCGTCGATGATCCCGCTGAACCTGTACGTCGCCTGGCGCGAGCGGGCCGCGCTGGACCTGCGCGGCGCCGGCTGGATCACCGCCGCCCGGCTCGCCGCGACCCCCGGCGGCCTGGCCCTGCTCTGGCTGATCCCGGACCGCAGCCTGGGCCTGTTCGTGGGCGTCGCCACCGTCCTGGCGGCGGTGGCGAGTCTCGCCGCTCCCGCGTTCACCCCCGGCAGGGCCGCCTACGTCGGGGCGGGCGCCGTGACGGGGCTGACGGAGACCGCGACCGGCGTGGGCGGCCCGCCGCTCGCCCTGGTGTACCAGCACCGGCCGCCCGCCGAGCTGCGCGCCACCGTCGCCGTCTGCTTCCTCATCGGTGAAGTGGCCTCGCTGGCCCTGTTGTTCGCCACCGGGCAGGGCCGTGTCGGCGACCTGGGCCGGGCGCTCCTGCTGCTTCCGGCGATCGCCGCCGGGGCGTGGCTCAGCCGCTCGGTGCACCACCGCCTGGACGCCCGCAGGATGCGCGTGTTCGTCCTGGTGTTCGCCCTGGTCTCCGGTGTGGTCCTCATGCTGGGGGCCTGACCCGCAGCGAGGACGCCCGTACGACCAGCCGGGGCGCGGGCGCCACCACCGCCGGCACGCCCTCCGCGCCCCGCAGCCGTCCCAGCAGCAGCTCCACCGCGTCGGCCGCCGCCCGGTCCAGGTGCAGGTCGACGGCGGTGAGCAGCGGATCGCAGGTGCGGGCGCGCAGTCCGTCGTACCGGGTGACGACCATGACGTCGTCCGGTACGGTCCGCCCGCTGTCGCGGATCGCCCGGACCGCGCCCACGGCGAAGGCGTCCACCAGCGCGCAGACGGCGTCGGTCCCGGGATGCTCGGCGAGCAGGGCCGCGCAGCGCTCGTACCCGGCCTGCTCGCCGCCCGCCTCGGGGGCGGTGGCCACGACCGGCGGCCAGCCGTGCTCCGCGGCCATGCGTCCGTAGGCCTCGCGCGCGTCGACGGAGGAGTGCCGTTCGCCGGACCCGATGATCAGCGCCGGCCGTTCGGCGCCCTGCTCGCGCAGGTGGGCCAGGAGCATCTCGGCCACGAGCCCGCCGTGCAGGTCCACGTACGGAGCCTGCTCGTCCGGGGAGACGGGCCTGCCGAGCGCCACGTACGGCAGCCCGCGCTCGCGCAGCCGGGCCGTCGCGGGGTCGTTCACGTCCGGCTCGACGACGATCGCCCCGTCGATGTCGACGGAGTGCAGCCCGGAGCCGGACTGGACGGGCGGCACGAGGACGAGCGCGTAGTCGTGCAGCAGGGCGCTCTCGGCCGCGGCGGCGGCGATCTCCATGTAGAACCCGAGCCGCGAGGGCCCGCCGGCCACCGCGAACGGCATCGAGGAGGCGAGCGCGATGGCCTTGGCCTGCCCGTGCCGCAGCCGCTGGGCCCTGAGGTTGGGCCGGTATCCGAGCTCGGCGGCGACCTGCTTGATCCGCTCCCGGGTGCGCGGGTCGACCTTGCCGAGCCCGTTGAGGGCGTGCGAGACCGTCGTGCGCGACACCCCGGCGACCCGGGCGACATCGGCGATCGTCGGAGGCTTGGGACCGGGACCGGACGCGGGCATCTGCGCGGACTCCTCACGTGTTGCGGACGGGCGACCCCGTCATCCTCGCCGAACCGCCCGGCGGAAGCGCCCTGCGGGTCGGCCAATGATCGCCCGGGACCCGGTCCCGCGGCCGCGCGGGCGGGCTCCTTCACGCGCGTCACACGTCACGCGTCAACACGTCGCACATGGCGCGCATCACGCGTCAACACCTCACGCGCCCGTCCGGCGTGGCCGGGCGGGTCCTCTGTCGCGGCGGGGATCCACGGGCCACACTGGGGATTTCGGGGCGCGGCGCCCCGTCGCGAGGAGGTGGTGGGACGGTGTCGGGGACCCCGCAAGAGCAGCCCGCTCCGGTCGTGCGGCCCGAGGTGTGGGAGACGTACGGGCCGGCCGATCTCAGCGCCGTACCGGTGTTCGCCGGCGGGTTCATCAACTTCGGCTACTGGCAGGCGGTCGATCTCGAACGGCCGCTGTCCCAGGGGGACCGGATCCGCAGCGAGCGGGACCTCTACCGGCACGTGCTCGACGCCGTCGGTCCCGCGGGCGGCCGGGCCGTGGAGATCGGCTGCGGTCTCGGCCTCGGCTGCGCCCTCGCCCTGGAGGAGTACGGGCCCGCGGAGATGACCGGCGTGGACATCCACCCCCAGCAGCTCCGGCGGGCCCGCGAGGCGAACGCCCCCCTCCTCGAAGCCCGGCCGCCCCGGCTGCGCTTCGTGCTCGGGGCGGCGGAGAGCCTGCCGCTCGGCGACGCCGAGTTCGACTGCCTCTACAGCGTCGAGGCCGCCCAGCACTTCCCGGACCTGCCCGCGTTCGCCCGCGAGGCGGCGCGGGTCCTGCGCCCCGGCGGGCGGGTGGCGGTCGCCAGTTTCTTCAGCGTCGAGGGCGCGTCCGCCGCGGCGGAGCGGCTCGCGGGGCTGCTCGACTCGTTCGCCAGCGGCCTGGACATCGCCCGGCCCGTCTCCCGGCTCGACGAGGCCCTGGCGGACGCCGGTTTCACCGACGTACGGATCACCTCCATCGGTCCGCAGGTCTGGCCGGGCTGGGACCGGTGGCTCGCACGCCTCTGGGCTCCGGGCACCTGGCCCCGGAACTTCCACGCCGCCTGGGAGCAGCGGATCCTGGACTACTACCTGGTCACCGCCACCCGCCCGTAGCCCACCCGCGATAGGTAGGAAGTTCCCTACGTTTGACAGGTAGGAAATCACCTACCTATCGTGGAGTCATGGACATCAAGCACGCCTCCTTCGTCACGCTCCCCGTCACCGACCAGGAAAGGGCCCTCGCCTTCTACACCGGGGTCCTCGGATTCGAGGTCCGTGCGGACCGCCGGGTCGGCCCCGTGCGCTGGCTCCAGGTCGCCCCCGAGGGGGCCGAGACCGTCTTCACGCTCTCCGGCCCGGGCATGGGGGATTTCACGCCCGGCTCCACCCGGGGGATCATGTTGGTCACGGCTGACGTCGACGCCGACTGCGCGAAGCTCGTCGCGGCCGGGGTCGAGGTGAGCGGTCCGCAGGACGCCCCCTGGGGGCGGATGGCCGGCTTCCGCGACCCCGACGGCAACGGCCTCATGCTGGTCACGGAGAAGGAAGGCCGTTAGCCCCATGGTCACGACGGGTGTCGACGAAGACCGCGTGTTCGCCGCGCTCGCCAACGGCACCCGCCGCGAAGTGCTGCGCCTCCTGCGCGAGCGCGGCCCACAGCCCGTGCAGGCCCTCGCGGACCACTTCGACATGCGCCGTCCCAGCCTCTCGGAACACCTCAAGGTGCTCCGGGAGGCCGGGCTCGTATCCGAGGAACGCGCCGGACGGCAACGGATCTACCGGCTCGAAGCCGCCCCGTTGGCCGACGTCCAGGACTGGCTGCATCCATACGAGCGGTACTGGCGCGGCAGGCTGGGAGAGCTCGGAAGGCTCCTCGACCGCATGCCCGACGATGAGACATGACCCCTGAACCCGATCCGGATCCCGCGTCCGCGTCCGCGCCCGAACACGCCGCCGGGCCCCACGCGTACGACGGGCCCGGCGCGTACGACGGGCCCCACGCGTACGACGGGCCCCACGCGTACGACGACCTGACGAGCGTACGGGTCGACCAGTTCCTGCCCCACCCGCCCGCCAAGGTCTGGCGGGCCCTGACCGAGCCCGAGCTGATCGCCCAGTGGCTCATGCCGTGCGACTTCCGCCTGGAGGTCGGCCACCGCTACACGATGACGACCGCGCCCCGGCCCAACACCGGCTTCTCCGGCACCACGGCGGCGGAGGTCCTCGCTTTCGAGCCGGGCCGCATGCTCGCCGTCCGCTGGCAGGACGCCTCCGGCACGAACCGCGCGGACTGGACGATCACCTGGACCCTCGCCCCCGAGGGCCGCGGCACCCGCCTGTTCCTCGTCCACGAGGGCTTCGATCCGGACGACGACCTGCAGATGATGGCCCGCAAGATCATGGGGGGCGGCTGGCGGACCCACATCATGGACGCGCTGGTCCGGGTCGCCGGACAACTGTGACCGCAGGCGCATCCTTTGGGTCGTGTACTGCTCAAACTCACACACCTCACAGGTCACCTGGGTAGAGTCCGCGCGCAACACTGTCCATCGGAGGAGCCGTCATGTCCGCTCGGGAGATTCCCACCCTCAAGTCCCAGTACGCAGAGAAGGTCGCCGCCGACCTCGACCTGAACACCGGTGAGCAGCAACGCATTCGCGAAGAGATCACCTCCCTCCAGGAGCGCCTGGCCGGTCTGGAGCAGGACCACGCACTCCTCGTGGGGATGCGGGCGGCCCTCGGTGACGGCGTGACGGCGGTGCCCGCCCCGCGCACCGGCAGGAAGGCCGCGACGGCCACGGCCGCGACGACCGCCACCGCGAAGAAGGCGGCGCCCCGGAAGGCGGCCGTCAAGAAGCCGGCTGCCAAGAAGGCGACGGGCGGCAAGGCGGCCGCCGTGCGGGCCGCGGCGGAGAAGCCCGTGAAGGCGGCGCCGGAGAAGCCCGTGAAGCCCGTGAAGGCCGTGAAGGAGCCCGCCAGGGCGAAGGCCGTCGCCGCCAAGGAGAAGCAGGTCCCGTTGACCGAGCTGATCCACCGGCACCTGAGCGGCCAGGCGGAGCCGAAGACGGCTCGCGAGATCGCTCAGGCGCTGAAGGCCGCGGACCCGGACCGCGGAGTCAGCGACAACCTGGTGCGCACGACCACCGAGCGACTGGTGGCCCGCAGCCTGGCGGAGCGCGTCAAGCAGGGCGCGACCGTCTACTACACGGCCCTGCCGCACCACGGCGAGTCGGGTGCGGCCCCGGCCGTCGCCGACGGGGCGGCGGCCGGGACGGAGAAGGAGACGGAAAACACTCCGGCGCCGGCCACCGCCTGACCGGCCCGTACCGCGGCCGCCGCGAACGTGCCTCCCCGGGCCTGTCGGATCTTCCTGCGGCCCGGGGCGGGGCGAATGGGCCATTCGGGCGAGGTGGCCGCTCCCGCGTGTGACCTACCCTGGATCGCAATCACGGGTTCCGGGGGTCGAGCGCAAAGGAAGAGCGCGTCCATGGGCATCACCACCAGCAGTTCCGTGCGTCGTCGACGGGCGGGATCCGCCGCGGCGGGGACCGTCCTCGCCCTTCTCCTCGCGGCGGCCGGCACGCCGGCCTTCGCCGCCACGGACGGCTCGGCGGGGCGTTCCGGGGCCGGCTCCGAGCCGGCCCACGGCGCCACCGGGATCCCGCTGGGGATATCGCGGCTGGCCCAGGGCCCGGGCCGCGACGTCGCCATCACCATCGACGACGGTCCGGACCCCCGCTGGACCCCGCAGGTCCTCAAGGTGCTGAGGCAGAACCACGTCAAGGCCACCTTCTGCATGATCGGAACCAGGGCGCAGAAGTACCCGGAACTGGTGCGCCAGGTCGCCGCCGACGGGCACCAGCTGTGCGACCACTCCGTCGACCACGACGTGACGATGGACCACAAGCCCGTGGACTACCAGCGGCGGCAGATACTCGACGGCAAGGCCATGATCGAGAAGGCCGTGCCGGGCGTCGCCGTGAACTACTACCGCGCACCGGGCGGTGCCTTCACGCCCGACAGCCGTGCCATCGCCGCCGCGAGCGGGATGCGGCCGCTGGGCTGGAGCGTGGACCCCAAGGACTGGAGCCGTCCGGGCCTGCCGGCGATCGTCACCGCCCTGGAGGGCAAGCTGCCCCCGCAGCCGACCGTGCTCTTCCACGACGGCGGCGGCGACCGCAGCGAGACGGTCGCGGCGCTCAAGCAGTACCTGCCCTGGCTCGCGGGGCAGGGCTACCACTTCACCTTCCCGACCCGCACCACCCCGTAGGGCGCCGACGGGGCCCGGGCCCGGGCTCCGGTGCTCAGGCCGCGGGCTCCCGTACGTACACCCCCGCGCGCGCCGCCACCGCCGCGGCCCTCGCGGCGCGGTCGGCGTCGGCCTCGTCGAGCGGGAACGCCGTGGTCAGCAGGCGGTAGTAGAGGGGGGCGGACGTCGCCCGGATCACCTCGCGGGCGTCGGTGCCCTCGGGCACCTCGCCGCGGGCGGCGGCCTGTTCCACACAGGGGGCCCATTCGTCGACGCGGGCCGAGTAGAAGCCGTACAGCGCCTCCGCCGCCTTCGGGTCGGAGCCGGCCGCCGCCGCGATCACCGCCTTGAACAGCGCCCCCTGCCGCGCATCGGCCAGCGTCCGCCGCACCAGCCGGGCGTTGGCCGTCAGGTCCCCGAGGAGCGAGCCCGTCTCCGTGCGCGGTACGGACTGCTGCGCCATGTCGAGCAGGAGATCGGTCACGAGAGCGGTGACCGTCCCCCAGCGGCGGTAGACGGTCGTCTTCCCCACTTCCGCGCGGCGCGCGATGTCGGCGAGGTCGAGATGGGCGAAGCCCTGTTCGGCCAGGACGTCCGCGGTGGCGCCCAGCACCGCCGCGCGTACCCGCGCCGTACGCCCCCCGGGCCGGGCGGTCCCCGGATCGGACGCGGCTTCCGTGAACTCCATAACGGGACTCCAGTTCCATTAACCGTCTCGCGTTGCTACGCTGAGGCCATCTTAACGGAACCACAGCCCCATTAGCTGGGTGCGTGAGAGGGGATTCGTCATGGAGTACAGGCGACTGGGTGCGTCCGGGCTTCAGGTTTCGGCCCTCAGCTTCGGCGCCGGGACCTTCGGCGGGCGGGGGCCGCTCTTCGGGGCCTGGGGCAGCACGGGCGTGGCGGAGGCGCGTCGCCTCGTGGACATCTGCATCGATGCCGGCATCACGATGTTCGACACCGCCGACGTCTACTCCGACGGCGCGTCGGAGGAGGTGCTGGGGGCCGCCCTCAAGGGCCGCCGCGACCAGGTGCTCATCTCCACCAAGGCGGGCCTGCCCACGAGCGACGCCCCCGGCGACGCGGGCACCTCCCGGTCCCGCCTGATCGCTTCCGTCGACAAGGCGCTGCGCCGCCTCGACACGGACTACATCGACCTCTTCCAGCTGCACGCCTTCGACGCCGGCACTCCCGTGGAGGAGGTGGTCTCGGCCCTCGACGACCTGGTCCGGGCGGGGAAGATCCGCCACCTCGGCGTCTCCAACTTCTCCGGCTGGCAAACGATGAAGTCCCTCGCCACCGCCGACCGCCGCGGCCGGGAGCGCTACGTCGCCCACCAGGTCTACTACTCCCTCGTCGGCCGCGACTACGAGTGGGAGCTGATGCCGCTCGGACTCGACCAGGGGCTCGGGGCGATCGTCTGGAGCCCCCTCGGGTGGGGGCGGCTCACCGGCAAGATCCGCCGGGGCCGGCCGCTGCCCGCCGGCAGCAGGCTGCACGAGACCGCCGAGTTCGCGCCGCCGGTCGAGGACGAACACCTCTACCGGGTGGTGGACGCCCTCGACGGGATCGCCCGGGAAACCGGCAAGGCGATTCCACAGATAGCCCTGCGCTGGCTGTTGCAGCGGCCGACCGTGTCCTCCGTCATCATCGGTGCGCGGGGCGAGGAGCAGCTGCGGCAGAACCTCGGGGCCGTGGGTTGGACGCTCGACCCGGAGCACATGGCGAGGCTCGACCGGGCCAGCGCCCGCCCGGCCCCCTACCCCCATTTCCCCTACCACCGTCAGCCGGGCTTCGCCCGCCTCAACCCCCCGGTGTTCCAGGCGCACTGACGACGGGCTCCGGGTCAGGGGGTGCGGACGGCCGTGAGCAGACGGGCGCAGCGGGCGCTCATGTCCCGGGCGGACTGGTCGGGGTGGGCGATCCACCAGCCCATGAGGGCGCTGACGGTGCCCGTCCACACGTGTTTCAGGGCGTCGGCGTCGAGGGGGTCCTCGTTGCCGTGGCCGCTCAGCAGGGCGGCGGTGCCCGTCGCGGCGAGCGCGTCGATGGCCTCGCGGTGCCGCTGGGCGGCGAGACGCAGCTCGGATCCCGGCGGCAAGGTCCGGTCGTAGAGGACGAACCAGGCGTGGCGCCGCTTTTCGAGGGCCGTGAAGAGCCCGCTGAGGACGGCGTGGGGGAGCCGCTCCCCGGCCGCGGTGGCCGCTGCGCCGGCCATCGCCGTGTCGATGGCCTCGATGACGCGGGTGGCGGTGCGTTCGAGGCAGGCGAGGTAGAGCCCGTCCTTCGAGTCGAAGTAGGCGTAGAGCATCGGCTTGGTCACGCCCACCCGGGCGGCGATCGCCGCCATCGATGCGGAGGCGTGTCCGTGCCGGCCGAACTCCTCCACCGCGGCGGCGAGGATCTGCTCCTCGCGCTCGGCGCGCGGTACGCCCTTCGTCCCGGCCGGTCGGCCCCGGCGCCTGCCCGGCGGGGGCGGGGCGGCGGGGAGTGCGGCCGGTTCCGCACCGGTGCTTGTGGAATCCATGAGGTGAACTATACGGTGAAGTAAATTACCAAGCGGTAAATTACCGAAGGGTTATATCTCCATGGCCGAGACCGCACCCGCCGCGCCCTCCGCCCCCGCCTCCGGCGCCCCGCCCCGCCCGCGCCGCTCCTGGTGGGGCTGGGGCGTCGCGGACAAGGCCCTGCCCGACAGCGAGTGCGTCGCGCTCGGCGCGCTGGTCCCCGGAGCGGCCGGCACCCCGCTGCCCGTGCCCGACGTCCGGTCCGTCGAGCTGCCGAAGCCCAGGGTCGCCCCGCCCTCCTCCCTCGCACACCTGATGTCCGACACCCCGCTGGACCGTGCCTCGCACACCTACGGCAAGGCCTACCGCGACGTCGTACGGGCTCTGCGCGGCGAACTCGGTGCGGCTCCCGACCAGGTCGCCTTCCCCCGCAGCGAGCAGGACGTCGTGGACGTGCTCGACTGGGCCGCGGGCGCGGACGTGGTCGTCGTGCCGTACGGGGCGGGCAGTTCCGTGGTCGGGGGAGTGGAGTACCGCGGGGACCGGCGGGGCGGTGTGGTCTCGCTGGACCTCGCCGGCCTGGACCGCGTACTCGACATCGACACCGCCAGCAGGGCGGCGCGGATCCAGGCGGGCGTGCTCGGGCCCGACCTCGAAGCCCGGTTGCGCCCGCACGGGCTGACCCTGCGCCACTTTCCCCAGAGCTTCGAGTTCTCCACCCTCGGCGGCTGGCTGGCGACCCGGGCGGGCGGCCACTACGCCACGCTCCTCACCCACATCGACGATCTGACCGAATCCCTGCGCGTGGTCACCCCGGTCGGGGTCAACGAGTCGCTGCGTGTGCCCGGTTCGGGTGCGGGGCCCTCCCCCGACCGGCTGTTCCTGGGATCGGAGGGCACGCTCGGAGTGATCACCGAGGCGTGGATGCGGCTCCAGGACCGGCCCCGCCACAAGGCCTCCGCCTCGTTCGTGTTCGGCGATTTCAAGGCCGCGGCCGCGGCGGTGCGCGCCATCGCGCAGTCGGGGCTGAACCCGGCCAACTGCCGGCTGCTCGATCCGGGCGAGGCGGCGCTCGCGGGCGTGGCCGGCGGCGGCCGGAGCGTACTCGTCCTCGGAGTGGAGTCCGCGCACGTCCCCGTCGCCGACCGGCTCGCCGAACTGGGCGCCTTGGCGCGGGACCACGGCGGTTCGCCGGCCGGAGGCACGGGCGCGGAATCCGCCGCCCGCCCCGCCGACGACACTGCGGCCGGCGCGTGGCGCTCCGCGTTCCTGCGCATGCCCTACCTGCGCGACGGACTCGCGCGGATGAGCGTGATCAGCGAGACCTTCGAAACGGCCTGCACCTGGGACCGTGTCGACGCCCTGTACGAGGCCGTGCACCGGGACCTGGGCGCCGTCGTGCGCGAGGTCACCGGTGCCGAGGGGATGATCAACTGCCGTTTCACCCACGTCTACCCCGACGGCGCCGCCCCCTACTTCACCGTCATCGCCCCCGCGAGGCGGGGCGCCGAGGTCGCGATGTGGGACGAGATCAAGTCCGCCGCGATGGAGGTGCTCGGCGCGCACGGGGCGACCGTCACCCACCACCACGCCGTCGGGCGGGACCACCGGCCCGGCTACGACCGGCAGCGCCCGGAGCCGTTCGCCCGGGCGCTGCGGGCCGCGAAGGACGCGCTCGACCCGGCGGGGATCCTCAACCCCGGAGTGCTCTTCGACGGGGAGCGGAGCTGAGCCGGGCCGACGGCGCTGCGCGGCGGGATCAGAACGAGAAGGCGGCGTTCCCGTTGAGGGTCGCGGACATCGTGCACGCGTTGGAGAAGGTGTGCTTCCAGGAGATGCGGCCGCCCTTCCAGACGCCGTCCGCGGTGATGGTGACGGGGTCGTAGTGCATCGGACAGGCCCGGCCGCGGTCCGGAGCCGCCAGCAGCTGGTTGAGGCTGCCGCCGGTGGCGGCGAGGGCCGCGCAGGCCCCCTGCGGGTCGGGGTGCGTGCCCTGGGCGGTCGGTGCGCAGCTGAGGGTGACCGCACGTGAGACGGCCGCGTCGTCCCCTCCGGGGGCGACCGCGAGGACCACGGCGGACGGGGCGTACAGGCTCGCGGGCTGTGCCTCGGCGATCCCGGTGGCCCCGGCGAGGGGGAGGAGGGCGGCGGCGGTGACAGCAGCGATGCGGTGACGCACGACAGTACTCTCTTTCAATTCGAAGGGTGGATGCAGCATTTGGCTGCGGTGTATCGGCTTGACGACGTTGAGTCTTGCTGGTGCGAAGGTCGTGCGCACATCGAGGACCGATTTACGGACACGACGTTCGATTACCGGCGACCGAACGGTCGTTCTGCCAGCTCACCCCTGGTGCGTGCCCTTCGCGATCAGGCGCGGACGGAGCGTGACACCGGGGGTGAGGGGCCCATCACAGGCCGTTGACCTGCTGTCGGCCGCGCGCGATTCACCGAACGGCCATCCAGGCTGACCGGATAGTGCCGTTGCGCACCGGGCTCCGAACGAACGGCCGTGCACCGCACACCGGTTCAGCCGCGTTCCGGCACGCTCGTGTCCCCGGCCCGCAGGGCCGCCGCCGCGTGCAGGGCAGCCCCTGCGGCCAGTGCCTCCTCGTCGAAGACGACCCGGCAGGAGTGCAGGTCGGCGGCCTCCGCGGGTGCGATCGCGGGTGGCCGGGCCCCCAGGAAGGCCATCGCGCCCGGAACCCGCTCCAGGACGTACGAGAAGTCCTCGGCCCACATGAACGGCCGGGGCAGGTGGTGGACCCGGCCGGCCCCGAGGAGCGCGACCGCCGTGTCGTGGAGGGCGGCGGTGCGCGCGGGGTCGTTGACGACGGGCGGGTAGCCCTCGGTCAGCGTGACCTCGGCGCGGGCCGCGTGGGCGGCGGCGACGTGGCGGGCGACGCGGGTGATGCCCTCCCGTACGAGCTGCCGGGTGGCGGGGGAGAGGGTGCGGAAGGTTCCGACGATCTCCGCGGTGTCGGGGATGACGTTGGCCGCGGTACCGGCGTGGACCGAGGCGACGGTCACCACCGCCGGATCGTGCACGTCGACGGTACGGGTGACCATGCCCTGCAGGGCCTGGACGATCTCGCACGCGACGGGCACCGGGTCCAGGCCGAGGTGCGGGGCGCAGGCGTGCCCGCCGCGACCGCGGACGACCACCCGGAACAGGTCGGACGCCGCGAACGTCGGCCCGGGGCGCAGGTGGAGGGTGCCGCTGTCGAAGCGGGTGGTGAGGTGCAGGGCGAAGGCGCGGTCCACCACCCCGCCGTCCGCGGTCCTCAGCACGCCCTCGTCGATCATGCGCAGGGCGCCCCCGCCGGACTCCTCCGCGGGCTGGAACATGAAGACCACGCGCCCGGCCAGCTCCGCGCGCCGGGCCGACAGCAGCCGTGCGGCCGTCACGAGCATGGCGGTGTGCGCGTCGTGTCCGCAGGCGTGCATGGCCCCCGGCACCCGGGAGGCGAAGTCCAGGCCGCTCTCCTCGTTCAGGGGCAGGGCGTCCATGTCGGCGCGCAGCAGGACCGTCGGGCCGGGCAGGGCGCCGTCGAGGGTGGCGGTGACGGAGCTGAGGCCGGAGCCGGTGGTGAGGTGCAGCCGCAGCCCGGCCAGTGCGTCCAGGACGGCCCGCTGGGTGCGGGGCAGGTGCGTCCCGAGCTCGGGGTGGCGGTGGATGGCGCGGCGCAGGGCAACGGTGTCGGGCTGGAGGGCGTGCGCCTGCGCGAGCAGCCCCGACAACACCTCCCGGGCGGCGGTCACCGGCCCGCCCCCACGGCGCCCTCGGGCAGCTCCCGTTCCACGCCGCATGCACCTCGCCCGTGATCGCGCACCACTCTGACCGCAGAGGGTAGAGGGGGAGCGTGCCCGGCGGCGGCTGCGGCGCGCGGAGGACGGAGACGGGCCGTCAGTTCGCGGAGCCACGGAATCCGGATGGCCGGGTGTGGGAGCGCGGACGAGGGGCAGGCGCGCTGTGACGAGAGTCCGACCCAACCACCACGGAGGGCATTTTCATGACGGACAACGTGTGGGGCTATCGCGAGACCTCGGGCCGCCCGCAGGGCGTCGACCTCACGGGATTCAAGGTCGAGGCCGTCGACGGCGGCATCGGCAAGGTGGACAAGCACTCCGACGAGGCCGGCTCCGCGTACATCGTGGTGGACACCGGTCCGTGGATCTTCGGCAAGGAGGTCCTCCTCCCGGCCGGCACCGTCTCCCGCGTCGACGTGGACGAGGAGAGGATCTACGTCGACCGGACCAAGGAACAGATCAAGAGCGCCCCCGAGTTCCACCGCGACACGCATTTGCAGGACGAGGCCTACCGAGCGGAAATCGGCACGTACTACGGCATCGGCGGCCCGTTCGGCGGCCGCATCTTCTGATCCGGCGCGCCGTCGTGGGGACGGCAGCGCCCTCGACGCGAGGAGCATGCACGGTGACCGAGCACGAGAAGCACGAGCCGACGACCCCGCCCTCGAAGGCGCCGGGGGAGAGCGGCGACCGCGAAGCCCGCGAGGAGGCCGAAGAGGCGGTCGTGCCGGGCGGCCACGACGGCGAGGCGGGAGACGCGCTGACGCCCGGTGCCGGAGCACGGCGCCGGGCGGGCGAGCGGGACCGCTCCGGGGACTGATCCCGGCGGCGGACCCGCGGGCGGCTCCCGGTGCTCGGGTGTCGAGGAGCCGTGTCGGGCTGCGCGGTGACGGAAAGAGAGTGGGAAAGAGGAGGCGTGCGTGCGATGAAGGCATCGAAAGTCGCCTACAAGCCGGTCGGGTTGGCCCTCGGGGCCGGCGCCGGTCTGCTGGCCGGGGCGCTCTTCAAGGAAGTCTGGAAACTCGCCGGGCACCAGGACGACGCGCCCGACGCCACGGACGAGGATCGGCGCTGGCGCGAGATCCTGATCGCCGCCGCCATCCAGGGCGCGATCTTCGCCCTCGTCAAAGCGGCCGTCCAGCGGTCCGGGGCGGTGGCCGTACGCCGCGTGTCGGGTACGTGGCCGGCCTGAACCCGGGACCTCGCCGGGCCCGCCCTTCTCGGCAGCGCCCTGCCGAGAAGGGCGGGCCCGCGCTACGACACGACGCACTATCGGCCAGTACGACACGTGTGGCGCATGGGACGCCCGGCCCGGGGCACATGGTGCGCAGGTGGTGTTCCGGCCCCGTGAGGGCGACGTGAGAAGGAGCGAGATCGTGCTGATGGCTCACCCTGCGGTGCTGGCGCGTCTGGTGGAGGAGTACGAGATGGTGTCGCAGCTCCGGGCCGGCGACCGTCGGGAACCGCTGCGGCAGCGCCTGGAGGACGTGGTCTACACGCTGTGCGTGTCGACCGGGACGCGCGATGTCGAAGCCGCCCTGGCCTCGGCCAGGGAACGGATGGCCGCCGCCTGGATCGTCGACGTCGACGCCGCGGAGGCGGCGGCCTGAGGCCGCCGCGCCGCGCACCGCGCCGGCGCCGTACCGGGCCCGGGAGCCCGGTACGGCGCCGGCGCGCCGGGCCGGTCAGGCGCCTTCGCCCAAGACGGTGGCGATCAGCTGCCGTTGTTCGTCGGTGAGGTACGGATCCCGTAACTCCACCAGCTTGCCGTCGACGCGGACGACGTAGCCGAATCCGTCCGGCACGGGCCCGCGGTCCGCGGGGCACTCCCCGCTCAGGGCCCGCTCCGCCAGCCGCTCCAGTTCGGCGCCGTCGCCGCGGTACTCCGTGTCGAGGCAGGCGGTACGTTCCCTGCCCGCGAAGCCGCCGGTACGGGTGACGGTGATCAGCATGGTGAAACCTCCTTGAGTCGAGTGCCACGGCGTGGCCGGCCCGCTCGGCCGGGTGTGCGTGGCACGCGGTGGGGACACCCTCTCGCCTGCCCCCGAAAGCCCTCCATGCGCCCTCTGCGCACGGCATCGGCGGGAGATGTCCGAAAGTGGCCGCGGCCCCGCACCACGGGGTGCGTCCCGGGCCGGCCGGTCGCGTCCTGCCGCGGCCTCTGGGTTCGGTGTCCCGGGTCGACGTGAAGCGCTTCCGGGTCGAGGAGAGCCAGGGCTCTCCTGGTGGGGTGCTCTACGACCCCCCGCAGTTCACCCGGTTCGACGGGCTGTTGCAGGTCGACCTGTGCGCTGAGCGTTTCGGCAGCCTTCGGCCGGGGAGCGGGCAGGAGGTCTTCGAGGGCTCCGAGTTGGTCTTCGGGGCGGTCGGGGGCACGTGGAGCGTCCTGGAGCCGTGGAGCGTGTGACACCGCGGCCGGACCGGGCGCCACTCACCGCGCGGGGGCGCACTCCGGTACCCCTCGGCGTCGCCGGGCTGCTGCTGCCAGGTGCGGATCCGAAGGCTGGTCGACCGCGGGGTCCCGGGCGGGATGCCGAGGTAGCGGCCCGCGCTGGTTCGTGATCCGCCGTGGGCCGCCGGTCGCCAACCGGCGTGCTCAAGCGCCAGCCGTCTCGCTCGGCCTCGGCAGGCGCCTCGTGGATCCGGTGGATCCACACGGATGCCGCATTCGAACCCGAGTGGAACCGGCGACGAGGAAGTTGCCCGTTCGGGGGAGTCGAAGACCGCGAGCCGCCCTTCCACCCGGGCCTGGACAAGGCCGGACCGAAGCGGCCCTCGGCCGCTGACCGACGTCGAGGCGATGGCCTCACCGCGCGCAATAGTCTGATTTCATCTAGTTTGGGGCCCGTTGAGACCCCACACCAAGGAGTTCACCATGGCTGACAAGGGAAAGATGGACCAGGCCAAGGGCAAGGCCAAGGAAGCCGCCGGCAAGATCACCGGCAACGACCGGATGAAGGCCGAGGGCAAGATGGACCAGGCCAAGGGCAAGGCGAAGGAAGCCCTGAGCGAGACCCAGGAGCGCGCCCGCGGCGTCCAGGACTCGCTGCGCGAGAAGCGCGACAGGACCTGACGCCGCCCGGCGAGTCCCCCGGGGCTCGTCGGTGCATCAGGTGCGGCCCCCGGCGCTCCGGCGTCGCGGGGCCGCGGCTCGTCCACATGATGCGGGGCCCCCATCCCCGTGGCACGTTCGGAGCGGGGGGCTTCGCAGTTCCGCATCCGGCTTCCACGTCCCGCCCCCCGGTGCCGCACGCACGAGAGAGGTCCCCCGATGGACAGACACGACAAGGACATCCCGGTGGCCGAAGTGGTCGTGGCGGTCGGCGACTGCTCCGTCGAGGACGCACGCACCGTCCTCGACCTGCTTGAGCGTTCCTTTCCCGCGGAGCCCGGGGCCGGCGGCGCGGCGGAGGGCGGTCGGGCCGCGACCGTGTGGAGCGCGACCCTCGACGCGGCGAAACCGGCCGAACCGGCCGGGAGCGAGGCGGCGGCGCCCGTACGGCTGAAGGACGCGGTCAGCGTCACCCTCCAGGGAGGCCCGCGCGCGGTGGAGCGGGTACAGGCCGCGCTCGTCGGCAACTTCACCGTCGAGGACATGGGTGCCGTATCGGGCGACCAGGAGCGGGAGATCGGACTCCGCATCCGCTCCTGAGGGATCGACCGAGAGCGACGCCCGGGCGCGCACGCACCGCGTACGGGCGCCCACGCGGGGCACACGGGGTGCATGACCGTACCCAAGACAGCCCTTCTCGTCCTGGACAGCGCCGAGCCCGAACTGCTGGCGCAGTTCTACGCCGAACTGCTCGGTGCCACGGCGGGACCGGCCCCGGGCGACGGGGAGCTCCTCCTCGTCACCGGCCCCACCGGAGTCGTCGTCGGAGTCCGCCGCGACCCCGACCACATACCGCCCAGCTGGCCGCTCCCGGAGGGCTCCCAGCAGGCCCACGTGTGCATCCTCGTGGAGGAGCGGAGCCTCGACGAGGCCGAGCGGGAGGCCGTGGCCCTCGGGGCGCGCCCGGTGGCGGTGGAGGACGACGGCGGCCTGCCGGGCAGCCGGACCACCCTGAGGCGCTACGCCGACCCGGCCGGCCACGCGTTCGCCCTGACCGCCGTCCGCGAACACACCTAGTCGATCGAGGGAGCAGCGGTGGCCGAGACCGAGCTCGACGCTTTCGCCGACGTCCTGGACGGCCCCGTGTACGTGGTCACGGTGGCGGCCTCGGGCGAACGGTCCGGCTGTCTCGTGGGCTTCGCCTCGCAGTGCTCGATCCGGCCGCCACGCTTCGTGGTGTGGCTCTCCAAGCTCAACCACACCTTCCGCGTGGCAGGCGCCGCCTCCCACCTGGCGGTGCACGTACTGGACCACGGCGAGGGCCCGCTGGCGGAGCTGTTCGGCGGCGAGACGGGCGACCGCGTCGACAAGTTCGCACGGGCCGACTGGCGGCCGAGCGCCGACGGCAGCCCCTTGCTGACCGGTGCCCGCGCGTGGTTCGTCGGCCGGATCGAGACCCGGGTGGACGCGGGGGATCACGTGGGCTTCGTCCTGGCACCCACGGAGGTCTCCCCTCCGGTCCGCCCCGCGCCCCCTCTGCTGCGGTACGACGACGTCAAGGAGATCGACCCGGGCCACCCCGCCTGAGCGGCTACATGGGGTCCATGGTCCCGCTGCCCCTGCCGTACTCCTGCTCGCACTTCTCGCGCATGCGCAGGGCCTTGTCCCTCAGCCGCTGCCGTTCCCCGGGATCCACGGCGTGCTGCGCCGCCTGCTCCAGCTCCTCGGCCTTGTCGCGCATCTGCCGAACCCGCTCGTTCGGCCGGCTTTCTCCGTCCATGTCCACTCCTCGGGTCAGTGGGCCGGCGCGCTCGCCCCGGCGCCCGCGGCCGCGGGGGCCAGGGGCGGGGTGTCGAGGCCGGCGCCTCGGTGGAGGCCTTCGAGGAAGGCCGCGACGGCCTCCGTGGCGGTGGCCGACGGCCTCCATCCCAGCTCCGCGCGGGCCCGGCCCGCGTCGAGCAGGGGGAGCCGCAGCACGGCGTCGAGCAGGCCGGGATCGGCCGGTACGAGGTGCACGCGCCAGGCCGCCGCGAGTGCGGCACGGGCCGCGCCCGCCGGGAGCGGCAGGGTGCGGGCGTGCAGGAGGCCCGCCACGGCGGCAGTGTCCAGCACGGGGTCGGCCACCAGGTTGAACGGTCCGCGCACGGGCCGTACGACGGCCGCCCGGTAGGCCTCGGCGGCGTCGTCGGTGTGCAGGGCCTGGAAGCGCAGACCGGAGACGGCGGGGAGCGCGTGCAGCAGGCCCGGCCGGATCAGGCGCCACGGCAGGAACGGCCCGGCGAAGATCCGGCCCTGCTCGCTCGCCGCCTCCTTCTTGAAGAGGAACGCCGGCCGCATCCGGACCACCCGCAGGCCGGGATGGGCGAGCTGGAAGCCGTCGAGGTAGCGCTCCAGATAGGCCTTCTCCCGGGTGTACGCGGCCCCCGGCCAGCCGTGGGTGGGCCAGGACTCGTCGACCGGGCGCCCGTCCCCGGGGCCCGGCGAGTACGCGCCGACGGACGAGGCGTGCACGAGGGCGCGTACGCCGGCCCGGGCGCAGGACTCGAAGACGTTGATGCTCCCGAGCACGTTGGTGCGCCAGGTGGCGACGGGGTCGTGGGTCGGCCGGAACTTCCAGGCGAGGTGGACGACGGCGTCCGCGCCCGCGAAGAGCTCCGCCAGGTCGCCGCGCCCGGGGTCCACGTCCGCCTCGGCCCACCGCACGCCGGGGATGTGCAGGCCGGGCCGGCGGCGGGCGACACCGAGCAGGTCGGTGACCGTACGATCGGCCGCCAGGGCCTTGACCACGCTGGTGCCCGCGTTGCCGCTGGCGCCGGTGACGACGACCCTCATGACGCCCACCGGGTCCTTCGGGACAGCGGGTGGCGTGCGGTGCGCCGGGCGTGGTCCCGGCCGGCCCGGGCGGGGGTGCCGTCGTCGGCGGTGAAGGTCCGGCCGACGGCGTTCACCCGCAGCCGCTCCAGTACGGCCGCCTGCCGCTCGGCGCGGTCCAGGAGACGGCCGACGGCGGCCGGGTCGAGCGGGCCCGCGGTCTCGGCGAGGGTCCCCAGCGAGCGCCACAGCGACGCCTTGCCCTCGACTCCGAGCCGCATCGCTTCCAGTTCGAGGACGTCGCTCAGCGGCGAGCGGCTGACCAGCCGGCCGTTGAGCTTGAGCCTGGCCGCCTTCTCGGCCAAACGGCCCAACGCGACCCTGGGCCACCGCGCGGGCACGTCGAGGGCCGTCATGGTCTCCCGCAGGCTCTCCCGGTCCTCGGTGATCTCCTCGGCCAGCTCGGCCAGGAGTGGTCCCGCCGGAGTGTCGCGCTGTGTCCGCGCCATGCGGCGGATGAGGGAGACGCCGCTGCCGGCGCCCGCGAGGTGGTCGTTCAGGTAGACCGTGAGGAGACGTTGCCGCGTCGCCGCGGGGGAGGAACGGGATTCCGTGCTGTGGAAGTGGGTTTCCATGGGGTTGTTCCGATCGCTTGGACGTCTCGGCCGCCACCCCCGCCGCAGCGGTCGGGTGCGGGCCGCCCCCGGCGCGCGCCGCGACACGCGGGCAGGGGAGCGGCCCTTGGCGTCTGACCAGCCTGACGGCCCTCAAACCAGTGGTCACCGAGAGTGGCGCCGACTCTCTCGCCGTGAACGTTCCGGCCGTCCGTGGGGGCGGCCGGGTGCGGCGGCCGGGTGCGGCGGGCGTTCGGCGTGCGTTCACATGACGACCCGGCGGACGCCGACGGGCGTTCGGCGCCCGACGGGACCCTCGTGTGGCCCCAGCCCCCACTCCTCCCCGGACGGTCACCGTGCTCGAAGCAGGCACCTCCCGAGGGCGTCCCCGCCTCGCCCCGCTCCGCCTCGCCCTCGCCGGCTCCACGCTGGCCGCCGCCGCGCTGCTGTTCGCGCCCGCGGCGCACGCCGCCACCGCCGACGACGTCCGCATCAACGAGGTGGTCACCACCGGCAGCGTCGACGACTCGATCGAGCTGTTCAACAAGGGCACGGCCACCGCCGACGTCTCCGGCTGGATCCTCAAGGACGACGACAACGGCTCGAAGTTCAAGATCCCGTCGGGGACGCGGCTCGCCCCGGGAACGGCCCGCGCCTTCGACGTGGACGCGGAGTTCGGCCTGGGATCCGGTGACAAGGCCCGCCTCTACCTCCCTGACGGCAGCACCCTGGTCGACAGCTTCGGCTGGAGCGGCCACTCCAGCCCGTCCTGGTCGCGGTGCCCCGACGGCACCGGCGCCTTCGGCAAGGCCGCCCTGACCCTCGGCGCTGCGAACGCCTGCGGTTCCGGGGACGGCGGCGCCGCGAACCCGGTGGCCTGGCCCGGCGGCAGCTCCGTCGCCACGGCCGACGGCCCGAACGTGTTCGGCGAGGACCTCAGCGGCCTGTACCAGGAGGGCCCCGTGCTCTGGGGCGCCCAGAACTCCGGCAAGCTGTGGCGGCTGGTGCGCGACGGCTCCGGCGGCTGGCGCCCGGACAGCGCGAACGGCTGGTCCTCCGGCAAGTCCCTGCGCTACCCGGGCGGTTCGGGCAGCCCGGACGGCGAGGCCGTCACCCTGACCGCCGCCGGCGCGGCGGGCGGCGCGTACGTCGCGGCGGAGCGCAACGGCGACGCGTCGGGCACCAGCCGCCTGTCCGTCCTGCGTTACGACGTCACCATCGGCTCCGGCAGCACCCTGACCGCCACGAAGGAGTGGAACCTGACGGCCGGGCTGCCCTCCGTCGGCTCCAACCTCGGCTTCGAGGCGATCACATGGATCCCCGACGCCACCCTGACCGCGGCCGGCTTCAAGGACGAGTCGACCGGCACGGCGTACGACCCGAACCGGTACGGCGCGCACACCGGCGGCGTCTTCTTCCTCGGAGTCGAGGGCACCGGCACGGTCTACGGCCAGGTCCTGCAGGACGGCGGGGCCGCGACCCGCGTCGCCACGATCGACGGCGGCATGTCCGGCGTGATGGAGCTCCAGTGGGAGCCGCAGGCCGCGCGGCTGTGGGTGGTCTGCGACGACACCTGCGACGGCCGTCACCGCACCATGAAGATCGGGGCCTCCGGGACCTTCACGCCCGCCGCCACCTACGACCGCCCCAGCGCGATGCCGAACCTCAACAACGAGGGCTTCGCCCTCGCCGGAGCCGACGAGTGCTCCGGCGGCACCAAGCCCGTGTACTGGTCCGACGACGGCAACACCGGTGGCCACGCCCTCCGCAGGGGCACCGTCGCCTGCTGATCCCGCCGCAGCCCGGCCCGCCTCTCCTCCCCTCCCGTCGCACGGGACCTGACGGCAAAGGCGTCGGATCGGGCCCGCGGGGACGGGGAGGCAGCGGCGGCGTGCGAGGCTTCGGGCATGGATGTGATCTATGCCGAGGACGAAGACGCCGTACGCCGCTGCTGGCCGGTCTTCTCGCAACTGCGGCCGCACTTGGACGAGGAAGTCTTCGCCGAGCGCTGGCGGACGCAGTCCGCGGAGGGGTACCGGATCGTCTTCCTGGAGGAGGAGGGCGAGGTGCGCGTCGTCGCGGGCTTCCGCGTCATGCACACGATGATCTCGGGCCGGATCCTGTACCTGGACGACCTGGTCGCCGACGAATCCGCCCGCGGCCGGGGCCTCGGCAGCCGCATGCTCACCGAGCTGAAGGCCATCGCCGCGGACGAGGGCTGCGCGGAGTTCCACCTCGACACCGGCCACCAGCGCCACGCCGCGCACCGCACCTACCTGCGCAACGGCTTCCGCATCGACGCCCACCACGTCTCCATGACCCTGCGCTGACACCGGACCCCGGCCCGTCCGGACCCCCGCCCGTCCGTCCCCCGCCCCGACCTGCCACACCCTGCCCGGGCCCTCTGGTCCGGGCTCAGGCGCGCCCGTACCCTCTGCCCCATGATCGATTCACGCACCCACGTCCGCGTCGCCCGCCCCTCCCTCGACCTGAAGGCCGCCGAGCGGTTCTACGTCGACGGGCTCGGCCTCGAAGTGCAGTGGCGCAGTGCCGAGCACGTGCCCGGCGAGCACGACCTGCTCATGGTCGGACCCGCCGCGGGAGGCTGGCACTTCGAACTCACCCACGACCCCGACAACCCGATCACGCCCGCGCCCACCGTGGACGACCTCTTCGTCGTCTACCTCGGCGAGGCGCCCGACGAGGCCCTCGTCCAGCGGCTCGTGGAGCACGGCGGCGAGCGCGTCACCGCACACAATCCCTACTGGGACCAGTACGGAGTCACCATCGCCGACCCGGACGGCTACCGGCTCGTGCTCTGCTCCCGCACCTGGGGCTGACGCGACGTCAGGGGGGTTTCCCGGGGACGTGACGTATTTTCCCCGGGCTCTCCGGCCATGACCGATTTCCTATGCACCATGTCTTCATGACGACGAACGACGATGCCACGGCCTGGCAGGGCGGCAGCCTCGACCTGGATGCGTACCTCCGGCGTACCGGCTACGACGGGGAGCTCGCACCCACCCTCGACGTTCTGCGGGCGCTCACGCGTACGCACATCACCTCGATCCCCTTCGAGACCGTCGAGATCGTGCTCGGCCGGCCGATCTCCCTCGACCTGCAGGACATCCAGGACAAGCTGGTCCACGGACACCGCGGCGGCTACTGCTACGAACACACGGTGCTCCTCGCAGCGGTGCTGGAGCGCGTCGGCTTCCGGGTGACCGGTCTCGCCTCGCGCGTCCGCATCGGTTCCGAGGGAGTCGTACGTGCGGCCACGCACGCGATGCTGCGCGTGGAGACGGCCGAGACGCCCGAGACCGGCAAGGTGTGGGTGTGCGACCCCGGCTTCGGCCGCAATCCCATCGAACCCATCGAGCTCACGGACGGCGCGGAGACCTCGCTCGGCGGCTGGGGCTTCCGGCTGGAGGCCTCCACCACCGAGACCGGCGACCGGCTGTACGCGATGCGCACGCGCGGTGCCGACGGCTGGTACGACCTGCACGCCTTCACCCTCGACCAGCGGTACCCGCAGGACTGGATGGTGGCCAACCACTTCCTGTCCACCCACGCGCGTTCGCCCTTCGCGGGCCGGCTCCTGGTCCAGCAGATGCACGAGGGGGAGCACGTCTTCCTCGACGGCACCGTCCTGACCCGGACCCGGCCCGACGGTACGGCCGGCTCGCACACCTACACCCCGGAGGAGATCCCGGGCCTGCTGCGCGACCTGTTCGGGATGGAGGTGCCCCCCACCGACCGCGACGAGCTCATCGCCCGGGTGTACGTGGCCCGGCAGGCCGCCGTGATGTACCCGACGACCGTGCAGCCGTCGACGGTGCCCATCCAGCCGCCGCGGGCGCACCGCGCCGGGCGCCGGAGGACGGCGCCGGTCAGCTGACCCCGGGGCGGCCTGCCCGGCCGGCCCCCGGGGCCGGCGGCGGGCCGTCTTCCCGGTCAGGGGACCAGGACCACCTTTCCGGCGACCGTGCCCGACTCGGCCAGGCGCATCGCCTCCGCGACACGGGCCAGCGGGATCTCGGCGGCGACCTTGGCCGTGATCTCGCCGCGCTGCAGGGCCGTGAACACCTGGGTCAGGTCGGAGCGCAGCCGCGCCCGGAAGCGGTTCTTGGCGTAGGCGCGTCCGGCCCACACGTTGAAGAAGTACGCGCGGCGGCCGTTGGGCAGCGCGTTCCACAGCCACACCCGGCCCAGCAGCTTGAGCACCGGCCACGAGCCGGATCCCTGGTCGTCGCGGGTGGCGGCGGTGCCGTACGAGACGAGGGTGCCGCCGGGGGCCAGCAGCCGCCAGGAATCGACGACGCCCTCGCCGCCGACGTGGTCGAAGACCGCGTCCACCCCACCGGGTGCGAGGGCCCGCACCCGTGCGGCGACGTTGCCGGAGCGGTAGTCGATCGGGGTCACCCCGAGGGCGCGGAGCCCGTCGTGGTGGCGGGTGGAGGCCGTGCCGATCACCGTGGCCCCGGCGGCCAGCGCCAGCTGGACCAGGATCGAGCCGACCCCGCCGTTGGCCCCGTGGACCAGTACGGTCCGGCCGGCGCGGATCCGGGCCTTGCGGTGCAGCATCTGCCAGGCGGTGATGCCGTTGACGACCGCCGTCTCGGCCTCCACCGCGCCGACGCCTTCGGGCACCTCCACGACGTCGGCGGCGTCGAGCGCGACGTGGCTCGCCCAGCCCCCGGTCTTCGTCAGGGCGGCCACCCGCCGGCCCAGCAGGCCGGAGCCGACGCCTTCGCCGACCGCCGACACCGTTCCGACCAGGTCGTATCCGGGGACGAAGGGGAACGGGGGCTGGTCGTAGTACCGGCCGCGGCGCATCTGCTGCTCGGCGAAGGAGACGCCCGTCGCCTCCATCGCGACGACCACCTGCCCGGCCGCGGGATTCGGGACCGGCCCCCGGTGCAGCTCCAGGCCCTCGGGCTCGACCTTGCCCGGCAGAACGATCTCCACGCGCTCGACCGTGTTCACCATGACCTCCAGGGGTTTCGTCGTCTCGACTGTTCGTTTCGGCTTCTCGTGTTCGTTAGAAGCTGTAACTACAATGAGCGGGTGCGTCGGGGATGTCAAGCGAACGGATCGTTTGAATGCGATGGGTATTGCCGATGGTGATAACCTCTAACTAAATGATGACGGGTGAGGAGAGGTGACGGGATGAGCACGACCGGACGTACGGAGACCCCGCGCGAGCGGTACCGGCAGCAGGTGCGCGAGGAGGTCAAGGAGAAGGCCTGGCAGCAGATCGCCGGCTCCGGCGCCTCCGCGCTGTCGCTCAACGCCATCGCCAAGCAGATGGGCATGAGCGGACCGGCGCTCTACCGGTACTTCGCCAACCGCGACGAGCTGATCACCGAGCTGATCCGGGACGCGTACCGCAGCCTCGCCGACGCCTTCATCGCCGTCGGCGACGCGGCGGCGGGCCGCCCCGGCCTCGCCGCCCTGGCGCAGGTGCTGCGCAGCTGGGCCCTGGAGGACCCGCACCGCTACTTCCTCGTCTACGGCACGCCGGTACCCGGCTACCACGCGCCGCAGGACACCACCGCGATCACCGCCGAGATGATGTCCGTCCTGCTCGACGCCTGTACGGCAGCCGCACCGGGGGACGGGGCCGTCGCCTTCGAGGAGCACCTGGCCGGCCACCGGGAGTGGGCCGTCGGCCACCCGGACGCCCCGCCGTCCGCCCTGCGCCTGGCCCTGGGCTTCTGGGCCCGCCTGCACGGGGTGCTGTCGCTGGAACTGGCGGGCCATTTCACCGGCATGGGACTGGATCCCGCCCGGCTCTACGCGGCCGAGGTGGACGCCCTGACCCGCTGACACCCGACCGTCGACGGGCCTTCGTCCTACCCCGGCCGCGCCCGCCTGTCATTCCGGAATGTTCCGGATCCCCCGGTCCCGGGCCGTTGCTACGTTCCCGTACGTCCCGGCTCGACGACCCAGGGGGAGGAACGTCAGGTGGTTCCCGGTATTTCACGACGCGCGTGGGGTCTGGTCCTGGCGGCGGCGGCCGCCGTGGTGCCGGCGCTCGCGGCCCCGCCCGCGGCCGCCGCCCGCGCCACCGGCTTCGCAGCCTCTTGCCCGAACTCCGGTTGGATAATCCAGCACTACAGCGAACAGCACAACGGCATAGACATCGCGAGCGACTACGGCACCCCGATCTACGCCGTGGGTGACGGCGAGGTCCTCGTCTCGGGTCCCGCGGACGGCTACGGCCAGTGGATCCGCATCCTGCACGGCGACGGGACGATATCCGAGTACGGGCACATGCAGCGGCGGGACGTCGCCACCGGTGACCATGTCAGGGCCGGGCAGCAGATAGCGCTCGTGGGCAGCGAGGGCCAGTCCGAGGGGCCCCACCTCCACCTGCGGATCTGGGGCGACCCGAACGCGAGCGTCCGCACCGACCCCGAGCCGTACCTCGCGGAGCGGGGGGTGACCTTCCCCTGCGTGCCGGGGCAGGGCCCCGGACCCGGGCCCGCCCCGGTGGTGCACCCGGTGGAGTCGGGGCGGGTGGTCTCGGCCCGGTCGGCGGACGGCCGGCTGGAGGTGTTCGCGGCGGCCGCCGACGGCGTCCACCACGCCTGGCAGACCGTCGTCAACGGCGGCTGGTCCCCCTGGGAGGCCCTCGGCGGCCCCGGCAACGCCGAACTGGCCCTCGCTCCCAACGCGGACGGCCGGCTCGAACTGCTCGCCATCAACGGCGACACCTTCCAGCACCGCTACCAGACGGGGCCTTCCGCAGGCTGGTCGGGCTGGGAGTCCTTCGGCGGGGGAGGCAAGGACATCGCCGCCGGTACGAACGCCGACGGCCGGATCGAGGTGTTCGCCTCGGGGCCGGCCGGAATCTTCCACCGGTATCAGAACGCGCCCAGCGGCGGCTGGTCCGAGTGGGAATCCTCCGGTGGCGGGCCGGCGCAGGGGCGGATCGAGATGGAGAAGTCCCCGGACGGACGACTTGAGGTGTTCGCCGTCAACGGGGACACGTTCCAGCACCAGTACCAGACGGCCGTCAACGGCGGCTGGTCCCCCTGGGAGGAGTTCGGCGGCGGCGGACACGATCTGACCGTCGACCACAACGCCGACGGCCGGCTGGAGGTGTTCGCCTCCGGGCCCGTGGGTGTCTTCCACAAGTACCAGACGGGCCCGACCGGTTGGTCGCCATGGGAGCCCTCCGGCGGCCCGGCCGACGCACAGCTGACGAGCGAGCGCACCGCCGACGGACGGGTCGAGGTGTTCGCCATCAACAACTCGGTGGCCATGCAGACCTGGCAGACGGGCCTCAACGCACCGTACAGCCAGTGGGCCGAGTTCGGCGGCGGCGGGAGCGAAGTCACCGCCGCCACCAATGCCGACGGGCGCATCGAGGTCTTCGGTACGAGCGGATCCGGCGTCTTCCACAAGTGGCAGACCGGATTCTCCACCTGGTCCGAGTGGGCCTGGGTGACCAACACCGCGGGCCCCGCGGTCAACTGATCCGACCTCACGGCTCCGCCCCGCACCTCACGCCCCGCACCGCCCGGCCACAGCCTCGCTCTGCCCTGCACCGCGCCCGAAGGGGGAAGCAGATGTCCGCAGCAAAGCGCTCCTTACCCGCCGGTACGACCTCGTCACCGAGCCGGCCCACCGCCCGCCGGCCCACCGCCCGCCGTCTCACCGCACCGGCGCTGGCCGTGCTGCTCGGCGCCGCGGGAACGCTCACCGGGGCCTCGCCCGCATCCGCCGCGTCGAGCGATCTGTGCGCGCAGACCGGCTACAACGCCGGCTTCCGCGGCGACGGCCTGGTGACCGCCGTCGCCGTCGCCCTCGCGGAGTCCAGCTGCAACCCGGCGGCGACCAACGTACAGAACAACACGCCCCCGTCCAGGGACCGCGGGCTGTGGCAGATCAACGACTACTGGCACCCCGAGGTCGACGACGCCTGCGCCTACGACGCCCAGTGCAACGCGAACGCCGCCTTCGAGATCTCCGCCGGGGGCACGAACTGGCAGCCCTGGTCCACGTACAACGCGGGCGTGCACCGGCGGCACATGGACGAGGCCCGGGCCGCGGTGGACCGGCTCGGCCACCAGGAGCCCGGACCGGGCCCGCTGACGTATCCGGCGGAATCGGGCCGGGTGGTCTCGGCCCGCTCCGCGGACGGCCGGCTGGAGGTCTTCGCGGCCGGGGCCGACGGCATCCACCACGCCTGGCAGAACACGGTGAACGGCGCCTGGTCCGAGTGGGAGGCCTTGGGCGGCCCGGGCGGCGCGGAGCTGGCGATCGGCCCCAACGCGGACGGCCGGCTGGAGCTGTTCGCCATCAACGGCGACACCTTCTCCCACCGTTACCAGCTCCAGCCCTCGGGCGGCTGGTCCGGCTGGGAGTCCTTCGGCGGGGGCGGCAAGGACATCGCCGTCGGCGCGAACGGCGACGGGCGGCTGGAGGTGTTCGCCTCCGGTCCCGTCGGGGTGTTCCACCGGTACCAGAACGCGCCGAGCGGCGGCTGGTCCGAATGGGAGCCCACCGGCGGCGGTCCGGCCGACAGCCGCATCGAGATGGAGAAGTCCCTCGACGGCCGCCTGGAGGTCTTCGCCCTGAACGGTGACACCTTCCGGCACCTCTACCAGACGGCGGTCAACGGCGGCTGGTCGGCCTGGGAGGACTTCGGTGGCGGCGGCCGCGACCTGACCGTGGACCACAACCAGGACGGCCGCCTGGAGGTCTTCGCCTCCGGGCCGGTCGGCGTGTTCCACAAGTACCAGACCGGCGCCTCGGGTTGGTCCGGCTGGGAGCCCACCGGAGGGCCGGCGGACTCCCAGCTCACCAGTGAACGGTCCCCGGACGGCCGCGTCGAGGTCTTCGCCGTCAACGCGACCGAAGCCCGCCACCTCTGGCAGAGCGGGGTCAACGCGCCGTACGGCCAGTGGGCCGAGTTCGGCGGCGGAGGAACCGAAATCGGCGCCGCCACCAACGCCGACGGCCGCATCGAGGTGTTCGGGACCAGCGGCGCCGGCGTCCACCACAAATGGCAGACGGGCTTCACCACCTGGTCCGAGTGGGCCTGGGTGAGCGGCTCCTCCGGCCCCGCCGTCAACTGATGCCGGGGGGATCCGTGCGTCCGATCAGCAGGCGGGGCGTGTTGCGGGGTGCGGCCGCCGCCGCGGGGGTGCTCGCGCTGCCGGGGACGGGCGGCGCGGCTGCCGCGGCGGATCCGCCGCACCGGTGGATCGGAGCCGGGCCGTTCACCCACGTCCACGATCCTTCCCTCCCCGGCCGGCAGCGCTACCTCAACGACCACACGCTGATCAAGGCGGCCGGCCAGTGGCACCTGTTCGGCATCGTCGGCGACAGCGCACGCCCCGGCGAGTCCCCGGACAGCGCTGCCGAGCTCGCCTTCACGCACGCCTGCGCCCCCGATCCGTACGGGCCCTGGACCCCGCACGCCGACGCGCTGACCGTCGACCGGTCCTACTTCGGCGAGGAGCACCTGTGGGCCCCGTACGTCGTCGAGGCGGGCGGCACGTTCCGGATGTTCTACGCCGCCGGCGGCCGCGGCGGCGCCGCGATCAATCTCGCGACCTCCACCGATCTGTTCACCTGGACCCGCGTCCCGTCCGGTCCCCTCTTCCGGGGGATCGCGGCGCGCGATCCGATGGTGCTGCGGATCGCCGACGAGTGGGTGATGTACTACACCGAGCTGTCCGCCCCACGGGGAGGCCGGCACGTCGTGGCCGCACGGCGCTCCGCCGACCTGCTGCACTGGAGGGCGCCGGAGACCGTTTTCACCGACGCGACCACCGACGCGACCCTGTCGGTCACCGAATCGCCGTGCGTGGTCGAACGGGACGGCTGGTACCACCTGTTCATCGGCCCCCGGGGCGGATACGAGGGCACGGAGGTGTTCGCGTCCAGGGACCCCTTCCGCTTCGGCCAGGGCGGTTACGCGGGGCATGTCCCCGGCCACGCCGTCGAGGTGGTCTCCGACGGGCGGGAGTGGTACGCGAGCGCCGCGGGCTGGTTCCGCCAGGGCCTGTACGTGGCACCCCTGCGCTGGCGGGACGACGGACCGCCGCCCTGGCAGAGCCTGGACAACCCGGTCGTCGCAAGAGACGTGGAGGACCGGCTGACGGTGTTCGCGCTCGACGCCGGTGACCGGTCGATCCTGCGGCGCGTCCAGCTCGACCCGCAAACCGACACGTGGTCCGCGTGGGAGTCCTTCGGCGGGCCGGCCGGGGCGGTACCCACCCTCGGCCGCGACGCCGACGGCCGGCTGGAGGTCTTCTCCCTCGCCCCGGGCGGCGCCAACCTGCACCACCGCGCGCAGCGGCCCGACGGCGGCTGGTACGACTGGGAGGAGTTCGGCGGCCCGGCGGGAGCCGCCCCCGCCGTCGCCCGGGGCGGCGACGGCCGGCTGGAGGCCTTCGCACCCGCCCCCGCGGGCGCCTGCCTCGCGCGGCGCCGGCAGCGGTCGCCCGGCTCGCCGGCCTGGGAAGAGTGGGACGGGGCCTTCGGCGGTCCGGTCGGCGCGCCCCCGGCCGTCGCCGCCAACGCCGACGGCCGGCTGGAGGTGTTCGCCCTCGCACCGGGCGGCTCCGCCATCCACCACCGCTGGCAGGAGGCCCCGGGCGGAGCCTGGGCCGCGGCATGGCAGCCGTTCGGTACGGCCGCCGGCGGCGCGCCGCGCGTGGCCCGGGACGGTTCGGGCCGGCTCACCGTCGCCGCCGTCGCCCCCTCCGGCCTGGCGACCTTCCACCGGCGCCAGACGGTACCCAGCGGCGGCTGGGGCGACTGGCAGCACCTGTTCGGCTGGTCGGCCGCGGCCCCGGCGCTCGCCCCCGGCGCCGACGGGCGGCTGGAGGCCTTCGCCCTGTCGCCCGGCGGGGCCCGGCTCGTCCACCGCTGGTACGCCGATCCCGGCGGAACCTGGGCCGCGGCGCAGGAGTTCGGTGAGCCCGCGGCCCCGCTCGCCGCCACGCCCACGGCCGCGGCCGACGCCACCGGGCGGATCCACGTCTTCGCCGTCACCGCGGATGGCCGGATCCGTACCCGCGTCCAGGAGCGGCCCAGCGGTGGCTGGGGACCGTGGAACGCCTTCGGGGAACGCCTGGTCGCACCCCTCCCGGCGGGCTCGCCCGCGTACTGAGCCCGGGCGCGCGGGGGCCCCGGAATTGGCCGGAGTACCGCCCTGTGGGCGGCCTTCCAACCGGTACCGTTCCTTGTACGACGTCTTGTCAGCACGTCGTACAGGGGGAGTGGTGAGCGGCATAGTCGTGCATCTGCCGCAGGGGAGCGGCGGCGGCGCCGACGGGGAGCCGGGCGGCGAGGCGGTGACGTTGCGGCTCGGACCGGGCGAGGTCGCGCGGTTCGGACGCGGCTCGGCGAAGACCCCGGTCGAACTGCGGCTCGCCGACGAGGCGATCTCCCGGCTGGCCGGGGAGATCCGGGTCACCGACGACCACTGGCAGCTGACCAACCACAGCACCACGCAGGCCTATCTCGTGGAGAACCCGGAGGGGGCCGGCGAGTACCTGCGGGTGTCGCCGCGCCGGGCCGGGGCGCCGATCCCGTTCGAGTTCTCGCGGGTGGTGCTGCCCACGCGGCGCGGCACCACCGTCTCCTTCCAGGTGTTCGCGCCCGATCACGTCTACCTGGACCCGCCCGGCACGGGCGGCTCCTGGGCGAGCCGTACCGTCACGGCGTACTCCCTGGACGAGACGGCCACGTACTTCCTCGTGCTCGTCGCCCTCTGCGAACCCTGGCTGCGCGACCAGTCGCCGGTCGCGGTGCCCACCACCCCGCAGGTCGTCGAGCGGCTGCGGGGCCATGCCACCGGAGGGCGGCTGACGGCGCGCGCGGTCAGCTCGCACATCGACTACCTGGCCGACGAGAAACTGCGGATCGGCGTCGCGGCCGCCGCGCCCGAAACCGGCGCGGGAGGCGTGCCCGGGGCGGGCGACCGCCGCAACGGGAAGCGGGACGCCGTCGTCGGGCTCGCCCTGAAGTTCGCCGTCGTGCGGGAGGAACACCTCGCGTTGCTGCCGCCCCGGGCCGAAGCGGGCGCGCGGGGGCGGTAGGCGACGTGATGCGGTTGCAGGGGCCGGGGGGTCCGGGCGGTCCGGACGCCTCGTGGGACAGCGGCCACACCGAACTGCTGCCCCCGGGCCATCGGGTGGGCGACTGGGTGGTCACCGAGCCCATCGGGGCCGGGGGCTGGGCCACCGTGTACGCGGGACGGCGGTCGGCGGCCGACGGGCCGGGGGCGGCCGCGGAGACCCGCGAGGTGGCCCTCAAGATCATGCCGACCTCCGGGCTCGCACCGCGCCAGGCCCGGGGCGTGGCCGAGGCGGCCCGGCGCGAGGTCGAGATCGGGGTACGCGCGGGCCATCCGCGGCTCGTCCGGCTGCTGGACAGCACCGTCCTCAGCGCACCGGAGCAGCCGGAACTCGACGGCGCGATCGTCCTGGTCATGGAGCGGGCCCGGGGCAGCCTGCGCGACCTGCTCGGCTCGGGGATCACCGAGGCCGAGGGCGCCCGGCTGATCGCCGGGATCTGCGAGGGGCTGGCCCATCTGCACCGCGCCGGGTGGGTGCACGCCGATCTCAAGCCCGAGAACGTCCTCATCGGCGAGGACGGTTCGGTCAAGCTCTCCGACTTCGGCCTCGCCGCCGAGCTGACCACCGGCACGCACGGGCACGGGCCCCCGATGGGCACCCTGGACTACCTGCCGCCCGAGCGCTGGAGGGCACCGCTCGGGGAGCTGGGCGTGGAGATCCGTCCCAGCGCCGACATCTGGGCCCTGGGCATCGTGATCCACGAGGTGTTCGCCTCGGGTGCCCCGCTGTTCTCCGGTGCCACACCGGTCGCGCGGGGCGCCGCCGTACAGGAGTACGCGGCGGGGCGCGCGCCCCTGCGCATGGCCAACGGCGTCCCGGAGTTCTGGCGCGCCCTGGCCACCGACTGCCTCGCCCCGACGCACGCCGCCCGCGCGGCGCACACCGCGGAGAGCCTGCTGGAGCGGATCGAGGCCCGGCGGGCGGGCGGTTGCGCCCCCCGGAGCAGGAGGGGCCGCCTTCGGCGGACGGCGCGCACCGCCCTCCTCGTCCTCGCGGCATGCGGGGCGGCCGGTTCCGCGATCTGGTCGTACGCGGGGCACTCCGCCCGGGAGGGGGTCGGCGCCGCGCGCGTCGGTACCGCCGAACCACCGCTCCAGGTGAGGGTGTTCAATGCCGAAAGCGCCTGCCGGGACCGTACGGACCGGGACCCGCGGTGCAGCCTCGGCCTGGCGATCGACCCCCTGCGGCCGTACATCGCCGGGAACGTCGTGCCGACCCGGGTCTGGCACGCCGACGTCCTCGACGCCGACTGCCAGCTCCTGAGCGGCGAAGTGGTCATCGACGAATCGGACACGCGGTCCACGCACTGGTTCCGGGTCCGCCTGCCGAGCGCGGACCCGGCCGGGGCGAAGGCGGCCGTCGGCTGGCTGCCGGCGGTGCGGACGAAGGACCGCCCGCCCCTCCCGAGGTGTCCGGCCCCCCGGGGCGTCACCTCACCGTGACTCCCGCCGAACGGCTGACAACCGCCCTTCCGCGGTACAGAATTTGGGCAGCTGACGTCGGGGGGCGGTCATGGGGCGCGCATCGCGGGCATGGTGGGTGGGGATACCCGTCCTTCTGGCGGGGCTGTTCTTCTGGTGGGCCTCGTACGCCACCACGATCATCGTGTGGGAGGGCCGCAAACTCCTGTCCTGGCTGGCCGCGCCCCTGCTGCTCCTCGCCCTCCTCCTGCTGGTGGGCCTGGTGCTGAAGCGCGTCCGCGGCGGGCGGGGCGGCGGTGCGGGCGGCGGGAGCGCCGGGGTGGTCCTCGGCTGGATGGGCGCAGTCCTCGGGCTGGGCCTGGGGATCTGGTGGCTGGTGTACGGGTCGTACCTCCAGGACCGGGCGTACATGCAGAACGTGCAGATCGTGAGCGAACCGGTGCCCGAACTGGCGGCCCGGGCGCCCTACGTGGTCGGGAAGGCGCAGGCCGCCCCGCACCTCGGCGACGTCACCGGCGAGATCTCCGACATCACCTACCTGCCCGACGCGGACCGCTTCGCGACCCTCGTCGAGCGGCGCGGCTGGCTCTCCGGATACGAGGTCGGCCTGGAGCAGGACGTCCCGCTCGGCGGCAACAGCCGCAGCCAGCAACGCTGTTCCTTCGACATCGACAAGGCCGACGCGCGGATCGGCGGCTGGTTCGGCCACAACCTGGGGCGCCGGATCTCGGCCCGGCAGCGCTGGGTGCGCTTCGACGCCGACGACGCGTACGTGACCTGTCAGGGCGACACCCCGACCGTGGTCGTCCCCCTCAAACGCCAGACCGGGATCCTGGTGGTGACCGAACGGCCCGCCGGACTCGCGCTCTACGACGGGAAGACCGGCAAGCTCACCATCACCACCGACACGGCGAAGGTGCCCGGTCCCTCCTATCCGCTCAGCCTCGCGGCCCGGCAGCGGGAGGGGACCGCCGCCGTCGGCAGCTTCAGCGACTGGTGGTTCGAGCGCAGCGGCTGGGACGCCTCCGAGGACGGGGCCAACGCGGGCAACGAGTCGGAGTTCACCCTCCAGTACCGCGATGCCAGCGGGCGCAGCGCGTACGTCACCCCCCTCACCCCGCAGGGGGAGGCCAGCTCGGTGGTGGCCGTCTCGACCGTGCCGACCCGCCACCAGGGCCGCGGACTGGCCCCGATGACCGTGCACCGGCTCAACCCGACCTGGTCCTCGCCCAAGGCGCTCGTCGCGCTGATCAAGGCCGAGTACCGCGACGTCTGCTGCTACAACGACGACCAGGTGTTCGAGGTGGTGCCGACCGGCGGCAGCACCTGGACCGCCACGGTCGGCAGCGAGCAGAACATCCGGTACCGGGTCGAGGGCCGCGGCCAGGTGGGCGGGCGCGAGGCGACCTGTCTGAAGGCCGCCGACGGAGCCCTCATCAAGTGCGCGTACGCGGCGCCCGGTTCGCCGGAGGAGCAGGAGCTCCGGCGCCGGGAGCAGGAGAAACAGCAACAGCAGCAGGCGGGCCCGAGTCCGGGCGGCGCCAAGGACCCCGGCGATCTCACCACGTACACGCCCGAGCAACTAGCCGACCTCCAGAAGCGGGTGTCCGACGAGGTGGTCCGCCGGCTGAAGGGCGGCGGATAGGGCGCCGCGTCGCGGCGGCCACCGGCCGGGGCGAGAGCTCCGCCCCGGCCGGTGGGCGGTCGGTCAGGCGGCCGCCGGAGCCGCGAGGGCCGGCAGGTCCGCGTCGGCGTCCGTGAGCAGCTCCATGAGCGAGGTGCGGGCGCGGGCCACGCGGGAGCGGACCGTGCCGATCGGACAGCCGAGCGCGCTCGCCACCTCCGCGTACGGCAGCCCCAGGACCTGGGTGAGGACGAAGACCGCGCGGCGTTCGGCGGGGATCGTCCCCAGCAGCTCCGCCAGGGCGATCCCGTCCTCGAAGCCGGGCAGGTCGCGCGGCTGGGCCCGTTCGGCGGCGCTCTGCCAGTCGTCCCGGTCCGAGATCCGGGGGCGGGCCGCCTTGTGGCGGAGGCTGTCGATCACGGTGCGCCGGGCGATCGAGAGCAGCCACGTACGGGCCGAGGAGCGGCCCTCGAAGCGGTGCAGGCTGCCCAGGGCGCGCAGGAACGTCTCCTGGGTCAGGTCGTCCGCCGACTGCGGATCGGAGCTGAGGTAGGCCACGTAGCGCCGGACGTCGCGGTGCAGGGCGCGTACGAAACGGTCCACCGCGTCGGGGTCGCCGCCGCGCGCGGCGAGCGCCAGCAGGGTCGTCGGCTCGTCCGGGCCGCCGTGGTGGCGCGGGGGTGCCGTCTCGGCCGTGGTCGGCAGGGGAAGCAGGGCAGGGGTCATCGCCTGAGGTCCTTCCGGGATTCCGGACTCCGGGTCCGGCGCCGCGTACCCACCGCGGGCGCGGGGGCGGGGCGGGCCGGTGAGCGGTACGGCCCGCCGGACGGCGAGGCCGATGACCGAGGCGCGCAGCGCAGCGGCGGCGCGCGTCGGTGAGCCGGCTGTCAGATGACAGCGGTCCCGGGAGGCGGACCCCGTGAAGTGAGGGCGTGGACGAGCAGGAGCCCGCGCAGCGGCCGTGCGCGGAGGTCCGGGCAGATCCGGCGGCGCGGGAGGCCGGCGGGTACGGGCGGCCGGAAGGCCCGTCGAAGCGGTACGAGCAGCAGGCCGGCCAGGGCCCGCAGGACGCGGAACGCGCCCTGCTCCCCGTACGCGAGCCAGAGCCCGCAGAGCAGGGCGGCGAGCAGGTGGGCGGCCAGCATGCCGGTCGGTGAGGCGGAGGCGACGCCGTGCCCGGAGGACATCGGCAGCGGCATCGGCAGTTGCATCTGCAGGGGTGTCTGCATCGGCATGCTCATGCCGCTGTCGGCCATCGTGTGCGCCGCGTGGTGGGCGTGCCCGCCCGCACCGGGCGGCGGAGCCGGGGCCGTCGACGGGCGGACGGCCGCATGGGCCAGGGAGAACGCGGTGTGCAGGGCGGCCTGGGCGGCGACGGTCGCGCAGGTGACGGCCAGGAGGCCGCGTTCACGATCGGCGAGGATCCAGGCGACCCCTCCGGTGGCCGCCGCGGCGACCGCCATCGCCCACCAGGGGACGGTCTGCCCCGACATGAGGAGGTGGCCGAGGGAGGCGAGCAGCACGCAGATGGCCGCGAACAAGGCGGCCCTGAAGGCGCGGCAACACCGGTCGGGAATCATGGCGGGCTCATCGTCGCACCGCTCTCAAGAGGGCCACAGGGGGGCGCCGAGAATTGGCACGACCGGACAAAACCACATGTGTCCTACGCCACAACAGCATCCGGGAACCCATGAGTTCGCCGCCCCGACTCCTGCCGTGGACCGAAATGACGGCCATGGAACGGAGTCAGTGGTGGCGGAGCGGACGGCATCGGCGAAGACCGCCGCAGCGGCGGCGGACGGCCGGCTGACGGCGCTGCTCACCAGTGCCATGGCCTTCTCGATGCTCCAGCTGTTCCTGCTCGGCGCGTTCGGTCCGCGGCTCGTGGACGGGGCGGGGGTCTCGCCGACCGTCCTCGGCCTGACGACCACGATCGGCTTCGGGGCGGCCGCCCTGCTCTCGCCCGTCGGCGGGCGCATGGTGGACCGGACGGGCCCGCGCCGCTCCCTCGTGGTCCTGCTGCTGGTGTCGGGGGCCGCGCTCGCGCTCATCGGCGCGGCGCCCGGCCCGGGCTTCCTCCTCGCGGCCGTGGCGCTGGGCGGGCTGCCGCAGGCGCTCGCCAACCCCGCGACCAACAAGGCGATCCTGGCCGCGGTCCCGCCCGCCCGGCGCGGCTCGGTGACCGGTATGAAGCAGTCCGGAGTCCAGCTCGGCGCGTTCGCCGCCGGGTTGCCGCTGGCGGCGCTGGCCGGCGCCATCGGCTGGCGCGGCGCCGTGTGGACGGCCGCCGCCGCGGCCGCGCTGGCCGCCCTCTGGGCGCACCGCGCCCTGCCCGCCGACCCGCCGGCGGGGTCCGCGCCACCGCGCGCCCCGCTCGTCCCGCGCGGCGCCATCGCCTGGCTGACGGTCTTCTCCCTCTTCCTGGGCTGCGCGATAGCCTCGGTCAACACGTACGTGGCCCTCTTCGGCACCCGGGAGCTGGGCATGGGGCCGACGGCGGCTGCGGCCCTGGTGGCCGTCCTCGGCGTCGCGGGCATCGCCGGCCGGGTGGGCTGGTCGAAGGCGGCGCGGCCGGGGCGCGCCGAGTGGCTGCCCGGCGCTCTGGCGGCAGGCGCCGTACCGGCCGCCTGCCTGCTGGCCGCCGCGCTGTACGCGCACCAGCTGGTCTGGGTAGCGGTCGTCGCCGTGGGGGTGTTCGCCGTCTCCGGCAACGCCGTCTCGATGGTGCTGGTGATGCAGCGGGCCGCCCCCGGCCGGGCCGGCCAGGACTCCGCGCTCGTCGCCGCCGGGTTCTTCGCCGGTTTCGCGGTCGGTCCGGTGCTGTTCGGCCGGCTCGCGCAGGAGGGCCGGTACGGGCCAGGCTGGCTGCTGGTCGCCGCGGAGTTCGCCGCGGCCGCGGCCGTCGCGACGGCCTGGGCCGTACGGGAACGGCGGCGCGGCCCGCGTACGGAGGCAGCCGCGTGACCCCCGCGAACTGGGCCGGGCGGGCGCTGGCCGACGTACTCGACCGGGCCGCCGTCACCCGTACCGAGACCGGCGACCGGTTCCCGCTGTACGCCGACCCGGAGACCGGCCGCTGGACCACCACCGGACGCGGTGCGTGGACCGGCGGGTTCTGGGCCGGACTGCTGTGGCTGCGGGCCCGGCACACCGGGGCGGCGGCCGACCGGGCGGCCGCCGCCGCGTGCACGGCCCGGCTGGCCGAGTGGATCGAGGCCGACACCGCGACGCGCGGGCTGATCCTCTGGTACGGCACGGCGTTCGCCGACGGTGACCTCGGAGCGCGGGAGCTGCGGGCCCGGGCGGCCGGGGCCGCGTTGGCCGCGCTCGACCCCGAACTCGGCCTGGTGCCCTGGGGATCGGCCTTCGGCGGCCCCCGGCTGCTGGCCAGGGTCGACGGCGTACCCGGCATGGTGGGGCTGCTCGCCGCCGCCGGCCCGGACGGCGAACGGGCCGCCGCCTCCCACCTGCACCGGCACCTCGACCTGTGCCTCGGTGCGGGCGCACGCACCGTACCGGCCTGGGAGTTCGACGCGGGGGCGGGCTGGCGGGCGTACCGGGAGCCGCGGGCCGGCTGGAGCCGGGGCGACGCCTGGCTGCTGCTGGCGGTGGCCGACGCCCTGCACCGGCCCGGGGTGGCCCGGATCGCCCCCGACCGGCTGGAGGCCGCGGCGGAGCGGCTGGCCGACGCCTGGACCCGTCCCTGCACCCCCCTCGTCCCCCTCGCGGACGAGGGGCGGCCGGCCGGCCCGCTGGACACCTCGGCCGCCGCCATCGCGGCCGTGGCGCTGCTGAAACTCGCCCGCGTTCCGGGCTGCCGGGCCGCGTCGCAGTACGCGTACCGGGCGGCCGCGATCCTGGAGCGCCTGGTGGGCGAGCACCTCACCCGGGGCATGCTGCTGGACGGCTGCTACGACGCGGGAAAGGGCCTGGCGGCCCGGCACGAGCTGGTGTGGGGCGACTTCTTCCTCGCGCTCGGCCTGGCGGCCCTGACGGGCCTGGTCGGTACCGGGGAGATCTAGGGGGTGTCCGCGAAGTGGCGGCGTCCGCCCGCAGGGCGGGCTGCCGGGCGCCGCGGGGCAGGCGGGACTATGCGGACACCCCCTAGCTAGGGGGTGTCATCCTCGTACGTGCGCAGGACCCGGCGGGCCACCGAAGTGACGTGGAGCTCGTCGGGGCCGTCGAGGATGCGGGCCGCGCGGCCGGTGCGCAGCAGCGCCGGGAGCGGGGTGTCGGGACCGAGCCCGGCCGCGCCGTGGACCTGGACGGCCGCGTCCACGACCCGCTCCAGCATGCGGGCCGCGGCGACCTTGGCCAGCCCCACCTCCACGTGCGCGTCCAGGCCGGCGGCGATCTTCGCCGCGGCCTCGTGGACCAGCGGGCGGGTGCTGCGCAGGGCGAGCAGCGCCTCGAAGACATGGCTCTGCACGAGCTGGTGGCCGGCCAGCGGACCGCGCGATCCCGTACGGGAGCCGGCGCGCACGCACATCAGGTCGAAGGCGCGCTGCGCCTGGCCGAGCCAGCGCAGGCAGCGCAGGGTCCGGCCCAGCCGAAGTCGTTCCGCGGCGATGGTCAAGGCCTGTCCGCGCCCGCCCAGGAGGTGGTCGGCGTCCACGCAGACCTGCTCGAAGCCGATCTCCCACTGGCCGCGGGCTCCGAGCACGGGCAGTTCCCGTACGACGCGGAATCCGGGGGAATCCGTGGGGACGACCAGCAGGGACAGTCCCTCGCGATCTCCCGGTTCCCCGTCGGTCCGGGCGAGGACGGTCACCAGATCGGCCCCGCCCGCTCCCGAGACGAACCATTTGCGGCCGCTGACGCGCCAGCTCCCGTCGGGCTGCTCCTCGGCGCGGGTCGAGGTACCGGACGGGTCGGTGCCCGGGGTGTCCGGTTCGGTCATCGCGTAGCAGGCGCGCAGCCCGCCGGCGGCCAGCCGCGCCGGGTACCGGTCGCGGATCCGGTCGCCGCCGTGCTTCCAGAGCATGGTGGCGTCGAGCAGGGACGCGGAGCCGAGGGCCGCCGGTCCGTGGTCGCTGGCCCCCTCGGCCTCGGCGAGCCGGGCGTACCGGGCGAAGGGGAGCCCCTGGCCGCCGAGTTCTGCGGGGAGCGGCAGTCCCCACAGCCCCTCCTGCCTGGCCTGTGCCTGCAACTCCCGCAAGGCGGCCGCGGCTTGCGGGCCGCCCGCGTCGAGTACGGGCTCACAGGGCATGACGCGGCTCCGGACGAACTGCGCGACCCGGTCCCTCAACGCGTCTTCCTGGCTCTCCACCGCATTCCTCCCATGTGCCGGGAACCCGTGGGAACGACAGTCCGACTGACTTCCCGGGGAACTGGTCGGGCGCGCAGCCGGCTTGGTTCCCGTGTCGCGCACATCCGAGCAGAGGAGAGGCATGGCTTCACCAGCCGTCACCCGTACGGTCCGGCCGCTCGAAGGACTGCACCTCACCGCCTCGGGACCGCCCGAGCTGTCCGGACCGGCCCTGGAGCACCTCAGGCTCCTCGGTGCCGGAGCGGGAGCGGGAGCGGAGGCGGGAGCCGAGACGGCGAGGAGACCCGACCCGGCCGAGCCCCGCGACCGGGGTACGGCGCGCATCGCCCTGTCCGGGGGCGATTTCGGCCGCCAGGACGCGATCGTGCGCTGGTCGGCGAACCCGGCCGGCGGTATGACCGACGAGGCGACCGTCCAGGCCGCCACCGGCATCATGGCCGTCCACGGGCGGCGCGACGGCGCCCCCCGCGGCCTGGCCGTGGACTTCGCCGCCACCGCCACGGGGGTGCTCGCCGTACAGGGGCTGCTCGCCGGGCTGCTGGCCCAGGCCCGCGGCGGCCGGGCCGCCAGGGTGACCACGAGCGCCGACCGGGCCGGACTGCTGGCGGTCTCCCAGTACCTCGCCGCGTCCGGTGCCGACGAGGGCGAGGCCGCCGAACTGGCTCCCGGGGGACCCCCGTTCACATCCTCCGACGGAGTGCTCTTCGAGCTGGAGACCCTCGATCCGGGCGCCTGGGCCGCGTTCTGGCGGGCCCTGGAGGCTCCCTTCGGCGCCGTGCGGGCCGGGTGGCGGCCGTTCCAGTTCCGGTACGCCACCGCCTGTGCCCCCTTCCCGGCGGCCCTGCACACCACCGCCCGTACGCACACCTGGCGGCGGATCGAGGCGGCCGCCGCGGCCTGCGGCGCCGAGGTCTGCCGCCTGCGGACCCTCGACGAGCGCGCCGCCGAACACGACGGCGCAGCGCCCTGGTCCCTCACCCCGTACGGATCCGGCCCCCGGTCCCGGTTCGCGCCCCGCGAGCCCGGCCCGCCCCGCCCCGGGCGGCCGCTGGCCGGGCTGACCGTGCTCGAAGCGGGCCGCCGGATCCAGGCCCCGCTCGCCGCACACCTGCTGGGCCTGCTCGGCGCCGAGGTCGTACGGATCGAGCCCCCGGGCGGCGACCCGCTGCGCGGGATGCCGCCCGCCTGCTCCGGGACCTCCGCCCGCTGGCTCGCGCTGAACCGCGGCAAGAAGGCCGTCGAGGTGGACATCAAGTCGGCCGCCGATCGGCGCCGGCTGCGCGAGATGGCCGTCGGGGCGGACGTCTTCCTGCACAACTGGGCCCCCGGCAAGGCGGCCGCGCTGGGTCTCGACTCGGCCCATCTGGCGGCCGTGAACCCCGGGCTCGTCTACGCGTACACGGGCGGCTGGGCGGGCCGGATCCGCGACGCCCCGATGGGTACGGACTTCATGGTCCAGGCCCGCACCGGCGTCGGCGAGGCCGCCCGGCCGCGGGACGAGCCGCCCGCGCCCTCCCTGATGACCCTGCTCGACGTGCTGGGCGGACTGCTCGGCGCCGAAGCCGTCCTGGCGGGGCTGCTGCTGCGCGAGCGCAACGGCGGAGCGGGCGTCCGCGTCGACTCCTCCCTGCTCGGAGCCGCCGACGCGCTCACCGCCCCCGCCCTGCGCCGGGCGCTGCGCGGGCAGGACCCGCGCCGGCCGGCCGGCTTCCGCCGCCCGCTGCGCACCGCGGACGGCTGGATCGCCCCCACCGACACCTGTGCGCCCGCGGCCGGCGCGTACGACCTGAGCGAACTGCCCACCACCGCGGCCCTGGCGCAGCTGCGCGCCCACGGCCTGTCCGCGACCGCGGTCACCGCCGATCCGGGCGACCTGCGTCACGACCGGCGCTTCCCCGGCTCGATCAGCCGCGACGCGCACGGCGCCCCGGCCGTCCCCGACCCCTGGAGCTTCCTGTGACCGTCGCCCTGCACGATCTGCTGCCCGCCGGCCTCCGCCGCGGCTGGGCGGTCGAAGGGACCTGCCCCGACCTCGACCTCTACAGCCTGTTCCGGGCCCGTCAGATCGCCGACCCGCACGCCACCGCCGTCATCGACGACAAGGGCAAGCTCTGCCGCACCGCGCTGGACCGCAAGGTGCGCCGTCTGGCCGCCGGGCTCGCCGGCCTCGGCGTACGGCCCGGGGAGGTCGTCGGCGTGCAGCTCCCCAACGGCCGGGGCGCGGTCATCGCCGATCTGGCCCTGGCCGCCCTGGGCGCGGTGGCGCTGCCCTTCCCGGTCGGCCGGGGACGCCTGGAGGCCGGAGCGCTGCTGCGCAGGGCGGAGGCCGTCGCGGTCATCGCGGCCGTCGAACACCGGGGCGGCCGCCCTGCCGCCGAACTCCTCGCCCTGGCCCCGGCCCTGCCCGAGCTGCACCATGTCATCGCCGCCGGGCGGGTCGGGAGCGCACCTGAAGGAACGATTGCCCTGACGGGGCTGCTTCGCTCCGACCCGGCCGCCTTCGTGCCCGCCCGCCCCGACCCCGACAGCGCCGCCCGCATCCTCGTCTCCTCGGGCTCGGAGGCGGATCCGAAGATGGTCGCCTACTCCCACAACGCGCTCGCCGGGGGCCGGGGCAACTTCCTGGCGTCGCTCATGCCCGAAGGGGCCCCGCCGCGCTGCCTGTTCCTCGTACCGCTCGGATCGGCGTTCGGCTCCAACGGCACCGCCGTCACGCTCGCCCGGCACGGCGGAACGCTGGTCCTGCTCGACCACTTCACCCCGGAGTCCGCCCTCGCCGCCATCCGCGAGCACCGGCCGACGCACGTCCTGGGCGTTCCGACGATGGTCCGCATGATGCTGGACCGGTTGGAGGGCCTCGCACCCGGGCGGGAGGAACTGCCCGCGCCCACCGCCCTGGTCCTCGGCGGCTCGGCCCTGGACGAGACCACGGCCGGGGATGCCGCCCGCGCCTTCGGCTGCCCGGTCGTCAACCTCTACGGCTCGGCCGACGGGGTCAACTGTCACACCGGCCTGCGAGAAGAAGCCCCGGAGGCCGGCTCCACTGGTGTGGTGGCGGGCCGCCCCGACCCCCGGGTCGCGGACATCCGCATCACCGACCCCGACACGCACGAGCGGCTCCCGGACGGGGAGATCGGCGAGATCGTCGCCCGAGGTCCCATGACCCCGATGTGCTACGTCGGCGCCCCGGAGCTGGACGCCCGCTACCGCACCCCCGAGGGCTGGGTCCGCACCGGCGACCTGGGCGTGATCGGCGGGGACGGGGTGCTGCGCCTCGTCGGCCGCCTCAAGGACATCGTGATCCGCGGCGGGGCCAACATCAGCCCCGCCGAGGTGGAGCGGGAGCTCGCCTCGCACCCCCGGGTACGGGACGTGGTGTGCGTCGGCGTCCCGGACCGGCTGATGGGCGAGCGCCTCGCGGCCTGCGTCGTACCGCGCGGTCCCGAGGCCCCCACCCTCGCGTCACTCGGCGAGCACCTCGCGGGCCGCGGGCTCGAACAGCGCAAGCACCCCGAACGCCTGCTGGTGATCGCGGAACTCCCCCTCACGCCCGCCGGCAAACCCGACCGCGCCGCCCTGCGCGAGCGGCTCACGGGGCCCGGGCCCACCGCCGCCGCGGCGGCCCCCGCCCCTCCGCTGGCCCACGCGGGCTGACGGAGCCGGGCGGTACGGCGGCGCAGGACGCGCACGAAGGGCGGGAGGGCAACCGGAGCCGCTCTCCCGCCCTTCGTGCGCGCCGGACGGTCAGGAGCCGCCCGCGGCCTTCTTCAGTTCGGCCGCCGCGTTGCGGTAGACCGGCAGCAAGTCCAGGTCCGTGCCCGGATAGTTGACGATCTCGATCTGCCGGGCGCCCGAGTCGGGCAGGACGGTCCCGGTCGTCATGTGGGCGTTGTCCAGGACCAAGGACGGTTTCTTCCCGGAGAGTTCGGCGAGCTGCTCGGGGGTGACGGCCTCCGGGCCGTACGTGCCGACCGGCGCGGCCCCGGCCAGCTTCGCGGACCACACGGTGAACACCTGGCTGACGACGGCCGGGCTCTTGCCGCCCGGCCAGGACCCCTGGACCTCCTTCGACAGCTTCGCGTACTCGGCGTCGAAGGACGCCGTCCACCCCGCGGCGGTCTCCTCGGTGCCGAACAGCTCGCCCAGTCTGGCCACTTCGGCCTTGACCTTGTCGGCGTCGTTGTCGAGGTCCACCTCGACCAGTTCGGCCTTCGAGCCGGCCGCCTCCTTGATCTTCGCCGCGTACGGTTCGAAGGGGGCGTAGAGCACGAAGTCGGCCTTGCCCACGGCCGCGAGGTCGGAGGGCTTGGGGTCGTAGTCCGGGGCGTGGTGCACCGACTGGGGCACGATCACCCTCACGTCCCGGGCTCCGGCGGCCTTGGCGAAGGCGCCCTCCCAGGCGGTGGTGACCACGACGACCGGCTGCCCGCCCCGGCGGGCGGTCGTGCCGTCCTTCGAAGCGGTGTCGGAGTCGCCGCCGGTGCCGCCGGCACCGCCGTTGCCGCAGCCGGCGACCAGTGCCGTCAGCGCCGCGCTCAGTGCGAGGAGGGAAGCGAATCGGACGCGGATGCGCGCCATGTGCTGATGCTCCGTTCGGGGACGAGATGGACCGCGAGGACGAGCGCCCCCGCGGTGAGGACGAGGACCGGACCCGGTGGCCAGTCGAGCCGCAGGGCGACCAGGAAACCGGTGAGGTTCACCGCCACCCCGATGCCGACCGCCCACAGGGTGATCGACCGCAGCGAGGTGCCCAGGCGGCGTGCCGCGAGCGCGGGCAGCAGGGTGAGGGCGTCGACGAGCAGCGCGCCGGTGAGCTTGATCGCCCCGGCGACCGCCACCGCGACCAGGACCAGCAGGACGACCGTCAGCGCCCGCACCGGGACACCCGAACACTGGGCCAGCTCACGGTCGTACAGCAGCAGGGCCACATCGCGCCGCCGCCACCACAGCAGTCCCGGTACGAGGACCGCCAGCGCGCCGAGCACCACGAGATCGGCGGTGCCCACGGACAGGATCGAGCCCCACAGGAGGGCGAACGCACCGGAGGCGTTGACCCCCGACACGGCGAGCACGAGCAGCGCGGCCGCGATGGCCAGGCTCATCAGCAGGCCCATCGCCCCGGACAGTCCGTCGGGGGTACGGGCGAGCGGCGCCACCCCGGCCCCCGCCAGGGCGCAGGCGACCAGCGCGCACAGCATCGGATCGAGCCCGGTCAGCAGCCCGATCGCGATGCCCAGCAGGGCGACGTGCATCATCGCGAAGCGCACCGGCATGATGTCGAGACCGACGATGACCACGCCGACCACCGGCAGGCCGACCGCCGCCAGCACCAGGGCGAAGCCCGCCCGCCGGACGGGGAGCAGATGGAGCAGCTCACCGAGGTCGGCGGCGGCGAGGGCGTCCGCGAGGATCACGCGACCTCCCGCAGGCGGCCCGCGGCCATCTCCAGTACGCGGTCACAGCGCCGGGCGAGCGCCCGGTCGTGCGTCACCACGACGAGGGTCACCGGCAGGGCGGCCAGCACGTCGGCGGCCTCCTCCTGGCCGCCGAAGTCCAGCGCCGCCGTCGGCTCGTCGGCCAGCAGCACCTCGGCCCCGGCCGCCACCGCTCCGATCGCCCGGGCCAGGTACATCCGCTGCAACTGCCCGCCCGACAGCGTGTGCAGGGGCCGGCCGAGCAGCGCGCCGACGCCCAGTTTGCGCGCCGCTTCGGCGGCCTCGGCGGGGGCGCCGCCGCTGGCCAGCAGCTCGTCCCCGAGGAGCGGGAACCGGCCGGCCGCCGGCTTCTGCGGGATCCAGGCGCAGGAGCGCCGCCGCCAGGCCCATTCGGCGGCCGATCCGGTGCCGCGGCCGCCGACCAGGATGCTGCCGGACACCTGGCGGTGCAGTCCGAGGACCGCGCGCAGCAGTGTGGTCTTGCCCGAGCCGTTGGTCCCGGTCAGCGCGACGCGTTCGCCCGCCGCGATCTCCAGGTCCACGTCGGCGACCGCTTCGACGCGGCCGTGGCGGCAGGCGACCCCCCGCATGCGTACGTCCAGCCCGCCCATCCGTGGCCCTCCCGTCGTCCGGTGCCGGGTGGTTCCCCGCACGCGGAGGTGGTCGGACGCGGGCCCGTGCTGGTTCCGGGTCCGGTCAGGCGGATGCGGCCGGGTCCGAGGCCGGGGCGGGCGCCGGATCGTCCCCGCCCTGGTCGAGGCGGAACGGCGGGTACTCGTCCGTCATCAGCGCGGCGTACGCGGCGACGCGCAGCACCCACCGGTGCAGCCCCACGATCAGCTCGAAAAGGCCCCGCGGGTAGGTGGAGGTGAAGGCCAGCGCCACCACCGCGAAGAGGGCCAGCAGAGTGATCAGACCGCCGCCCGCGCACCAGCCGTGGCGCATGCCGCCGGTGAAGAAGCCGATGACCAGGTACTGGGGGATGGCCAGCAGCCACCACTTCACCAGGACCAGGGGCCGCGACAGGCGCTCCGGGTAGGCGATCTCCAGGCGCGCCGGGTAGCCGGGCTCCGGGCCGAGGCTGAAGGGCGGGTACCGGTCGGTGGCGAGGGCCCCGTACGCGTAGTACGAGACCCGCCACGACCAGCGGAGCACGCCCACGTTGAAGTCGAACAGGGCGCGGGGGTAGCGCTCGGTGAACAGGATCGCGAAGAAGGCGATCACGCTGACCACGATGAAGGCGATCCAGAGGAAGAACAGCACGATGTAGTGCGGGATCGCCAGGATCCACTTGACCAGCCAGAGCCAGCGCGACAGCGGGCTGTCGAGGTCGGCGAACACCCTGACCGAGCGGTACGAAGAAACGTTGGCGGACATGATTGCGTCACCGTCCGTGTCCGGCGTCGTGGGCCCCCCGGACCTCGTGCCTCCATCATCCGCGCCGTACGGGGCATGCTCCAGTCGGGGTTCGGCCGCCGGGTGTCCGGATCTGACAGACAACCGTCATTGCGGCCGCCTGTCCGCCCGGCCAGGATGGACACATGTCCACGCCCCACCGCGTCGTGATCGCGGTCTTCCCCGATGTCGACCTGCTCGACGTCACCGGCCCCGCCGAGGTCTTCGCCCTCGCCGGCCGGGCGGCCGGGCGCCGGCTGTACGACGTGCGCCTGGCGGGTCCGGACGGCGGCCAGGTCACCACCTCGGCCGGCGTCCGGCTGGTCACCGACCTCTCCTTCGACGAGGTCGGGGCCGCCGTGGACACCCTCGTGGTGCCCGGCGCCGTCGAGATGACCGAGGAGGGTCCGGTCGCGCGGGTCGACGAGGAGGTGGTGCGCTGGATCGGCGCCACCGCCCCGCACGCCGCGCGCGTGGCCTCGGTGTGCGTCGGCGCCCACCTGCTGGCGGCCGCCGGCCTGCTGGACGGGCGCCGGGCCACCACCCACTGGTCCACGGCCGGCCAGCTGTCGGCCGAGCACCCGCGGGTCGAGGTCGATCCGGACCCGATCTTCGTCCGGTCGGGCCGGGTGTGGACCGGGGCCGGGATCAGCGCCTGCATGGACCTGACGCTGGCCCTGGTGGCCGAGGACCACGGCGAGGAACTGGCCCTCGCGGTGGCCCGGCAACTGGTCATGTACCTCAAGCGGCAGGGCGGCCAGAGCCAGTTCAGCGTGCCGCTCAGCCGCCCGGCGGCCTCCCGCCGGGACATCGACGCCCTGCGCGCCCACATCACCGAGAACCTCGGCGCGGACCTGTCGGCGGCGGCGCTCGCGGCGCGGATGAGCCTGAGCGAGCGCCATTTCGCCCGTACGTTCCGCAAGGAGCTGGGCACCAGCCCCGCCGCCTACGTGGAGGCCGTACGGGTGGAAGCCGCCCGGCGGCTGCTGGAGACCACCGACCAGCCGTTGGAACAGGTCGCCGCGGCGGCGGGCCTGGGCTCGGTGGAGACCCTGCACAGGGCCTTCCGCAAGCAGATCGCCACGACCCCGGCCGCCTACCGCCGCCGTTTCCGCACGGCCCACTGACCTTCACGCCGGCCGACGCTCACCACCCACCCACCCACCGTTCCCACCCTTGACCGCCCGGCGCGATCGCGCGCCGAGCCGCGGCTTCGCCGTGCCCGTTTCCCGAGAGAAGGACGATCCGACATGTCTGCATCCACCCCCTCCACCCCCTCCACCCCCTCCACCACTCTGCGCGAGGTGTTCGGTCTGCCCGGCACGCTGCCCCGGCTGGCCGAGTCCACCCTGATCATGATCGACTTCCAGAACACCTACCGCTCCGGCGTGATGGCCCTGGAGGGCGCCGAGGAGGCCCTGGCTGCCGGCGCCCGGCTGCTGGCCGCGGCCCGGGCCGCCTCGGCCCCCGTCATCCACGTCGTCAACGACGGCGGCGAGGGCACCCCGTACGACATCCGGGCCGAGACCGGCGCCATCAGCGCCGAGGTCGCGCCGCTGGACGGGGAGCCGGTCGTGGTCAAGCAGGTCCCGAACGCCTTCCACGCCACCGAGCTGGAGAAGACCCTTCAGCAGCTGGGCGCCGGCCCGGACCTGGTCATCGCCGGCTTCATGACCCACATGTGCGTCACGTTCACCGCCCAGGGCGCCTTCAACCTGGGCTACCGCCCGACCGTCGTCGCCGAGGCCACCGCGACGCGTGCGCTCACGGCGCCCGACGGCACCCCGGTCCCGGCCGCCACCCTCCGGGCGGCGAGCCTCACCACGATCGCCGACCTCTTCGGCCCGGTGGCCCCCACGGTCGACTCCCTCCCGGTCTGACGCCCAGGAACGAGGAAGGGGTCCCGGACCGTCGGTCCCGGACCGACGGTCCGGGACCCCTCCGGGGTGCCGGCCCGCCGTACGCGGACCGCCGTCAGTGGATGACGCTGAAGCTGCGCCACGGGAGGCTGACCGGGGCCGTGACGTTCGAGAGCGTGGTGGCGACGTAGACGCCGTCGTTGCCCAAGGGCGTGCTGCAGTCGAGCGTCCGGTACAGCACGACGTCGACGAGGGTGTTGTTCTCCACGTGGGTGGCCCCCTTCGGGAGGGAGATCCTGTGGCACCCCTTCACCGAGGTGTTCGAGTAGCTCAGCTCCACCGGCGAGTCGTGGCCGCGGAACGTCAGCATGCCGACGGTGCTCCGGCCCAGGCCCGAGCAGGCGGTGGCGGTCAGCAGCAGTGCTGCGGCCGCGGTGATGACGCCGATACGCCGGCTGTGGGACATGGCGCGGTCCTCGTCTGTGCGGTGGTGACTGCCTTGCCCACAGACTGCCCCGGCCCGGCACGGGCGGCATCCGGTGCTCGGCCGGGCGGATGAACGCGGGTGCGCCGGGAAGGGACTCGGCCATGACCACCGACCTTCGCATCGGCGTCCTCGGATACGGGCTGCGCGGCAGCATCGCCCGCACCGCACACCGGCCCGGCCGCGGCGCGGCCGTCACCGCCGTCGCGGATCCCGATCCGCGGGCCAGGGCGGACGCCGCCGCGGCCTTCGAGGGCGCGCGCACCACCGCCGATCCCGCGGCCGTCATCGAGGATCCGGACATCGACGCCGTCCTCGTCCTGACCCCCGACCACACCCACGCCGAGCTGGCCTGCCGGACGCTCCTCGCCCGCAAGCCCGCCTTCGTAGAGAAACCGCTCGCCATCACCGTCGACGGTTGCGACGCGATCCTGCGCACCGCCCGCGCCACGGGCACCCGCCTGTACGTCGGGCACAACATGCGCCACATGCCCGTCGTACGGATGATGCGCGAGCTGATCGGGGCCGGTGCCATCGGCCGGGTGCGGACGGTCTGGGTCCGGCACTTCGTCGGCTACGGAGGCGACTGGTACTTCAAGGACTGGCACGCCGAGCGGCGCCACACCACCGGCCTGCTGCTCCAGAAGGCCGCGCACGACATCGACGTACTGCACTGGCTGGCCGGCTCCTACACCGAGGACGTCCAGGCGATGGGCGACCTGATGGTCTACGGGGAGAACCCGCACCGGCGGGCCCCCGGCGAGCCCAAGACGGAGGACTGGTACACCGAGGACGGCCACTGGCCCCCGCACACCCAGCGCGGCCTCAACCCCGTCATCGACGTCGAGGACGTCTCGCTGCTCAACCTGCGCCTCGCGGGCGGGGTGCTCGCCGCCTACCAGCAATGCCATTTCACCCCCGACTACTGGCGCAACTACACCGTCATCGGCGACGCCGGCCGCCTGGAGAACTTCGGCGACGGTCCGGGCGCCGAGGTCCGGGTCTGGAACGCCCGCCGCTCCGGATACCGGGCCGAGCCGGACACCACCCACACCGTCCCCGACGCGGACGCCGCGGGCGGGCACGGCGGCGCCGACCCGCTGCTCATCGACGAGTTCCTGCGCTTCGTACGGCACGGGGGAGCGACGGACACCTCGCCGGTCGCCGCCCGGATGGCGGTCGCGGTGGGCTGCCTGGCGACGGAGTCCCTGCGCGGCGGCGGCGCGCCCCGGCGGGTGCCGCCGCTCGAACCGGGCCTCGCCGCGTACTTCGACCGGGGCCAGGCCGGGTCGCGAGGCGGCGGCTGAACGGCCACCCACCGGCCGCGCGTTTGCCCAAGAGTTCCCCAAGGGCGGGCCCGCCTCCGGCTCCCCGGCCCCGCGGGGCCTAGCTTGGGCCCGCATGAGCGTCCTTGCCGAGCATCACCGGGCCGACGGGACTCCCGGGCGGCGCCGCCTGGTACGGGGCGCCCTCACCGCGGCCGTGGCCCTGGGTGCGGGCCTGGCGGCCGGCGGCGGCTCCACCGGCGCCGTCTCCCGTACGGGCCTGCACGGTCCGCGGCCCGGCACGCCCGAGGCGGCGCTGCGCGAGCTGTCGGCCGGCAACGCCCGCTGGCGGACCTTCCACGAGCGGCATCCCGACGCCACGCGGACCGTACGGCAGGCGCTGGTCGGGGGACAGCACCCGTTCGCCGTCATCCTCGGCTGCGTGGACTCCCGCGTCCCGCCGGAGCTGGTCTTCGACCAGGGGCTCGGCGATCTGATGACCGTACGGTCGGCCGGTGAGGTGCTGGACGACGCGGTGCTCGGAAGCATCGCGTTCGGGGTCGTCGAGCTGGCCATTCCGCTGGTGGTGGTCCTCGGGCACCAGTCCTGCGGGGCGGTGACCGCCGCGGTCCGCGCCGCGGAGGGGCTGGAGCAGCTGCCCGGCCACCTGCGCTACCTGGCGGAGCAGATCCGTCCGGCCGTCGACCGTTCGCTCGGCAGGGACGCCCGCGTCGACGCCGCGGTCACCCAGAACGTCCGGCTGGTCCGCTCCCGGCTGGCGGCGGAACCCGATCTCGCCGCCCGGATCGCCACCGGGAAGCTGGCCGTGGTCGGAGCACGGTACGAACTCACCAGCCAGCGCGTGCACCGGATCCGCTGAGCGGATCTCCAGGTCCGCATGTGCGGGCATCTTGTTTGTTTTGCCAGGCATCTGCCAAGTGATTTACGCAGGTGACCTTGCAGATGCATCATGGGGAGAGCCACCGCCCGGGCGGCAACGCTCCGACTCCTGCTCACGAGGCGAGGTAGGGACCCATGGATGTACGCAGCTGGGACGGCAGCGCCGGCGAGGCCGGCCCCGGCACGATCGCCGCCGGCCCCGCGCACTTCCGGCGGCCCGACCCCCGCATCGCCCGGTTCATCGCCGACGCGCTCGAAGGGGCCCGCACCGTGGTCAACATCGGCGCCGGGGCCGGATCGTACGAGTCCGCGGCCACCGCCGTGACCCCCGTCGAACCGTCCCGGTCGATGCGGGACCGGCGCTCGGCGGCCCTGCCCCGGGCGGTGGACGCCGTCGCGGAGGACCTGCCGTTCGAGGACGGGGAGTTCGACGCCGCGATGACCCTGTTCAGCGTGCACCAGTGGAACGACGTGGAGGCGGGCCTGCGCGAGATGCGCCGGGTGACCCGAGGCCCGGCGGTCGTGCTGACCTGCGATCCCGGCCGGGTGCGGGACTTCTGGCTGTACGCGTACGCGCCCGAGGTCCTCGACATCGAGGCCCGCCGGCACCCGCCGCTGGAGAAGATGGCCGCGGCCCTCGGCGGCGCCGGCACGGTGCGGACCGTACCGATCCCGCTGGACTGCACCGACGGGTTCAACGAGGCCTACTACGGGCGCCCCGAAATGCTGCTCGACCCCGCGGCCCGGCAGGCCTGCTCCGCCTGGAGCTTCGTCGACGACGGCGTGCGCGAGCGGTTCACCACCCGGCTGCGCGAGGACCTGGACTCCGGGGCGTGGGACGAGCGCTTCGGCCACCTGCGCAGCCGGCCGTTCTACGAGGGGTCGCTCGTCATCGTGCGCGCGATACCCGAGCACCTGACAGAGGAGCACCACGATGGAGGTACCTGACCGCATGGACGAACAACTGCGCGTCCTGGGTCTGGTCGAGGCGCAGCGCAAGGCCGAGGCCCTGTTCGCCGAGATCGGGGCGCGGGGGCTGGTGGCGCCCGGCGCGGCCGAGCGGGAGGTGAGCGACCGGATCCGGGACCTCGCCAACGAGATGTTCGGGACCACGAAGCACTGGCACAAGAGGATCGTCCGCTCCGGCCCGAACACCCTGTTCCCGTACAAGGAGAACCCGCCGGACCGGGTCATCGGCGAGGACGACATCGCGTTCGCCGACTTCGGCCCGATCTTCGAGGAGTACGAGGCGGACTTCGGCCGCACCTTCGTCTTCGGGGACGACCCCGTCAAGCACCGGCTGCGCGGCGACCTGGCCACGGTGTTCGACGCCGGCCGCGCCGCCTTCCGCGCCGACCCGCACATCACCGGCAAGCAGTTGTACGCGCAGGTGGAACGGCTGGCCGCCGAGGCGGGCTGGACGCTGGGCGGGTGGCACGCCGGGCACCTCGTGGGGGAGTTCCCGCACGAGACGATCGACGGTGCCCGGGAGGAGTCGTACATCACGCCGGACAACGACACCCCGCTGCGCCGGACCGACCGGGCCGGCTGGCGCTGCCACTGGATCCTGGAGATCCACCTGGTCGACGAACCGCACGGTTTCGGAGGATTCCACGAGCAGTTGCTGGACCTCGCCTGAGGCCTCGCCGGGGGCCTCGCCGGGGGGCCGGCCGGCTCACGCCGGGCCGGTTTCCTCCGGGTCGGCTTCCTCCGGGCCCGGCAGCGGCTGCTCCGACCAGATGACCTTGCCCTCCGGCGTGTACCGCGCGCCCCAGCGCCGGCTGAGCTGCGCCACCAGGAAGAGCCCGCGGCCCCCCTCGTCCGTGGTCTTGGCGTAGTGCAGCCGCGGCGAGCTGCTGCTGCCGTCGAAGACCTCGCAGGTCAGCACCCGGTCGTGGAGGAGCCGTACGCGCACCGGCGCGGAGCCGTGCCGGATCGCGTTCGTGATGAGCTCGCTCAGCACCAGCTCGGTACCGAAGGTGAGCTCCGCCAGGCCCCACTCCTCCAGCTTCTCCATGGCGAGGGCCCGCATGGTCGCGACCGCGCTCGGCTCGAACGGAACCTCCCACTCGGCGATGCGGTCGGCCGGCAGCGCCGACGTCCGGGCGACCAGCAGGGCCACGTCGTCGCGCGGGCGCACCGGCAGCAGCTCCGCCAGGACCTCCCGGCAGGTGTCCTGCGGGCTGCGGTCCGCGTGCGCCAGGGCCGAGCGGAGCAGTACGAGCCCCTCGTCGATGTCGCGGGCGCGGTCCTCGATCAGCCCGTCGGTGTAGAGCACCAGCTGGGTGCCCTCGCTCAGGTCCAGCTCGGCCGACTCGAACGGGAACCCGCCGAGTCCCAGCGGGGCGCCCGCGGGCAGCTCCGGGATCTCCACCGTGCCGTCCGGGCGGACGACGGCCGGCGGCATGTGACCCGCCCGCGCCACCGTGCAGCGCTGGGTCACCGCGTCGTACACGGCGTACAGGCAGGTCGCGCCGATCAGGCCGCCCTCGGCGCCGTCGCCGCCCGCCACGCTCTGGTCGATGTACTGGACGAGGTCGTCGAGGCGGGCGAGCAGCTCGTCGGGAGGCAGGTCCAGGGACGAGAAGTTCAGTACGGCCGTACGCAGCCGGCCCATGGCCGCGGCGGCGTGCAGACCGTGTCCCACGACGTCCCCCACGACGAGGGCCACGCGGGCACCCGGGAGCGGGATCACGTCGAACCAGTCGCCGCCCACCCCCGACTGCGCGGGCAGGTAGTAGTGCGCGACCTCCACCGCGCTCTGCTCGGGCAGATCGCGCGGCAGCAGGCTGCGCTGGAGGGTCACGGCCAGGGCGTGCTCGCGCGTGTAGCGGCGCGCGTTGTCGATGCTGACCCCGGCGCGGGCGACGAGCTCCTCCGCCAGTGTCAGGTCCTCCTCGTCGAAGGGCTCCTTCTCCGAGCGCCAGAAGTTGACCAGGCCGAGGACTACGCCGCGGGCCTTGAGCGGCGCGGTGATCAGGGAGTGGACGCCGAACTCGACGATGGCCCGGGCCCGGGGCGGGTCCTGGGCGTGCCATCCCGGCGCGTCGGCCAGGTCGCCCACCATCTCGGCGCGCCCGCTGTTGAGCCCGCGCGCCTGCGGAGTGGAGGACACGAAGTCGATCAGCCGGCCGCGCGGGTAGAGCGGGACGTCGTCCCGGATGCCGCTGACCCCGGTGCGGCGCAGGTCGGCCTTGACGGCGGTGGGCTCGTCGCCGAGGAGTACCTGTTCCGCCAGGTCGACGGTGACGTAGTCCGCGAAGCGCGGTACGGCGACGTCCGCGAGCTCCTGGGCCGTCTGCTCCACGTCCAGGGTGGTGCCGACGCCGACCCCCGCGTCGTACAGCAGCCGGAGCCGTTTGCGGGCCGCTTCGGCGCGGGTGCTGAGCACCTGCATCTCGGTGGAGTCGCGGATGGTGACGGCCGTGCCCTCGGGCCGGCCGCGGGGGCGGGTGGCGCGCTGGTTGACGACGAGCAGCCGGTCCCCGGCCTCGTGCACCTCGTCGGTGGTCTCCCGGCCGGACAGCAGGAGGTCGGCCATCTGCGGGTCGAGCCCCGACAGCTCCCGGATGTGCTGGCCCTCGGCGTCGGGCGGGAGCCTGAGAAGACGTTTCGCCTCGTCGTTTGCGAGGAGGAGCCGGCCGCCGCCGTCGGTGATCAGCACCCCCTCGCGCACGGAGTGCAGCACCGCGTCGTGGTGTTCGTACATGCGCGTCATCTCGGCCGGCCCGAGCCCGCGGGTCTGGCGGCGCAGACGCCGGCTGATCAGCGCCGCGCCGGCGGTGGCGAGGGCGAGGCCGGCCGCGCTGGTGCCGAGGATGAGGGGCAGCTGCCGCTGGAACACACCGGTGACGTTCTTCACCGTGAGGCCCGCCGACACCAGTCCCACGACCGGTCCGCCGTCCTTGTAGGGGTCGGCGAACACGGGGACCACGGCCTGGATCTCCTGGCCGAGGGGCCCCTTCACGCTTTCGGTGTACACCTGGCCCGCCAGTGAAGGCGCGATGGTGCCCACGAACTGTTTGCCGATCCGGTCGGGGAGCGGATGGGTGTAGCGGATCCCCTGGTCGTTCATCACGACGATGAAGTCCACTCCGGCATCCTTGCGCGTCACCTCGGTGAGCGGCTGGAGGATCTTGGAGGGATCGGGGGAGAGGAGCGCCTGGCGCAGTCCGAGCGAGTGGGCGAAGGTCTGGGCGACGGCCACCGAGCGTGTCCGGGCCTCCCGGTCCACGTCGTGCCGGGACTGGAGTACGAGGGCCAGTACCGCTCCGGCGGCGAGCAGCACCACGACCGCCACCTGAAGGACGAATACCTGTCGGGCGACGCTGCGCGGGCGCTTCGTGATCAGTGACCGCACCGACGTCCCCGGCACGGGTTGCAAGGATGGGTCACGAACCATTTGTAGCACTGTCGGTGGTCTGCGGCCGGGAGAGCCGCGACCCGCCGCGTCCGGGCGCGCCATCAGCCCGTCCGGCCCTCCCGCCAGGCCCTGAGGACGGCGTCCACGTCGAACTCGGTGAGGCGCAGGGGCGGGCCGGGCGGTGGACGGCGCAGGGCCGCGCGGATCTTCTCGTTGATCTCGGTGAGGACGGCCCGCGCCCGGCGCTCCGAGGGGGCCGCGTGGACCGCCTCCAGGGCGTCCTCGGCCTCCTTGCGCAGGGCGAGCGCGGGCGGCAGGGCGGCGAATCCCTCGCGGTGCATCTTGTCCCTGATCCACCACAGCTCGTCGTACGGAGTGTCGATCGAGGCCAGGGGCTTGCCGTAGCCCGGGAGCCGCTCGAACTCGCCGCGCTCGGCGGCCTCCCGTATCTGCCGGTCCACCCACGACTCGAAGTCGACGCCCGGAGGCTTGCGGTCGGTCACGACTGCTCCTCTCGTCCGTCCGTTCAGCCTATCGCCGGGGCGGGCGGCGCCGGCGGCAAATTTATCTTGACGTCAAGATTGATGTCCGGCAGGCTGCCTCGAAGTATCTCGATGTCGAGATATTTCGGCGGGGGACGGGGAGGACCGGGAATGATCTGGCGGCGCGGGGCGGGGAAGCACGGCGACGGCGGGAGCGCAGGGGGCGGGCTGCTGGCCGGGTTGCGGCGTCCGCCCGGCGGGCGCGACGCCCGCATCATGCTCTTCGCCCAACTGCTCGACCGCACCGGGACCGGGGTGTGGGGCGCGTCCTGCGTCCTCTTCTTCACCTTCGTCGCCGGCCTCGACGGCCGACAGCTGGGCCTGCTGCTGGGTGCGGCCGGTGTGGCGGGCATCGCCGGTTCGCCGCTGGCCGGCCACCTGGCCGCCCGCTTCCCCGCCCGTACGCTGCTGATCGGCTGCCACCTGCTGCGCCTCGCCGCGACCGGTGCACTGCTCGTGTTCACCCGGTTCGACGTGCTGCTGCTCGTGGTCGCCGTCACCTCGCTCGGCGACCGGGCGGCCAAGATGCTGGAGATGCTCTTCGCCACGCGGGCGGCGGGCGAGCAGCGCGGCACCTACCAGGCGCTGTCGCGCAGCGTGGCGAACGCCGGGTACGCGCTCGGCGCGGGACTGGCCGCCATCGGCCTGGCCGTGGGCACGCGCGAGGCGTACCAGGCGCTGATCCTGGGCAACGCGCTGTCGTTCGTGCTGGCCGCGGCGCTGGTCTGGCGCACCGCGGAGCAGCCGCACGAGCACGGGAGCGGGGAGCGGGAGGCGGTCGCGCAGGCCGCGCAGGCCGCGCAGGCCGCGCAGCCCGCGGAGGCGGGGGGCGCGGGGGAACCGGGCCGGCCCGCCGTCGCGAATCCGTGGCGGGACCGCGGTTACCTCCGGTTCGTCCTGCTGGACGTCCCGCTCTGCCTGGACGACTCGATCCTGGGCGTCGGGCTGCCGCTGTGGCTGATCGAGCACACCGACGCGCCGCACGCCGTGGTGCCGGCCTTCCTCATCATCAACACCGTGCTCGTCGTGGTCCTTCAGCTGACCGTGTCCGCGAGGGTCGGACGGCCGCGCCAAGCCGCCGGGGCGGCCCGGCTGTACGGGCTGACGCTGCTCGGCTGCTGCGTGCTCCTGGCCCTCACCCCCGAACGCGGGGCCTGGGCCGCCTCGATCACCCTGCTGGCCGCCGCCGTGCTGGTCACGGCCGCGGAGCTGCTGCGCTCGGTGAGCTCCTGGGAGCTGGCCGTCTCCCTCGCACCCCGGGAGGCGAGGGCCTCGTACCTGGGGGTGGCGGGCATGTCCCAGTCCATCCAGAAGTCGGCCGGACCGATGCTGCTGACCGGCGCGGTGATGGTGGCCGGGCCGGCGGGCTGGCTGGTGCTCGGGGCGGCCGTGGCGGGCGTGTCCGTCGCCCAACGCCATTTCGCGCTGCGCCGGTTGGACGCGCTGCGCTGCGCGGAGGCCGCGGGCACCGCGCCGGCCGCATCCCGCGCCGCGACGGGGAGCGGCACGGCGCCGGTCTCCTGACCCCCGGCGTTCCCGCTCAGCCCTTCCCCGCCCAGATTCCCCGCTCGACGGGACAAGTTCCCCTATCTCTCGGGAACGGCAGAAATCTAGCCTCGCTACTGCCTGTCCGCGACTGGGATCACTGGCTTCGAGGGGGAAGTGTGGCTGTTCGGGAGGTCGGTGTTCTGGCGATCGGTGCCGGGCCGGCGAATTTGGCGCTCGCAGTGGCCATAGAGGAGTCGGGTTCGGCCGAATTGGCGGACGGAACCCTCTTGTTGGAGCAGAGTCCGGACGTCAAATGGCAGCGCGATCTGCTGATGCCCTGGGCGCGCAGCCAGGTGTCCTTCCTCAAGGACCTGGTCACGTTGCGGAATCCGTCGAGCAGGTTCACGTTCCTCAACTTCCTGCACGAGCAGGGCCGCTTGGACGAGTTCGTGAACCTGGGCACCTTCCACCCCTTCCGGTGGGAGTTCTCGGACTACCTGCAGTGGGTCGCGAAGTCCCTGGAGCGGGTGGAGATCCGCTACGGCGCGCGGGCGGCGCAGGTCGACCCGGTGTGCGGGGCGGACGGCTCGGTGTCCGGGTGGAGCGTGGTGCTGACCGACGGGGACGAGATCCGCTGCCGGGACCTGGTGGTCGGGGGCGGCCGCGACCCGCGCGTCCCGGAAGTGTTCTCCGCCCTTCCGGACGACCGTCTGATTCACAGCGGGCAGTACCGGACGCGGATCGCGGGCATTGCGCGGGACGAGCCGGTGCGCGCGGTGGTGGTCGGCGGGGCGCAGAGCGCGGCCGAGATGTTCTACGCGCTGCACGAGAACCTCCCGCAGAGCCGGGTGACGATGCTGGTGCGGTCGATCGGGCTCCAGACCTACCAGACCAGCAAATTCGTCAACGAGTTGTTCTTCCCGTCCTTCGTGGACGAGTTCTACGACAGTCCGGCGGAAGTCAGGGCCGGACTGCTGGACGAAATGCGCTTCACGAATTACGCGGGCCTGGCGCCGCCGTTCCTCGACGAGCTGTACACGATGCTCTACCGGCAGAAGGCGCTCGGACCCCGGCGGTCCGAGGTGCGGGCCATGACCGAGGTGGTCGGTGCCCGGATCGAGGACGGGGAAGTGGTCCTGGACCTGCGGGACCGCCTCAGCGGCAAGACCGAGCCGCTGCGCTGCGACCTCGTCCTGCTGGGCACCGGCTACGACCCCCGCAAGCCCGCGCTCGTACGGGCGCTGGCGGCCCGGGTCGGGATCGACGAGGTCGAGGTCAGCCGGGCCCACCGGGTCGAGCTCGGCGAATCGGCCTGGGGCGCGGTCTACCTCCAGGGCGTCAACGAGGAGACCCACGGCATCGCCGACTCCCTCATCAGCGTCCTCGCCCACCGCTCCCAAGACATCCTCACCGACCTGCTGGCCCGCCGCGCCGGCGGCACCGAACCCAGGAGCGCCTGATGGAGCGGACACTGGTCATCGCCCCCGGCCCGACCGCGAACGGCGATCTGCACCTCGGCCACCTGGCCGGCCCGTTCCTCGCCGCCGACGTCTGCGCGCGGTACGCCCGCGCCGCCGGACACGACGTGCTGTTCGGCACGGGCGTGCACTTCACGCAGAACTACATCGTCACCACCGCCCGCAGGCTGGGCGTGCCGCCGGAGGACCTGCGCGTCCGCTCGGCCGGGCAGGTGGAGGAAACATTGACGGCCATGGGCATCGTCCCCGACGGGTTCGTCCGCTTCGGCGACCGGTACGTCAAGGCCGTCCGGAGCTTCTTCGAGCGCCTGCACGGCAGCGGCAAACTCCGGCTGCAGGGGCTCAAGTTCCCCTACTCGCCGCGCACCGGCGAGTTCCTCACCGACGCGTACGTGCGCGGCGGCTGCCCGGTCTGCCTCGCCGACGGGTGCGCCGGGCTCTGTGAGAACTGCGGCCACTGGATCGCGTCGGGGGACCTGATCGAACCGCGCTCCACCCTGCACCCGCAGGACCCGGTCGAACTGCGCGAGCAGCAGGTGCTGGTGCTCCCGCTCGAAGACCACCGCGAGGCGCTCGTCGCCTACTTCGCGCGGCAGAGCGCGACGATGCGCCCGCGCCTGGCACAGATGATCGAGGAGATCCTCGCCCGGCCGCTGCCGGACTATCCCGTGACCCTCCCCATCGCCTGGGGCATCCCCGCCCCCTTCCCCGAGGTCGCCGGGCAGGTGATCTACGCGGACGCCGAGACCATCGCGTGGAGCATGCACTGCACCGCCCTCGCCGCCGAGCGGCGAGGTGAAGTGCCGGCCGGCGAGGACGAGCTGTGGTTCGCCGAGACCGGCAACAAGGTGGTGTACTTCTTCGGCTCCGACGCCGGCTTCGCGTTCGCGGTCGTCGGCGCGGCCATGCTGGAGGCGCTGGGCGGCTACGTCCTGCCCGAGCACTTCGTCACCAACGAGTTCTACGAGCTCGACCACGACAAGTTCTCCACCAGCCGCGGCCATGTCGTATCGGGACGGGAACTGGCCGGTGAAGTGCCCCGGGACCTCATCCGCTACTACCTCGCCGCGACCAGCCCGGACTTCCAGCGCACCAACTTCACCCGCCAGGCCCTGGCCCGGGTGACCGGCGAACGGCTCGTGCAGCCGTGGAACCGCGTCGCCGACAAGATCGACCGCTGGGCCGGCCGGGGCCCGCTGCCGGTGACCGAGCGGTCGCGGGAAGCCGCAGCCCGCCTCCTGGAGCGTTTCGCCGCCGCCTACGACGTCCGCCGGTTCAACCTGACCGCGGCCGCCTTCACCCTGACCGAGCAACTGGCCCGGTTGGACCGGTGGGAGCCGGGACCGGCCGACGCCGGGGACTTCGCCCACGAGGTCGACCTGTTCCTGCGCTGCGCCGCGCCGCTCCTGATCGACCTGGCCGAGGCCGCGCTCCCGGAGCGCGCCGTCCCCGCCGCGCCGCACGCCACGGAGTTCACCCCCGTACGGCTGCCGCGCCTGGCGGAGCAGGCGCGGTGAGCGCGGCCACGGTCCTGGTCGTGGGAGCCGGGGTCACCGGGCTGCTGACCGCGGTGCGGTGCGCGCTGGCCGGCCACCGCGTGACCGTACTGGACAGGGGGCCGATCCCCAACCCGCGGTCCAGCTCGTACGACCAGCACCGGGTCGTCCGCACCTTCAGCCCGGACGACCCGGACGCCACCCGGCGGATGACCACGGCCCACCGCCGCTGGCGGGACCTGGAAACCCTGCTCGGAGCCCGCTTGCTCCGTCCGGTCGGGGTCGTCACCGCCTGGCCGCGCCAACGCCTCCCCGCGCTGGCCGCGGCGGCCGCCGGGGCGGGGGTCTGCGTACGGACGGTGGAACCGCGGGCGTTTCCGCACCTGGAGTTCCCGCCGGATTCGGCCGGCGCACTGGAGGCGGACGCCGGGGTGCTGCTCGCGCAGCGGGCCCTGGAGGCCGCGGCCCGGTGGCTCGGCGGGCATCCGGCGGTGACCTTGCGCCCGTACGGCGCGGTGACCGAGGTGGACGCGGACTCCGGCAAGGTGCAGCTGTCGGGCGGGCAGTGGCTGGGCGCCGACCTCGTCCTGGTCGCGGCCGGGCCGTGGAGCCGGGACCTCGTCGGGCAGGAGCCGGTCGTACTGCACCGCCAGACCATGGTCTACCTGCACCCGCCGCCGGAGACCGCGGGGTGGTGGGAGCGGGCGCCGGCGGCCGGGAACCTCGGTCCGGACGGCCGGGGCTGGGCGGTTCCGCCCGGGGACGGCACGCTCTTGAAGATCAGCTCCGACGCGGTCTGCCGCGCGGTGGACACCACCGCCGACGGCGACGCCGAGGACCAGGCGTCCTGGGCCGACCTGCTGGCCTCGGCGGCGCCGCTGACCGGGTTGCACCGCTACACCGTGGCCGCCGTGAAGACCTGCCACTACGCGGCCGACGCGCGGACCGGCGGCCCGCGGCTCACCCGCGTGGGACCCGCCGTCTGGGCGCGGGCGGCGTGCGGCGGCTCCGGATTCGCTTCGGCTCCGCTCGTCGCGGACCACATCGTCGACGTCTTGAGGGATTTCAGGGAAGGGGCGGTATGACGGACGAAGCACCGGTCCGGGTGTTCGATGCGCTGAAGGCGACTCCTACACCGGTCCGCTATCTGCTCGGCGGCGTGCTGGTCAACCAACTCGGCGCGTTCGTCCAGACGTTCCTCGTGCTGTACCTGACCTTCCGCGGCGCGTCGGTCAGCGCGGCCGGCCTGGCGCTCGTCGCGTACAGCATCGGTTCGATCTTCGGAACGATGCTGGGCGCCGAGATCACCCACCGGTTCGGCCCGCGGGCCACGATCATGACGGCCATGGCGGCCTCGGCCCCGCTGGTGGGCTCGATCTCCTGGCTGAGCGGGCCGGGGACGCTGTGGCCGCTGCTGGTCGTGGTCGGGCTCGCCGGGCTGTTCACCCAGGCGTACCGCCCGGCGGCCGCCGTACTGCTCAGCGATCTGATGCCGGAGCGGTACCAGGTGATGGCGTTCTCGATGATGCGGATCGCGCTGAACATCGGCGCCGCCGTCGCCCCGCTGATCGCCGCGGTCGTCATCCTGATCGACTGGGACCTGTTGTTCTGGATCGACGGCGGGACCGCGCTGGTCTACGCGCTGCTGGCCTTCGCCCTGCTCCCCAGGCAGGCCCCGCGGGCGAAGGCGTCGGCGGAGGCCGAAGCCGCCGCGCCGGCGCCGGCCGCGGCCGACGGCCGTTCCGCGTACGCCGTGATGCTCGGCGACCGGAAGTACCTGCTCTACCTGGGCGCGATCCTGCTCGGCTCGCTCACCTACGCACAGGGCCACATCGCCCTGCCGCTGGAACTCGCCGAGGACGACTACCCGACCAGCTTCTACAGCACCGTGCTCACGGTGTCCTCGGTCGTGCTGATCACCTGCGAACTCAAGATCACGGCCTACCTCAGCAGGCTGCCCAAGCACGTCCGGGTGATCAGCGGCCACTTGGTGGAGGCCCTCGGCCTCGCCGTCTACGGGCTGTCCTCGCGGTCCGGGGCGTTCACCATCGCAGGCGCAGTCCTGGTGGTCTGCGGGATCATGATCGCCGCCCCGAGCATGTTCGCCCACCCGGCTACCTTCCCCGCGTCGGTCAAGGCCCGCTACATCGGCGCCGGCCAGGCCGTCGGCGGGGCGGCCTCGGCCCTCGCGCCGCTGTTCGGCGTCTTCCTGTGGACCCGGCTCGGCGGCGGGTTCTGGCTGCTGTGCGGGATCGTGACCGCCGTTGCCGGACTCCTCGCCCTGGCGGGTGTGCGACAGCCGCCCGAACCACCCCCGGCCAAGGGCGCGGACCCGCGGACCGAGGACGAACCCGAGGTCGTCGGAGGGGCCTCATGAGCGCGCGGCGGCCACAGGCGGGGCCGGACACCGGGCCGGTGCTGATCGTGGGGTTCGTCGGCGTCACGCTCGCCGCGATCGGGGAGTTCCAGGCGGACGACTCGGTCGTCTACATCGAGGAGCCCGACGTCGTGCGCAAGCGGCACGTGCACGAGCAGCTCGACGGGGTGGCGTTCGTCCGCGGCCTGATCGAGTGGGAGTACCACCTGGCGGGCAAGGCCGACGAGTTCCACAACGCCCACCCCGATCTCGCTCCCGTCGCGGTCGTCCCCGCGATCGAATACGCGACCCCGTTCGCCGCGCGCCTGGCGGAGCGCTACGGGCTGCCGGGCGCCGGTCTCGGGGCCGCGCAGATCCTGCGCGACAAGGCGCTGCTGCGACAGGTCAGCGCGGCGGCGGGGATCGCCAATCCGGCGAGCGTCCGGGTGAACGGCCCGGCCGAGGTACGGGAGTTCCTGCGAGGCCAGGACGGGCCCGTCGTGCTCAAACCCGCCAACCGGCAGGCCGCCGTGGGCACCCGGGTGATCCACGACCCGGCCGAGGTCGAGCGGGCCTGGGCCGACTGCCTCGTCCAGGACGAGGGGATCTTCGTGCCGGACCGGCCCATGGAGCTGTCCATGCTCGCCGAACGCTACGTCGACGGGCCGGAGTTCAGCGTGGAGATGCTGGTGCGCGCCGGCCGCCCGCTGTTCGCCAACGTCACCGGAAAACAGCTCTTCCCCGGACCCCACCCGGTGGAGATGGCGCACATCGTGCCGGCCGACATCCCGGAGGGGCTCGCGCGGACGCTCGAAGCGCAGACGGCCCGCGTGGTGGCGGCCGTCGGCTTCCGCGACGGGATCGTGCACTGCGAGTGGATCGTCTCGGACGGTGTCCCGTACCTCGTGGAATGCGCGGGCCGGCTCGCCGGCGGCGGCATCGTCGACACGATCGAGCTCGCCTACCCGGTCGAGCTCATGCGCAGCTACTACGCGGTGCTGAAGGGCGAGGAACCGCCCGCCGAACTGCCCCGGCGGGCCAAGGGCGGAGCGGCCGTACGGTTCCTGGCCGCGGGACCCGGCCGGGTCGCGGCCGTGCACGGGGTCGAGGAGGCCCGCCGGGCCGACGGGGTGTTCCTGGTGGCGGTCACCGCCGAGCCGGGGGACCGGTTCGCGGGGCTGCGCCACTCCTGGGACCGCGCGGGGATCGTCATGGCCACCGCGGACAGCTCGGCCGAGGCGCTGCGGCGGGCCGAGGCCGCCGCGGCCACAGTCCGGATCGACATCGAGGAGGAAGCGTGACGGTACGGGAGGTCGGTGTACTGGCCATCGGCGCGGGTCCGGCGAATCTGGCGCTCGCGGTGGCCATAGAGGAGTCGGGTTCGGCCGAATTGGCGGACGGAACCCTCTTGTTGGAGCAGAGTCCGGACGTCAAGTGGCAGCGGGACCTGCTGATGCCCTGGGCGCGCAGCCAGGTGTCCTTCCTGAAGGACCTGGTGACGCTGCGCAATCCGTCCAGCAGGTTCACGTTCCTCAACTTCCTCCACGAGCAGGGGCGGTTGGACGAGTTCGTGAACCTGGGCACCTTCCACCCGTACCGGTGGGAGTTCTCCGACTACCTCCAGTGGGTCGCCACCTCGCTGAAGCGGGTGCGGATCCAGTACGGGGCCCGGGCCGCGCGGGTGGACCCCGTACTGGCCGCCGACGGCTCGGTGTCCGGGTGGAGCGTGGTGCTGACCGACGGGGACGAGATCCGCTGCCGGGACCTGGTGGTCGGCGGCGGCCGCGACCCGCGCGTCCCGGAGGTCTTCGCCGGCCTGCCGGCCGACCGGCTGATCCACAGCGCCCAGTACCGGACCCGGATCGGGGAGATCCCCAAGGACGAACCGGTGCGGGCGGTGGTGGTCGGCGGGGCGCAGAGCGCGGCCGAGATGTTCTACGCGCTGCACGAGAACCTCCCGCAGAGCCGGGTGACGATGCTGGTGCGGTCGATCGGGCTGCAGAACTACCAGACGAGCAAGTTCGTGAACGAGCTGTTCTTCCCGTCCTTCGTGGACGAGTTCTACGACAGCCCCGCGGAGGTCCGGGCCCAGGTCCTCGACGAGATGCGGCTGACGAACTACGCGGGCCTGGCGCCGCCGTTCCTCGACGAGCTGTACACGATGCTCTACCGGCAGAAGGCGCTCGGACCCCGGCGGTCCGAGGTCCGGGCCATGACCGAGGTGATCGGCGCCCGGATCGAGGACGGGGACGTCGTACTCGACCTGCGGGACCGCCTCAGCGGCAAGACCGAGCCGCTGCGCTGCGACCTCGTCCTCCTCGGCACCGGCTACGACCCCCGCAAACCGGCACTCGTACGGGAGCTGGCGGCCCGGGTCGGGATCGACGAGGTCGAGGTCAGCCGGGCCCACCGGGTCGAACTCGGCGAATCGGCCCGGGGGGCCGTCTACCTCCAGGGCGTCAACGAGGAGACCCACGGCATCGCCGACTCCCTCATCAGCGTCCTCGCGAACCGCTCGCACGACATCCTCACCGACCTGCTCGCCCGGCGCGCCCGGGAGAGCACCCGATGACCGCCGACCGGGGAACCCTGCTGGTCATCGGCAGCGGGCTCAAGGTGTACCGCGAGTACCTCGTCGCCCCGATCCGCCGCCGCGCCCTCGCGGCCGGCCTCGACATGGTGCTGATCAACAACCTCCACCCCACCTGGCAGCAGGCGTACTTCGACGAGATCGTCGTCGCCAACGTCTTCGACTCCGAGGCGATGGGCGCGGCGGCCCGCGAGGTGGCCGCGCGCCGCCGCGTCGTCGGCCTGATGTGCTGGGACGAGCCGCTGGTCCTGGACGCAGGTCTGCTCGCCGCCGAGTTCGCAGTGCCGGGGCTGTCCGTGCCCGGCGTACGCGGCTGCCGCGACAAGGAACTCACCCGCGCCGCGCTCACCGCGGCCGGCCTGTACCAGCCGGCGTTCGAGCTCACCACCACCGTCGAGCGGGCCCGGGCGGCGGCCGGGCGGATCGGCTACCCGGTCGTGATCAAGCCGCGGGCGATGGGCGCCAGCATCGGCGTCGTGTTCGCGGCCGACGAGGCCGAGCTGGACTCGGCGTTCCGGATCGCGCTGGCCGCGAGCGAGGTCGACCCCGGTCCCTACCGGGCGAGCGCCCTCGTCGAGGGGTACGCGCCCGGACCGGAGGTCAGTATCGACGGCGCGGTCCACAAGGGCGAGTACCTCCCGCTGTTCGTCGCCCGCAAACACAGCAGCGACCAGCCGTACTTCGAGGAGGTCGGACATCTCGTCGACGCCGCCGACCCGCTGCTCGCGGAACCCGAACTGATGCGCACCCTGGCCCGGGCGCACCGGGTGCTCGGCATCGAGGACGGCATCACCCACAGCGAGGTGCGGCTGACCGACCGGGGCCCGCTGATCATCGAGATCAACGGCCGGCTCGGCGGGGACCTGATCCCCTTCCTCGGCCGGGCCGCCACCGGGATCGAGCCCGGCGAGGTGCTGTTCGACGTGGCCACCGGGCAGCGGCCGGACACCCGCCCCACCCGGCGGGCCGTCGCCGGCATCCGCTTCGGCTACCCGGAGCAGGACTGCCTGCTGCGCTCGGTCACCGTGCCGGCCCAGGCGCCCGGCCTGGTCGCCGCGGCGCCGATGGCCGAGCCCGGCACCACCCTGCGGCTGCCCCCGGGCGGCTACCTGGCCCGCCACTCCTTCGTGGTGTGCGAGGCCGAGGACACCCGGACCTGCCTGGAACGGCTCGACGCGGCGGCCGCGCTCGTCGAGCTGGACGCGGAGCCGATCGGGCCGCCGGATCCGGCCGCGCCGTTCGCGATGCCGGCCGGGCTGCTCGACGTGGACGAATGACCCGCACTCACCACCACTTGAGGGGGAACGCATGAGCACGACCCGGAATCCGGGCACCGCGACGCCCATGACCGCGGGCGAGATCCTGGAGCGGGCCAAGGCACTGGCCCCGCGGCTGCGGGAGCGGTCGGCGGAGATCGAAGAGGCCCGGCAACTCCCGCCGGACGTCGTGGACATGCTGCGCGACACCGGAGTGTTCCGGATGTGCTTCGGGCCCGAATGGGGCGGTCCCGAGCTGACGTCGGTGCAGCAGGCCGAGGTCGTGGAGACCCTGGCCCACGGGGACGCCTCGGCCGGCTGGTGCGCGGCGATCGGCGCGATGACCGGGGCGATCAGCAACTTCCTGGACCCCGCCGTGGTCAAGGAGGTGTTCCCGCGCCTGGACATGGTCACCGCCGGGCTGATCGCGCCTGCCGGACGCGCCGAGCGGGTGCCCGGCGGGTTCCGGCTGACCGGCCGGTGGTCGTTCGGGAGCGGGATCACCCACGCCGACTGGGTGACGTCGGGCGCGTTCATCTACCAGGACGGCAAGCCCTGGGCGAGCCCGGACGGCAGCAACGCGCACGCCTCGCGCCAGTTCCTGGTGCCGGCCCACGAGGTCGAGGTCGTGGGCAACTGGGACACCACCGGCCTGTGCGGCAGCGGGAGCAGCGACTACACGATCACCGACGTGTTCGTGCCCGAGGAGCACACGTACACCTTCTACAAGGTGCGCGGCCGGACCGACACCCCGATCGCCCAGCCCGACTCGTTCATGCGCAGTCTGTGCGCGGTGCCGCTCGGGGTGGCCAGGGCCGCCCTGGACCACGCCCGGGAGACCGCGCTCACCCGGGTGGACAAGATGACCGGCACGGTGTGGGCGGACACCTTCCGCGTGCAGGTCACCCTCGCCGAGTGCGAGGCGGAGTTCAACGCCGCCCGCAGCGGCGTCCACAGCAGTTCGCAGCGGCACTGGGACGTACTGGCGGGTGGCGGCACCCTGGACGACCTCACCGCCACCGAGCGGGCCGCGTCCTCGCTCGCCTGGGTGCACGCCTTCCGCAGCTCGCGGGCGATCGTGAACCGCCTCTACGACCTGCTCCAGGCCTGGTCGATCAACCGGTCCTCGCCGATGGACCGCTGGATGCGCGACACCGCGACCATGTGCCAGCACGTCGCCGCCTCGGATCTGATCCTCGAATCCGGCGGCGCCTACCTGCTGGGCCGGCCGCCCAAGTTCCGGATGAGCCTCGGCATCGTCAAGTAGATCCAAACGGAGGGCGATCACATGACCATGACCCGGAACCCGGGGGCCGAGGTGCCCGGCACCGCGGCGCAGCTCCTCGCCCGCGCGAAGGAGCTGGCGCCGCTGCTGCGGGAGCACTCGGCGCGGATCGAGGAGGCGCGGCGGCTGCCGGCGGACGTGGTGGACCTGCTGCGCGACGCCGGGGTGTTCCGGATGGCCTTCGGCCGCGAGCTGGGCGGCCCGGCCCTGACGACGATGGAGCAGACGGAGGTCGTCGAGACCCTGGCGCACGGGGACGCCTCGGCGGCCTGGTGCGCGGTGATGGGCGCGAGTTCGGGCATCTTCAGCGCCTTCCTCGACGAGAGGGTGGCCAAGGAGGTCTTCCCGACCCCGGACACGATCATGGCGGGGCTGCTGCAGCCGACGGGCCGCGCCGAGCGGGTGCCCGGCGGGTTCCGGCTCTCCGGCCGCTGGTCGTTCGGCAGCGGCATCACCCACTGCGACTGGGTGACCTCGGGTGCGTTCGTCTACGAGGACGGCGAACCGTACGCGAGCCCGGACGGCAGCAACCCGCACGAGTCGAAGCAGTTCCTGGTGCCCCGGAACCAGGTGGAGGTCATCGACAACTGGCACACCATGGGGATGCGCGGCACCGGCAGCTGCGACTACACGATGGACGGCGTCTTCGTGCCGGAGGAGCACACGTACAGCTTCGGGAAGGTACGGGGCCGGCCCGGCCCGCTCGCCCAGCCGGACGCGTTCACGCGCAGCATGTGCGGGGTGGCGCTCGGGGTGGCCCGGGCCGCCCTGGACCACGCGCGGGAGATCGCCCGGACCCGGGTCGACCGGATGACCGGGGTGGCGTGGAAGGACCACTTCCGCACCCAGGTCACGCTCGCCGAGTGCGAGGCGGACTTCCTCGCCACCCGCAACGGGGTGTACGGGAGCCAGCGGCGCCAGTGGGACGTGCTGGCCGCCGGGGGCACCCTGGACGACCTCACCCCCGAGGAGCGCGCCGCGTCGCCGCTCGCCTGGGTGCACGCCTTCCGCACGTCGCGGTCGATCGTCAGCCGGCTCTTCGACCTCCTCCAGACCTGGTCGATCCACCAGTCCTCGCCGATGGACCGCTGGATGCGCGACACCATCACGATGTGCCAGCACGCCACCGCGCAGGACCGCATTCTCCAGTCGGCCGGCGCCTACCTGCTCGGCTCGAAGCCCGAATTCGGCATCTGCCTCGGCATCGTCAAGTAAGGGGAGAAGAAACCGATGGGCAGAGGTCTCGTGTTATTGGTCAATCCCAACAAGGTCCACCCGCCGATCGCACCCTACGCGCTCGACGTGCTCACGACCTCGTTGGAGGCCGCCGACTTCGACGTCGAAGTGGTCGACCTGACGTTTCACCGGGAGGACTGGAAGTCGTACCTCTGCGAGTACTTCGCGGCGCGCAGCCCCTTGCTCGTGGGCGTCACCATACGCAACACGGACACGGTCTACGCCTTCGAGCAGCGCCCCTTCATCGGGGAGCACAAGGAGATCATCACCGAGATCAGGCGGCTGACGGACGCGCCGATCGTCGGCGGCGGCATCGGCTTCTCCTCGATGCCGTTCGCGCTCGTCGACTACTTCGGGATCGATTTCGGCGTCAAGGGCCCCGGCGAACAGATCATCTGCGATCTCGCCGACGCACTGGTCACGGGCCGCGACACGGCCACCGTGGCCGGGCTGCTGCGCAACACGGGGGAGGGGGTCACCCGGGTACCGCCGCCCTCGCTGATGCCGGCGCCCCGGCACGCCGCGCCGCCGCAGGCCGGCGGACAGTTCGAGGACCGGGTGTGGCAGGTGGACCGGGCCGGGACCTACCGGCGCCGCTCCGGCTCGCCGCACAAGGTGGACAACCTGCTGTACTACCAGCGCGGCGGGCTGGCCGGGATCCTCACCAAGAACGGCTGCACGTACCGCTGTTCGCACTGCGTGGAGCCGGACGCGAAGGGCACCCGGTTCGGCCGGCGCGACATCGCCGCCGTGGTCGACGAGATGCAGTCGCTCGCCGCCCAGGGGATCCTCGACCAGCACACCACCGACAGCGAGTTCAACCTCTCCGTCAACCACGCGAAGAACCTGCTGCGCGAGATCGTCCGGCGCAAGCACGCCGACCCCGGCAATCCGCTGAACGCACTGCGGCTGTGGGTCTACTGCCAGCCCTCGCCGTTCGACGAGGAGTTCGCCGCCCTGCTCGCGGCCGCGGGCTGCCGCGGGGTCAACGTCGGCTCCGACCACGTGCGCCAGGACATGCTGCGCGGCTGGAAGGTCACGGAGAAGGGCACCACGTACTACTCCTTCGCCGACACCGAGAACCTGGTCCGGCTGTGTCACGCCCACGGCATGATGACGATGGTCGAGGCACTGTTCGGCATGCCGGGCGAGACGCCGCAGACCATGCGCGAATGCGTCGAGGCGTTCATGGCACTGGACGCGACCGTCACCGGGTTCTCCCTGGGGCTGCGCCTGTTCCCGTACACCCCGCTCGGCATCGCGATCGCCGAACAGTGCGACGGGGTGCGGACGGTGCCCGGACTCCAGTCGAACACCGCCACGGAGCCGATCGTGCTGAAGCCGCTCGCCCGGTGCTCGGGCCCGGTGGAGTACGAGCGGCAGTTCATGTTCGACGCGTCGGGAAACTTCCGCCTGGTCTGCTACTTCTCGCCGGACCTCCTGGAGGACGCCGAAACGGTCAACGACCCCTCGGGCCTGCGGCGCCGGTCCGTGGAACTGCTCTGGGAGCTCGTGGACCCCTCCGACCACCACAGGGTCATGCTGCCGACGCTGGCCGGCATGAGCGAGCACGACAACAACTACGCGGACAATCCGTTCCTTACCAGTCTCAGCGGACTCGGATACACAGGAGCGTTCTGGGCGCATTGGCGGGACCGGGAAGCAATTCTCCGCCAGGCACAAGAGGTAGGAATGGCAGAGTCCCTGGAAAGCTGACGTGGCCGGATGTGAATGTCGATGCCGACATAGTTATCGCGCCATACGGATATCCCCCCGACCGTTGCGGTAAGACTGGCCCGTGCACCATTCTGGTAACGGCCGGTCGGCCCTGAGCCACCGTAAAAGATCGAGTCGGGGGGAAGGCAGAAATGCATCAGACAACAGACATCAAGGGGCTGCTCTGGCCACTCTCGTCACAGGGTGAGGCGCGAAGGGAGTTCGGCGGGCGGCGGCCCGACGGCGACCTCGCCCTCGTCGCCAGACCCCTGGAAACCGTCACCGTCACCGTCGTGCTCGCCGACGCGCAGCCGGCGATCCGCCACGGGGTGCGCTCCGTGCTGGAGCGGTCCGCGGGGATATCCGTCGTCGGCGAGGCCGCCACCGCGGACGAGGTGATGGCGGAAACCTCCCGCTGCCGGCCCGATGTCCTCGTGGTCGACCCGCTCATGGACGAGCGCGCCGGGATGCGGGTGATATCCGAGGTGCTGAGGTTATGGCCCGAAACGGGCATCCTCGTCTTCAGCTCGGTCGACGACGACCGGGTGATCACCGCGGCCCTCCAGGCCGGCGCTCGCGGCTACCTGTTCAAATTCGCCGACGCGGACCAGATCCTGCGCGGCATCCAGGCCGTAGCCGCCGGAGAGGGAATCGTCGACAAGTCGATCGCCAACCGGCTCGGGGCGCTGATGGGCACCGCGCTCACAGGGCCGTACGGCTACCCGTTCCCCCAGCTGACCAACCGGGAGCGGGATGTCCTGGAGCGCATCGCCGCGGGCAAGTCGAATGCCGCCATCGCCCGTGAACTCGTGCTCGCCTCCAAGACCATCAGCAACCGCGTCTCCGCGATATTCGGAAAACTCGGCGTGGCCGATCGGTCCCAGGCGATCGTGCTCGCCCGGGACGCGGGTCTGGGGCAGGGCTGATACGGCAGATTCCCTTTCGACCCGGGAACAATTCCCCTGTTGAAAGGGAATCGCCTGCTCCTAGCCTGGTCGGCGTCGCCCTCCACCGGAAATCGGAATTCAATGAATTCCGGCACACCGGCACACCGGCAAACGAAGACGTCGATCGGAGCGGAAACTTGACCGACCAGGAACGACCCGACGTGGACATCCGCACGGCCGAGCCGGAACACCTGCTCCGGGAACACGGCCTGGACCTCAAACTCCTGCACCCGTGGCCGGGGCTGCAATCCCCGTTCCGCGGCGCCTGGTGCGTCCTGCGCCCCGGAGACGTGTCCGAGGCGCACGCCCACCACGAACGCGAGATGTTCATCGCCATGGCCGGTCGCGCCGAGGTGGTGTGCGACGGCCGCCGCCGCCGGCTCGCCGCCGGGGACATCGCGCTGATGAAGGGCGGCATCGAGCACCACATCGTCAACGACCACGACGAGGACTTCTCCTATTACGCGATCTGGTGGGGCCGGAGCATGTCGGCCGAGTTCCTCGCGGCCACGGACGATGCCACGTGATCGACTACGACGGCCGCAGGTTCCGCAAGCCGCAGGGCGACGTGCGCACCGTCGCCGTCTACCACCAGCAGGGGGACCTGGTCTGGGGAGAGGTCCTCGGCGGCGAGGTGCGACGCGGCTGGACGGTGGGCACCTGCACCCCCGACGGCACCCTCTCCATGGGCTACACCCTCGTGTTCGCGAGCGGCGAGGTGGTCTGCGGACGCACCGTCAACACCCCCGAGCTCGCCGAGGACGGCCGCCTGCGGCTGCGCGAGGTCTGGGAGCGCTACGGCCCGCACGCGGCGACCGGGATCTCCTACATCGAGGAGGTGCGGTGAACGGCGCCTCCGAAGCGGACTGGCAGCGGCTGGAGAAGGCGGTGGCGGGCCGCGTCCTGCGCCCGGGCGACGCCGGCTTCCGCGCGTCGAGCGTGCCGTTCAACACCCGCTTCGCCTCGGTCATCCCGCACGGCGTGCTGTCCGTCGCGAACGAGGACGACGTACGGCACGCCCTGGCCTGGGCCCGTGACACGGGCGTCGCCCTCGTCGCCCGCAGCGGCGGCCACAGCTACGCCGGCCACTGCGTCACCACCGGCCTCGTCCTCGACCTCGGCGCACTGAACGCCGTGTGCGCCGACGGCTCCACCGGGCTCGTCACGGCCGCCGGCGGGGCCCGCATGGCTGACGTCCGCGCCGCGGTCCAGCCCCACGAGATGGCGTTCGCGCTGGGCAACGGAGCCTCCGTCGGCATCGCCGGGCTCACGCTCGGCGGCGGCTCCTCCGCCACCTCGCGCAAGCTGGGACTCACCGCGGACGCCCTCGTGCGGACCACCCTCATGACCGCCGACGGACAGGTGCTGACCTGCGACGCCCAGCAGAACCCGGACCTGTACTGGGCCTGCCGCGGCGGCGGGGGCGGGAACTTCGGCGTCAACCTCTCCTTCACCTTCCGGGCCGCCGCGGTGCCGGACGTGTCCACCTGCCTGCTGCTGTGGGAGGCGGCCGACGCCCCGGACGTCTTCGCCGCGGTGCAGGAAGCCGCGGAGCGGGCACCGGACGAGTTCTCCGTCCGCCTCGGGGTCGCCGCCGCCCGCGGCGCCGAGCCCGTCGTATCCGCCGTCGGACTGCACCTCGGGCCCGCGGGCGAGCTGCGGGAGCTGCTCGCCCCCGTCCTCGCGGCGGCCCGGCCCGTACGCGAGGACATCGCGGACCGCACGTTCTGGGAGGCGCAGGACTACCTGCTGCACGAGACCTCCGCCGGGGCCTTCGCCGTACGGACCAACTTCGCCCCCGGGCCGCTCCCGCCCGAGGCCGTGGCCGCCGTCCTCGCCCGGCTCGCCCGTTGGCCGGGCAGCGACAACCCGGACGGCTGCGGACTGGCCCTCTACAGCTGGGGCGGCGCGATCAACCGGGTGGCGCCGGCGGACACCGCGTTCGTCCACCGGGACGCGCGGTTCCTCGTCAGCATGGACACCTCCTGGGCCGGGCACGACGGCCCGGCCACCGTGGCGGCGAACCTGCGCTGGCTGGCGGAACTGGGGGAGACCGTCGCACCGTACGTGGGCCGGGGCGCCTACCAGAACTTCATCGATCCCGACCTGGCGGACTGGCGCGCCGCGTACTACGGCGCCAACTATCCCCGGCTCGTCGAGATCAAGAAGCGGGTGGACCCGGATGGCTTCTTCACCTTCGGGCAGTCCATCGGATCATGAGCGCACGGCGTCCGCCGTGTTTTCTCCCCCCGCCTGGGTAGGCGGCCGACATGAGCGAGGAGACCCGCACGCTGTACCTGGGCGGTGGGACGGACAGGACCCCGGGGGCCGTCACCCGCTGCCGGGACTTCACCCGGCGCGCGCTCGCCGACTGGCAGTGGACCACGGAGCCGGCCGGCGGCGGCGTCGGGGCTGACGGACCCGAAGGGCCCGAAGGACCAGACGGGGAACAGCCGTACGAACGGGACCGGCAGGAGGCCGCCGAGGACGTCCTCCTGCTGGTTTCCGAGCTCGTCGGCAACGCCTGCCTGCACGCGGGCGGCCCCCGGGACCTGGTGCTGCGCCGCGGCCCCGAACGGCTGCGGATCGAGGTGGGCGACGGGAGCCCCGAGCACCCCCGTCGCCTGTGGACCGCGGGAGCCGGCCTTCCGGGCGGCCACGGCCTGCTCATTCTGGAACGGCTCGCCCGGAGCTGGGGTTGCGAGCCCTACGCCGACGGACGGACCGGCAAGACGGTGTGGGCGGAAGTGCCGCTGCCGCTCACGATCGCGCGGGCAACTCCGGCGGATCCTCCAGGAGGCTCGCCCGCAGGGCGGTCAGCGTCCGGTTGAGCAGCCGGGAGACGTGCATCTGCGACAGCCCCAGCCGCTCGCCGATCTCGGACTGGGTCAGCCCGTCGCCGAAGCGCAGCGAGAGCAGGGTGCGCTCGCGCTCGGGCAACTCGGCCAGGAGCGGCTTGAGCGACTCCAGGCATTCGATCGTGTCGTACGCCGTCTCCTCCGCGCCGAGCGAGGGCCGGTCGGCGTACGTGTTGTGGTCGCCGTCCTCCTGCGCCGGTGCGTCCAGGGAGCGCGCCGAGTACGCGTGCGCCGCCTTCTGCCCCTCCACGAGCTCCTCGGGCGTGACGTGCAGCCGCTCCGCCAGCTCGGCGTCCGTCGGTTCGCGGCCCAGGTCCTGCTCCAGCGCGTCGTGCGCCTTCGCGCAGTCGATCCTCAGCTCCTGCAGCCGCCGGGGCACCTTCACGGCCCAGCTGGTGTCGCGGAAGAACCGCTTGATCTCGCCGACGATGGTCGGCATCGCGAAGGTCGTGAACTCCACCCCGCGCTGCGGGTCGAACCGGTTGATCGCCTTGATCAGGCCGATCGTCCCGACCTGGACGATGTCCTCCATCGGCTCGCTCCGGCCGCGGAACCGGCGGGCGGCGTACTTCACCAGGCTGAGGTTGAGCTCGACGAGCGTGTTGCGCACGTACGAGTACGCCGCGGTGCCCTCGTCGAGGCTGCGCAGCCGGTGGAACAAGGCCCCCGACAGCGTCCGGGCCTCGCCTGTGCTCACGCTCAGCGTGTCCTGCGGAATGCTTTCGGTGACCTCGGTGTACGGCATCTCGGCTCCTCCGACGGGTGGTCGCGCCGCGAGCCGTGCGGCACGGCCGTCTCGTGAGCTGTCCTGGGTAGATATACCCCCTCCTGGCGGGCTGAAGCCGCTCGTATGGAGAAGCCCAGCTCAGAGCCCTGCTTCCGGGGACCGCAGCGACTGGCGGACCGCCCAGACGACCGAGACCAGCGGTACGGCCACCACCGCGCCCAGCACGCCCGCGGCCACGGCGCCCGCGACCACCGACAGCGCCACGACCACCGGGTGCAGCCGTACCGCCCAGCTCATCAGCATCGGGTGCAGCACGTGCCCCTCGATCTGCCCGATGATCACGATCAGGGCGACCACGAGCGCGGCGACCAGCGGCCCCTTGGCCGCCAGCGCGACGACCACGGCCACCGCGAGGGCGACCGGGGAGCCGATCAGCGGGACGAACGCGGCGAAGAACTCCAGCAGCGCGAGCGGCACCGCCAGCGGGACGCCCAGGGCGAACAGCGCCACCCCGACCAGGACGGCATTGGTCGCCGCGACCAGCACGATCCCGTGGGTGTACCCGGTGAACGTCCGCCACGCGGCCCACCCGGCGACCGCAATGCGCTGCTGCGCCCCTTTCGGGAACTGGGAGCACAGCCAGCGCCACTGCCGGTCACCGGAATAGATGAAGAACACCGAGCAGAACAGTGACAGGGCCACCACCGTGAGGGCCTCCACCAGGCGCCCCGCGCCGCTCACGGCCGTACTGAGCAGGCTCGCGCGATGACTGGAGAGGTACTCGCCGATCCGGTCCCGCAGATCGGTCAGCGCGTGCGGGCTCAGCCGCAGCGGCGGCCGCTCCAGCAAGGGCTCCAGCCGGTCCAGTCCCATCCGGAACTCGGCCACCAGCGAGTCCCACTCCGCGGCGATGGTCTCCCCGACGAAGGCGAGCGCGCCCAGCGCGAGCACGATGCTGCCGAGGAGCGAGCAGGCCACGGCGAGGGAGCGCGGGATCCAGCGGGCCAGGAGATCGGCCACCGGGCGCAGCAGCGCGGTACCGACCAGACCGAGGAAGACGGCCACGGCGAGCTCGTGGAACCGTCCCAGCACCATGAACACCGTGTACACGACCGCCCCGACCACCAGCAGCCGCCAGCAGTACGCCGCGGCCGTCCGCAGCAGCGGCGACACGGACGCGTACGGCCGCTCCACCGGCCTGCCGCCCGGACGCCGGCCCAGCGCCCGGGCACGCCGGACGGCCACCCGGGAGCGCGGGGCGCCCGTGCGCGCCCCGTCCGGGCGGGACTCCGGCCGGCCTGCGGATCGCCTGGTCATGTACCGCCTCTGCCGATGGCCCGATGGGTGCATTCCCCTGTGAACTGCCACGCTGGAAGCGGCGCCCCACGCGCCCGGAGCCAGATTCGCCCGAAGGAACCGCCGAATGCCCGCGCCCGAAGCGGGACCCCCGCCCCCGCATGGGGCGGCCACGGCCGGGAATACGCAGGGCCCGCGGAACGGCGGAAGGACCGCGCCGCGGGTGCCGGGACGTTCAGAACTCTAGGCAGGAGTCCCACACGACATGATCACGATCGGGGTTGAGGAGGAGTACGTCCTGCTGGACCCGGTCACCCATCTGCCCGTGTCCCGGGCGGAGGAGGTGCGGGCGGCGGCCGGCCTCGGGCCGTTCGTGGACGCCGACGAGGTGCAGAACGAGCTGCTCCAGGCCCAGATCGAGGTGGCCACACCCGTCTGCACGGACCTGGACGAGGTCGCCGGCCACCTGCTGCGGCTGCGGCACGCGGTCGGCTCCGCCGCCGAGGAGCACGGCTGCCTCCTGGCCACCTGCGCCGCGGCCCCGATGCGGGACGCCGTACCGCCCCCGATCACCCAGAACCTGCGGTACCTCAAGATGCGGGAGGAAGCGGGCCAGCTGGTCGACGAGCAGCTGATCAACGGCATGCACGTGCACGTCGCGGTACCCGACCGGGAGATGGGCGTCGCGGTCCTCAACCGGCTGCGCGTCTGGCTGCCGACCCTGCTGGCCATGTCGGCGAACTCGCCGCTGTGGGACGGGCGCGACACGGGCTTCGCCAGCTGGCGCACGATCGTCTTCGGCCGCTGGCCGGTGAGCGGCCCGACGCCGTGCTTCCGTACGCTCGCCGACTACGAGGCGCGCATCGAGGCGCTCCTGGAAGCGGGGGTGATCGCCGACCGTGGCCAGCTCTACTGGCAGGCCAGGCTGTCGGACCGCTACCCCACCCTGGAGGTGCGCTGCCTCGACGTGCAGCTGGACGCCACCGACGCCGTGCTGCTCACCGGGATCGTCCGCGCCCTGGTCAGCACCGCGATCGCGGAGGAGAAGGCGGGGGCCGCCCCCGTCGAGTGCACGCCGGAGCTGCTCCACGCGGCCATGTGGCACGCGGCCCGGCACGGCCTCGACGGCTCCCTGGTGGACCCGCAGGGTCGCCGGCGCAGCGCGGGTGACGTGCTGTGGCTGCTGATGCGGCACATCGCACCCGCGCTGGAGGAGGCCGGGGACGAGCGCGAGGTGGGCTCCCTGCTGCACCGGCTGCTGCGGGAGGGCACGCCGGCGGACCGGCAGCGCCGCGCCCTCGCGGACGGGGGCATGCAGGCCCTCACCGATCTGATCACCGGGCAGGGCGCCGGGAGCGGCCGCTGAGCGGACCGTGAGGGCGACGGGCCGACGTGCGGGGCACGGACCCCGACGGCACGATGGGCTGGACGAGGGACGGAGGGCGTGCGGTGGAGATTTCTACGAGGGAGGTCTTCGGCGCGCCGTGCTGGGTCAGCCTGATGGCCCGCGACCTCCAGGGAACCCAGCAGTTCTACGGTGCGGTCCTCGGCTGGAAATTCCGCCCCGCCCGGCTCGGCGAGGGCTGGACCGTCGCCGAGCTGGACGGGGTGCCGGTGGCCGGCATCGGCACGCTGACCTCCGATCTGCCGGTCGCCGGCGCGTGGACCCCGTACTTCGCGGTCGACGACGCCGACGAGGCCGCGGACCGGATCCGCGAGCGCAGCGGCACCGTCGCCGTCGGCCCGGTCTCCTTCCCCTCCGCAGGCCGCGGCGCGCTGGTCGCCGACCGGGACGGCGCGGTCTTCGGGATCTGGGCCGGCGGGGTGTCCGCCGACTGGCGGGTGGGCCGCGGCCCGGCACCGGCCTGGCTCGAACTGCGGGCCAGGGACGCCTTCGAGTCGGCGATCTTCTACGGCGAGGTGCTGGAGTGGGCCACCGGCCGCGCCGGCTGCTGCGAGGTCTCGTACGAGGACGACCAGGTCGTCCTGCGGCAGGGCGGCGAGCCCGTCGCCCGCCTGAACGGAGGGATCACCGAAGCCGCGGCGCACGCCCCGGAGACCAGACCCCGCTGGCACGTCTACTTCCGCGTCCCGGACCTCGACGAGGCCATCGAGGCGGCCGCCACCTCAGGCGGGACCACCCTGTCGACGATCATGTCGAGCCCCACCGACCGCTGGGTCAGCCTCCGCGACCCCGAGGGCGCGATGTTCACCCTCACCACGGCCCGCGCGGAACCCGGGCCGCCCTGATCGGTCCGTACGGTCGCGCAGGGCAGGACCCGCGTCGGATCCGGGTCAGACCTGCGCCGCGCCGCCGTCCACGAACAGCTCGATGCCCGTGACGTAGCTGCTCTCCTCCGAGGCGAGGAACAGCGCCGCCGCGGCCACCTCCTCCGGGCGCCCGGTCCGCCCCATCGGCACCCCGGAGGTGACCTCCTCCAGGATCGCGGCGGGTGCCCGCGACAGCGCGGGGGTGTCGATCGGGCCGGGGCTGAGCGCGTTCACCCGGATCCCGCGCCCCGCGAGCTCCAGCGCCATGCTGCGCGCCATCGACCGGACGGCCGCCTTCGTGGCGCCGTAGACCCCGAACCGGGTGGACCCCGAGGAGCCGGCGGTCGAGCCGACCAGGATGACCGAGCCGCGCTCCCCGAACAGCGGCAGCGCACGCTGCACCGTGAAGAAGGTGGCGCGGAAGTTCAGGTCCGAGACGAGGTCGAACTGCGCCTCGGTGAACTCGGCGACCCCGCCCGCCTTCCCGCCGCCCGCGTTGGTCACCAGGACGTCGATCGGCCGGCCTTCGGCCCCGACCGCCGCGTACAGCCGCTCCAGGTCCGCCGACCGGGTGACATCGCCCGGCACCCCCACCGCAGCGCTCCCCAACGCATCCACCGCGGCCGCCAGTTCGGCCTCGCGGCGGCCCGTGACGAACACCCGCGCGCCCTCCCGTACGAACCGGTGCGCCGTCGCCAGTCCGATGCCGGCCGACCCGCCCGTGATCACCGCGACCTTGCCGTCGAGCTGTCCCATGAGCGCAGAGGGTCGGGCAGCGCCCTCGGGAAGTCAAGGCACGGGCGCCGTGCACCTCCTGTGGGCCGGGTGGCCCACCGCGCTCGCGGGCCCCGGCCGGACGGTGTCCGCTGGCAGGGTGAACCAGGTGTTCCCCCTGCCCGGCCGCCGCTGGTGGACGGGGCTCCCCCCGGCCGCGGGCGCCGCCGTCATGGCCGCCGGCATCCTCTCCGTCGGCCTGCACCTCATCGGCTTCGACGGGCTGTCGCTGGCCGCCCTGGTCCTCGCCGCCGTGCTGTGGCTCCTCCTCGCCGCCGATTTCACCACCCGGCTCGTGAGCGACCGGGGCCGTTTCGAGGCCGAGGCCGACACCCCGGCCGCCCTGACGGCCGTGGCCGCGACGACGGTGCTCGGCACCCGGATCTCCCAGCTGGGGTGGCAGGGCCTCGCCGTCGCCCTGCTCGTACTCGCGGCCGTGCTCTGGCCCGGACTGCTGATCGCCGTCGTCCGGCACTGGAAACGGCGGATGCCCGGCGCCGCCTTCCTCGTCTGCGTGGCGACCCAGGGGCTCGCCGTCCTGGCGGCGACCCTGGCCGCCGCCCTCCACCACGACTGGCTCGTCCGCGCGGCGCTGGTCGCCTTCTGCCTGGGCCTGCTGCTGTACGCGGTCGCCCTCGTGCGGTTCGACTTCCGCGAGGTGCTGCGGGGCGCGGGCGACCACTGGGTGGCCGGTGGCGCGCTCGCCATCTCGGCGCTGGCCGGATCGAAGCTCACGGCATCACCCGTATGGACCGGTCCGGCGCACACGGCGCTGCGTACCGCCACGCTGGTGACGCTCGCCCTGTCCCTCGGCTGGTACGTGCTCCTGCTCGGCGCCGAGCTGCGCCAGTGGCGGCCGCACTACGACATCCGCCGCTGGGCGACCGTCTTCCCCCTCGGGATGACCGCCACCGCGTGCCTCTCGGCGGCCGGCCCCACGGGGGTCGCCTGGCTGCGCCCGCTGGGCGAGGTGCTGCTCTGGATCGCGGTGGGCGCCTGGCTGCTGACCTTCGTGGCACTCCTCGCGACCGCCTCGGGCAGGCGCTCCCACCACCCCTGACGGGGCGGTGGACAGTCGTGCGCGGCGCCGGCTCCGCGAGGCGGCTCCGGGGCACCTGACGAAGTGCTCCCGGCGTCCTGCGCCCGCCCGCTCAGGTCATTGCAGGGTGGCCGCGCGAGCCTCCACCCGTTGCGGACATCAGCCGAGGAGCCCTGAGCAGAACGTGAGGACCCCACCGAGGAGTGCGACCGGTCGACCCGCACGCGGCGAGCCGGACCGCCGCGCCGCGGACGGCGCCCGCGCGCTGGCCGCACGGCGGCGGATCTGACGATCGAACCGGACGCGTTCGTCACGTCGTGCGCGAGGACGGCGGCCGCAGCGGCGCGCCGTTCGCCCGCGCGCCCTCACGATCGGCGGGGCGCGCACGCACGGCCCAGGGGGTCCGGCCGGATCGTGGCGATCGCCCGGAACCCGCGGGCCCGCGCGATGCGCGCGATGCGCGCGGGGAAGGCCGGGACGGGATCCCCGCCCGTCACTGCGCCACGCCCGGCGCCGCAGAGAACCCTCGCCACCGCCGCCCCGAGACCCTCCCCGGCTCCCGGGGCGCACTCCGCCTGCTCTTCCCCGAACCGAACCCACCACAACACAAGGGATGTGAACCACAGATGGCGAACATACTCATCGCCGGCGGAGGCATCGGCGGACTCGCCGCGGCGCTCGGCCTCGCGGGCCGCGGCCACCGGGTGACCGTTCTGGAGCGCAGGGAAACGTTCACCGAACTCGGCGCGGGCATCCAGCTCGGCCCCAACGCCTTCCACGCGCTCGACCTGCTGGGCGTGGGCGCACAGGTCCGCGACCGGGCGGTCTACATCGACGAACTGCGGCTGATGGACGGCACCACGGACGAGCCGATCGCCTCGATGCCGCTGACCGGCGACTACCGCACGCGCTTCGGCAACCCGTACGCGGTCGTGCAGCGCTCCGACGTGTACGAGCCGCTGCTCGAAGGCTGTCGCAGCCATCCGCAGATCGAACTGCGCGGCGGTAGACGGGTGGTGGCGTACGAGCAGCGCGGCCAGGGCTCGGCCGAAGTGACCGCCGTCCTGAGTGACGGCGATCGGCTCAGCGGCGCGGCACTGATCGGCGCCGACGGAATCCACTCGGAGGTACGGCGCCAGCTGGTCGGCGACGGGGACCCGCGGGTCTCCGGGCACACGATCTACCGCTCGGTGGTTCCGGTGGAGCAGGTGCCCGAAGAGCTGCGGTGGAACACCGTGACCCTGTGGGCGGGCCCCAAGTGGCACTTCGTCCACTATCCGATCGGCGGCGGCGCGCTGCTGAACCTGGCCGCGACCCGGGACAACGGCGCGCGGGCGGCCGTCGTCGGGCAGCCGGCCGGGCGCGACCACGTGCTGGACGAGTTCCCGGAGCTGGGCGCGACGCCCAGGAGGCTGCTGGAGCTCGGCCGGGACTGGAAGGCGTGGGTGCTGTGCGACCGCGATCCGGTCGACGCGTGGACCGACGGACGAGTGGCGCTGCTGGGCGACGCGGCCCACCCGATGCTCCAGTACGCGGCCCAAGGGGCCTGCCAGGCGCTGGAGGACGCGGTGGTGCTCGCCGAGTCGCTGGACTGCTGCGAGGACACCGTCGTGCAGCGGCTGGAGAAGTACGGCGCCGCCCGCCGCGAACGGACGGCCCGGACCCAGCTGGTCGCCCGCGAGATCGGCCGCAGGCTGTACCACCCGGAGGGCGAGGCGGCGCGCGAGCGCAACGCGATGCTGAGGGGCCTGTCGGCCGACGGCATGTACGACAAGGTGGCATGGCTCCACGGGGTGGACCTCGGCTGAGCGGGCACCGCGAAGGGGCGGCCCCCGGTCCGAGACCGGGGGCCGCCCCTTCGGTTCCACGACCGGCGCCGCGAGGGCTCACGGGCGCCTGCGCCGGCGCACCGGCGCCCACACCGCGCCCGCGAGGAGCGAACCGGCGACGGGCGCGAGCAGGTAGACCCACAGCAGGCCGGTCGTACCGGAGACGAGGGCCGGCCCGAACTGGCGCGCCGGGTTCGCGCCACCGCCGGAGAGCGGACCGAGGAAGATGATCACGGCCGCGACACAGCCGCCGATGACGAGCGGCAACCGGCGCAGCAGCGCCGGACGGGTCCCGAACCAGGCCACGACCAGCATCATCAGGGCCATCGCCCCGGCCTCGGCCAGGAACACCTCGGCGGCGCCCCAGCCGGGCCCGGGGGCCAGCGCGGCGTCGCCGACCGCGGCGGCCGCATCGCCCCACACGAGCCGCGCCAGCGCGACCCCGCACACGGAACCCGTCAGCTGCGCCACGACGAACGGCAGCACCGCTCTTCCGGGGAAGACCCGCAGCAGCCACAACCCGATGCTGACCGCGGGATTGAGATGACCGGCGGTCTCCCGGCGCATGGAGGGCCCCAGGACGGCGGTCACGACCGCGCCGACCAGCAGCCCCATCACCACGAGTCGGGCGCGGGGGGTCGCCGACAGGTCCGAGAGCGGAGAGCCGGGTCCCGCCATCCAGCGGGCGGCCGTGACCACGGTGAACAGCATGCCGGTGGTGAGCGCGAACTCGAAGCCCGCGGTCACCAGGAGGGAAGGCGGGCGCCCGGGCGCGCGTACGGGACGCCGTGCGGGCGGGGAATCGGTGTCGAGAGACGTCTGTGTCACTCCACGGAATGTGCGTCCGCGCACGGGCCGCGGCAACCGGCGCCGGAGTCCTGTGTCAGGTCGGCGGGCCCGGCCGCCTCCCTTCGCGCCACCTGACGAAGTGAGCCGCTCGCGGTGGACCGGGCACTTCGGCGGCTCGACACTCTGCGGAGTCGGCCGAGGTCACCTGTGCACCTGGACACCCGGTCACCTGCTCATCCCCCTTCACCGAGAGGAACCGATCACCTATGTGCGGCCTTGCCGGATGGGTCAGCTTCCAGCGCGATCTGACGGCGCACACGGACATCGCGTCGGCCATGACGTGCACCATGGAGTGCCGGGGCCCCGATGCGGGCGGCCTCTGGACCTCGCCCCGCGCGATCCTCGGCCACCGCCGCCTGGCGATCATCGACCTGGAGGGCGGACGGCAGCCCATGGCAGCCGTCGAGAACGACGACACCCAGCCGGTCATCACGTACACCGGCGAGGTCTACAACTTCCGGGAGCTGCGCGAGGAACTGCGCGCACTCGGCCACGCGTTCCGCACGTCCAGCGACACCGAGGTCGTCCTGCGCGCCTACCTGGAGTGGGGCGCCGGCTTCGCGGAGCGCCTCAACGGCATCTACGCCTTCGCGATCTGGGACCCGCGCACCGAGGAACTGCTCCTCATCCGCGACCGGATGGGCGTCAAGCCGCTCTACTACTACCCGACCGCGGACGGGGTGCTCTTCGGCTCCGAGCCCAAGGCGATCCTGGCCCACCCCGACGCCGAGGCCGTGGTCGACCCCGAGGGGCTGAAGGAGATCTTCAGCATCGTCAAGACCCCCGGGCACGCGGTCTTCCGGGGCATGCACGAGGTCGTCCCCGCCACGACCGTGCGCTTCACCCGCGACGGGCGCGGCGTCACGAAGTACTGGGAGCTCAAGGCCACGCCGCACACCGACGACCTCGACACGACGATCGCGCACGTCCGCGATCTGCTCGAAGACATCGTGGAGCGCCAGCTCGTCGCGGACGTCACCGTCGGCACGCTGCTCTCGGGAGGCCTCGACTCCAGTGCGGTGACGGCACTGGCCGCCAGGGCCCTCGCCAAGCAGGGCGTCGAACAGCCCATCCGCGCCTTCTCCGTGGACTTCACCGGTCACGACGACCGCTTCGAAACCAACATGCAGTGGGCCGACCCGGACACCCCGTTCGCGGTGGAGGTCGCGCGGCAGGTCGGCGCCGAGCACATCATCATCGAGCTTGAGAACGAGGACATCCTCGACCCCGAGGTGCGCAGCACCGTACTGCGCGCCCAGGACCTGCCGGTCTCCACCGGTGACATGGAGTACTCGCTGCTCATCCTGTGCCGCGCGCTGAAGAAGCGGATGACCGTCGCCCTCTCCGGCGAGGCGGCGGACGAACTGTTCGGCGGCTACACCTGGTTCCACGACAAGGCGGCCGTGGAGCTGGACAGCTTCCCCTGGCACCACCCCTTCGAGAAGCTCGGCGGCATCGGTGCGCTGCGCGAGGTCGGGCTGTGGGACAGGCTCGGGCTCACCGAGTACGTGAAGGGCCGCTACACCCAGGCCCTCGACGAGGTGCCCCGGCTGGAGGGCGAGAGCGGCTTCGAGGAGCGGATGCGCGAGCGGACGTACCTGAACCTCACCCGCTGGGAGAACTTCCTGCTGGACCGCAAGGACCGCATGAGCATGGCGGCCAGCCTTGAGGTGCGCGTCCCCTTCACGGACCACCGCCTGGTCGAGTACGTCTACAACACCCCGTGGGCCATGAAGAGCTTCGACGGCCGCGAGAAGAGCCTGCTGCGCGCGGCGATGCGCGGTCTGCTGCCCGACTCGGTGCTCGACCGCAAGAAGAACCCGTACCCGTCCACGCAGGACCGCGACTACGAGATCGCCCTGCGCGAGCAGGTCCAGGGCCTGCTCGTCGAGGGCGCCCCGGTGCTCCGGCTGGTTTCGCAGGCGGACATCCGCAAGCTGCTCGACCGGCCCGTCGGCGCGTACGCCGTCGGCGGCCCCTGGAGTGCCCGCGCCGTGCTGGAGCGGCTCATCGAGTTCAACACCTGGGTCACCGAGTACGACGTCCGAGTCGAGCTCTGACCGATGTGGGCCCGGCCGCCGCACCAGCGGCCGGGCCCACGCGTCCCACCGCAGGAGGATCTGACATGGTGACACGAACAGACAGCCCGACCGTGACCGTCTGGTCGGACGTCGGCTGCCCCTGGGCGACCCTCGCCCTGCACACGTTGCGCGCCGCGGCCCGGCGCCGCTCCGTACCGCTGCTCATCGACCACCGGGCTTTCCCGCTGGAGCTGTTCAACCGCGAGCCCACCCCCAAGTTCATCGTGGACCCGGAGATCATGGCGATCGGCGCCCGTCTGCCCGAACTCGGCTGGCGGATGTGGGACGGCCCGGCGCACACCTACCCGGTGACGATGCTGCCGGCCCTCGAAGCGATCCAGGCCGCGAAGGACCCCGCCATAGGCGGCCTGCGGGGCAGCGACGAGCTGGACGAGGCACTGCGCCGGGCGTTCTACAACGACAGCAAGTGCATCAGCGTGCACGCGGTGATCCTGGACCTCGCCGAGCAGTGCGAGCACGTCGACGCCAAGGCGCTGGCCGAGGCACTGGCCCGGGGCAGCGGCCGGGCCGAGGTGTACGCGCAGTGGCGGACCGCCGAAGGGCCGCAGATCCAGGGCAGCCCGCACCTTTTCGCCGTGGGGGACTACGCCTCGCACAACCCCGGCGCCACGTTCACCTGGACGGGTTCCCCCTACGAAGGCGGCCTGCCGCGGCTGGACGACTACAGCACCGCCTGGGCCGACGAACTGCTCGACACGATCCACGGGGAAGGCTAGGTCGTGTCGTCAAAGTCTCGTCTGGTCGGCGGGGTCTGGCACGCACGCTCGCCGCGTTGTCGTCGGTCACCGACGCTCCGCGTCGATTCCC
>NZ_JBFAZJ010000018.1:0-172914 GCF_040681715.1 Streptomyces sp. NPDC051582
CGACCAGCGCCTCCGGGATGAACTTGCCACCGAACTCACCGAAATAACCCTCGGCGTTCGGGGTGTGACCCTCCGGGTCCGGAACGAAGAACGAGTTGCTGGACATGGCCAGTACTCCTACGGGTGCGATGGGATGGATGCACCGTATTGCGCCGTGGGCCCGCCGCACGCGCACCCCGCTGTGGGGGTGGGGATGCGTACGGGCGCAGCGGTCCGTGCCCGGGGCCGGCGGCCCGGGGCGACGGACCGTAAGCGAGCACCGCGCGGGGCGGTACGCCCACACCGTCGGAAGGCGACGGCGTGGTCAGGCGTACCGGACCGGTCCGGTCCTCGTTACGGCGCGCCTGCGGTGCGCCATCGCATGCCGTTGACCTGACCGGGCTCGGAGCCGATCACGTACCGGACCCGCCGCCCGTGGACGCGCCGGGCCGGGGCGCGGCAGCCGCGGGGGCGGCAGCCGCGCGCCAGGGGCGCGTGCGCCGTCGGCACGTCGGCCGGGCCGTGGCCCGGTCGGGTGCGGACGGTGGGACGGTCGGGGGCCATGGGACGGGTCAGCTCCGCCCGTGGCGCAGGGCGGGGTGGGCGCCGGCGGCGACGAGGTCGGCCACGGCCGCCTTCGGGTCGCGTCCGGTCACCAGGGACTCCCCGACGAGGACGGCGTCGGCGCCCTCGTTGGCGTAGGCGATCAGGTCGTGCGGCCCGCGGATGCCGGACTCGGCGACCTTGACGATGTGGGGCGGGATCTCGCCGACGACGCGCTCGAAGGTGGAGCGGTCGACCTTGAGGTCCTTGAGGTTGCGGGCGTTGACACCGATGATCTTGGCGCCGGCCGCAACCGCGCGCTCGACCTCGTCCTCGTCGTGGACCTCGACGAGCGGGGTGAGGCCGATGGACTCGGCCCGCTCGATCAGGGAGACGAGGGCCTCCTGCTCCAGGGCCGCGACGATGAGCAGCACGAGGTCGGCGCCGTAGGCGCGGGCCTCCCACAGCTGGTACGCCGTGACGATGAAGTCCTTGCGCAGGATCGGGATGTCCACGCGTGCACGGACGGCCTCCAGGTCGGCCAGCGAGCCGCCGAAACGGCGCTGCTCGGTGAGGACGGAGATGACCGCCGCACCTCCCGCCTCGTAGTCGGCGGCGAGCCCGGCCGGATCCGCGATCGCGGCCAGCGCGCCCTTGGAGGGGCTGGAGCGCTTGACCTCGCAGATCACCTTGACGCTGTCGCCGCGCAGGGCAGCGACGCCGTCCTTGGCCTGGGGCGCCTTGGCGGCACGCTCCTTGAGCTCGTCGAGGCTCACGCGGGCCTGCCGTTCGGCAAGGTCTTCGCGGACCCCTTCGATGATCTCGTCGAGCACACTCACGCGAGCGGCCCCCTTCCGGGTCGATGACGGTCGGCCGCCTTGCAGACACGTACAACTGCAAGGTCAGCAATCAAATGGTATCCGCAGGAGGCCTTGCCCTCCGCACGCGGTTGACGGCGTCCCATGGAATGGACATTCGGAATCCGGGATTCATAAGGGAATCTCCAGGTCTCACGGGGCCAGCGCGGCTCCGAACGGCAGGTTTCGGACCACCACGAAGACCAGGGCCAGCACCCCGACGGCCCACCAGTGCGGCCGCCGCAGGACAAAGCGCGGGGTCGGACCGCCGCGGTAGGCGCGAACCAGCCACAACATCATGAAGCCCGCGAAGACGAAGTAGCCCGCGACGGCCAGGGCATTTGCCCCCAAAGCGGTGATCAGGTCGCCCTGGGCGAAGGCGTGCGCACTGCGCAGACCGCCGCATCCGGGGCACAGGATTCCGGTCAGCCGAAATAGCGGGCAGACCGGATAGTGACCGGGTTCATTGGGATCCACGGCGCCCACGTACGCAAACGCCAGGCCCGCCGCGGCCAGCGTCAGCCCCGGCGCGGCCAGCCGCCGCAGGCGGCTCCGGACGGGCGCGGGCGCGGGCCCCGGCCCGGGAGGCACGGGAGGCACGGGAGGCACGGCGTAGGGGCTGTGAGGGGCGTCCACGCGCTGATTGTCTCCGCTCATGACAAAAGGCGCAGCCCAACGGGGCCGCGCCTTTCGGGTGTGCACCGGTCAGACCTTGGCGGCGGCCTTGTTGGCGGCGATGACCACGGCCAGGTCCTGGTGGGCTGCCTTCGGCATGCCCATGCCCGCGGCCTTCATCGCCAGACCGACCACACCGCCGAGCGCGACGACGACGAGACCGGCCCAGAACCCGAGCGGGTTGGCGAGCACCATGAAGGCGCCGGAGATGCAGAAACCGATGAAGGCGATGATGACACCGGTCCAGGCGGCCGGGGTGTGTCCGTGGCTAGTGCCCGCCATGAGTTGCTCCTCGTTGCTCTGTCGCAGGGTGTTCAGAAGACGCAGGGTGCTCGGAAGCACGGCTTGCGTCGAATGCTCGGTGCTCATTGTCCCGCACCGGGCGGCGTGCGCGGTCAGCGGGTGGGGTCCTCGCCGCGGTCGAGGGCCTTCCACAGGTCCTCGGGCCGGTCCGGGTCCACCACCGCCGCCTTGCGGGGCCGCGGGCTGCCGTCACGCTCGTAGCGGCCGCCCATCGCGGGCCAGCCGCTGCCGAACCGCAGGGCCAGCAGTCCGGCGATCAGGATCAGCGCCCCGCCGGCGGCCGTGATGTAGGGCCAGGCCGTGTGGGTCAGCGCCCCCACCTGCGCCGCGGTGTCCGCCGTCGTACGGGCCGCCTGCGCGTCCAGGGCCTGCCGGTCGTCCGCGGCCAGTACGGCGGCCAGGGCCGCGCCCAGGCCGCTCAGCGCGAGCAGCCCGGAGACCAGCAGCCGGCTCCTGCCGCGTACGGCGAACACGGCCACCAGGGCCGCGAGGCCCACGATGGCCAGGGCCGCCGGCAGCCCGGTGACGGCCCGCCCGTCCGCGGTCAGCGGCAGCGAGCCGCCCCCCACGGCGGCGGTGCCCCGGGCCCAGACGCGGCCGGAGGCGAGCAGGACGACGGTGGCGCCGAGCGCGCCGAGCAGCAGGGCGACGGCCACGCTGCGGCGTCCGCCGCGGCCGTCCGGGGCCTGCGGGGCGTCGGGGGCGTCGTCGTTTCGGGGTGGGGGTACGGCACTCACGCACCCCACTATCCCCTACCGCGTCACGCGCCGTTCAGCCGGTTCGCCGCTCCCACCGCGCGCAGCACGGCGGCCGCCTTGTTGCGGCACTCCAGGTCCTCCAGCTCGGGCACCGAATCCGCGACGACTCCCGCGCCGGCCTGCACGTACGCCGTGCCGTCGCGCAGCAGCGCCGTGCGGATCGCGATGGCCGTGTCGGAGTCCCCGGCGAAGTCGAGGTAGCCGACGCAGCCGCCGTACAGGCCGCGCCGGGTGGGCTCCAGCTCCTCGATGATCTGCATGGCGCGCGGCTTGGGCGCGCCCGAGAGGGTGCCGGCCGGGAAGCAGGCGGTCAGCACGTCGAAGGCGGTGCGACCTTCGGCGACCCGCCCGGTGACGGTCGAGACGATGTGCATGACGTGCGAGTACCGCTCGATCGACATGAAGTCGACGACCTCGACCGATCCCGGCTCGCAGACCCGGCCCAGGTCGTTGCGGCCCAGGTCGACGAGCATCAGGTGCTCGGCGCGCTCCTTGGGATCGGCCAGCAGCTCCTCGGCGAGCTCGTGGTCCTCCTGCGGGGTGGCCCCGCGGTGGCGGGTGCCGGCGATCGGGTGGACCATGGCCCGCCCGTCCTCGACCTTGACCAGGGCTTCCGGACTGGAGCCGACGACGTCGAAGCCGTTCTCGAAGCGGAACAGGTACATGTACGGGGACGGGTTGGTGGCCCGCAGCACCCGGTAGACGTCCAGCGCGGAGGCGGCGCAGGGGGTCTCGAACCGCTGCGAGGGCACCACCTGGAAGGCCTCGCCGGCCCGGATCCGCTCCTTGATGTCCTCGACGGCCTCCTGGTACTTCTCGCCGCCCCAGAGAGCCGAGAACTCCGGGAGCTCGGAGGCGGGCAGCGGGGTGGGCGTGTACGGGGCGGGCCGTGCGAGATCGGCTTCCATCGCGTCGAGCCGGGCCACGGCGTCCGCGTACGCCTCGTCCACGCCGGTGTCGAGGTCGTTGTGGTTGATGGCGTTGGCGATGAGCTGGACCGTGCCGTCCCAGTGGTCCATGACCGCCAGGTCGGAGGTGAGCAGCATGGTCAGCTCGGGCAGCCGCAGGTCGTCGGCGGTGTGCTCGCCGATGCGCTCCAGGCGGCGCACGATGTCGTAGCCGAGGTAGCCGACCATGCCGCCGGTGAAGGGCGGCATCCCGGCGGCGAGGTCGCGCGGCGTGTGCAGGGTCTGCACGGTGGCGCGCAGGGCTTCGAGCGGGTCGCCGTCGGTGGGCACGCCGACCGGCGGGGTCCCGATCCAGTGCGCGCGGCCGTCCTGGACGGTCAGCGTGGAGGCGCTGCGTACGCCGACGAAGGAGTAGCGGGACCAGGAGCGGCCGTTCTCCGCGGACTCCAGGAGGAAGGTGCCCGGGCGTTCGGCGGCCAGCTTGCGGTAGAGCCCGACGGGGGTGTCACCGTCGGCCAGGAGCTTGCGGCTCACGGGGATGACGCGGCGGTCCGCCGCGAGCTTGCGGAACGTCTCAAGATCCATGGGGTGGGACCCTAACTGCCTATTCGGCCAGCGGAAGGACATCGGCGTCGAAGCACGTGCGGGCGCCCGTGTGGCAGGCGGCACCGACCTGGTCGACCTTGACGAGGAGGGTGTCGCCGTCGCAGTCGAGGGCCACGGACTTCACGTGCTGGAAGTGACCGGACGTGTCCCCCTTCACCCAGTACTCCCGGCGGCTGCGGGACCAGTACGTGCAGCGGCCGGTGGTCAGGGTGCGGTGCAAGGCCTCGTCGTCCATCCAGCCGAGCATGAGCACCTCACCGGTGTCGTACTGCTGGGCGATGGCCGGGACCAGACCGTCCGCGGAGCGCTTGAGCCGGGCGGCGATGGCGGGATCGAGGGAGGACGTACTCATGGGGGCCATTGTGCCGCGCCCGGGAGGCCGTGACGGATCACCGTCCGCCTGATGAGCGGGCGAAGCGGGGCCGCCGGTCGTAGGGTGACCCCCATGTCTACCCATGCGAAGCGCGAACGCCTGCTGCTGGCGGACCTGTTGGAGGCCGCGGGACCGGAGGCACCGACACTGTGCCACGGCTGGCGGGCCCGGGAACTGGCGGCGCACGTGGTGGTCCGGGAGCGCCGCCCGGACGCGGCGGGCGGCCTGCTGCTGAACGTCTTGAAGGACCGGCTGGACAAGGCGATGGCCGAGTACACGGCCAAGCCGTACGAGGAACTGATCCAGCTGATCCGGACCGGCCCGCCGAAAATGTCCCTCTACTCGCTGAAGCAGATCGACGAGGCGGCCAACGCGGTGGAGTTCTACGTCCATGCCGAGGACGTACGGCGAGCCCAGCCGGACTGGACGCCGCGCGCGCTGGACCCGGTGTTCTCGGACGCCCTGTGGTCCCGTCTGGAGAAGCTGGCCCGCCTCACGGGCCGCCGCTCGCCGGTGGGCCTGGTGCTGCGCCGCCCGAACGGGCAGACCGCGGTGGCGCACAAGGGCACCCCGGTGGTGACGGTCACCGGCGAGCCGGGCGAGCTGACCCTCTTCTGCTTCGGCCGCCAGGACGCGGCCGCGGTGGAACTGGACGGCCCGAAGGAGGCCGTCGCGAAATTGACGACGGCCAAACTCGGCATCTGAGGCGCGGGGGCTCCGGGGCGGGGGCTCCGGGGCGGGGGCTCCGGGGCGGGGGCTCCGGGGCGGGGGCTCCGGGGCGGGGCGCCGCGGAGCACCGGTACCGCCGGGCCGGTGAAAACGGGCATGGCGCCCCGGGGCGAAAGGTTTCCGCACCCCGCCCCTCCCTACGCTCCGTCACGGATGCCGACCGGTTCGGTGTCGTCACCGTGGAAGGAACGGAAACCCCATGCGTCTTCGCACCACTGCCGCCGCGCTCGCCGGAGCCCTCGCACTGGTCCTCCCCGCCGGAGCCCAGGCGTTCGCCGACGAGGGCAAGGTCCTCGACTACGTGTACGTGGACCAGCAGAACGCCGAGAAGAACGCCCAGGTCAAGGATGTCGGCGGGGACCAGTGCCACGCGCTGCCGTCCGCCTCGTCGAAGGTGCTCGAAGTCGTGAACAGGACCGACTCGCAGGCCCTGCTGTTCGAGGACGCGGCGTGTGCGGGCGAGCCGGTCGCCACCCTGCAGCCGGGTGACAAGGCCGGCGACTTCCACGCCGCCGCGGTGGTCTTCCGTCAGATGCGCGACCAGGAGCAGCAGCAGACGGACAAGCAGGAGAAGCCGCAGGCGCCGGAGGAGCAGGCGTCGCAGGAGCAGATGCCCGAGCAGCAGATGCCCGAGCAGCAGGCGCCGGACCAGCAGGACGACTCCGGCTCGTTCGACGACTTCCGCTAGGTCGTCTCCCGGCGCGGCCGCCCGGCCGGTGACGGGGGGGCTCGCCCCCCGTCACCCCGGCCGGTGCGGCCCGGCGAGGGTCAGCGGACCGGGTGGCCCGCCTCGCGCAGCGTTTCCTTGACCTGGCCGATCCGCAGGTCGCCGAAGTGGAACACCGAGGCGGCGAGCACCGCGTCGGCGCCGGCCGTGATGGCCGGGGCGAAGTGCTCCAGCTTGCCGGCGCCGCCCGAGGCGATCACCGGGACCGTGACGTGCCTGCGCACGGCCGCGATCATCTCGGTGTCGTACCCGTCCTTCGTGCCGTCGGCGTCCATCGAGTTCAGCAGGATCTCCCCGGCGCCCAGCTCGGCCGCCCGGTGCGCCCACTCGACGGCGTCCATGCCGGTGCCCTGGCGGCCGCCGTGCGTGGTGACCTCGAAGGAGCCGGTCGCGGTGCGGCGGGCGTCCACGGACAGCACCAGCACCTGGCGGCCGAACCGCTCCGCGATCTCCCGGATCAGCTCGGGCCGGGCGATGGCGGCGGTGTTCACGCCGACCTTGTCGGCGCCGGCCCGCAGCAGCTTGTCCACGTCCTGCGCGGTGCGGACGCCGCCGCCCACGGTCAGCGGGATGAAGACCTGCTCGGCGGTGCGGCGCACCACGTCGTAGGTGGTCTCGCGGTTCCCGGAGGACGCGGTGATGTCGAGGAAGGTCAGCTCGTCGGCGCCCTCGGCGTCGTACAGCTTGGCCATCTCCACCGGGTCGCCGGCGTCCCGCAGGTTCTGGAAGTTGACGCCCTTGACGACGCGGCCGTTGTCCACGTCGAGGCAGGGGATCACGCGTACGGCGAGGGTCATGCGGAGGCCTCCTGCACCGGGCCGTACGCCTCGACCTCGACCTCGACGACCATCGACGGGTCGACGAAGCCGGAGACGATCAGCATCGTCGCGGCGGGCCGGACGGCGTCGAAGAGGGTCTTGTGGGCGCGGCCCACCTCGTCCACGTCGCGGGCGTGGGTGAGGTACATGCGGGTGCGCACCACGTTCTCCGGGCCGAGTCCGACCTGGGCGAGGGCCTTGAAGGCGACGCCGAACGCGGCCACGGTCTGGTCGTACGGACCGCCCGCGTCGCCGGCGGTGCAGCCGGAGACGAGCACGAGCCCGTGCGGGAGCTGCACGGCGCGGGAGTAGCCGATCACGTCCTCGTAGGGGCCGCCGGAAGAGATGCGGCGCGGTTCGTCGGAACTCATGCGGAGACCACCTTCAGGGCTTCTTCCAGGGTGAAGGCCTTCGCGTACAGGGCCTTGCCGACGATGGCGCCCTCGACGCCCGCCGGCACCAGACCGGCCAGCGCCCGCAGGTCGTCCAGCGAGGAGATGCCGCCGGAGGCCACGACGGGCCGGTCGGTGGCGGCGCAGACGTTCTTCAGCAGCTCCAGGTTGGGGCCGGTCAGCGTGCCGTCCTTGCCGATGTCGGTGACGACGTACCGGGCGCAGCCCTCGGAGTCCAGGCGCGCGAGGGTCTCGTAGAGGTCCCCGCCCTCGCTGGTCCAGCCGCGGCCCTTGAGGGTCGTACCGCGTACGTCGAGCCCGACCGCGATCTTGTCCCCGTGCTCGGCGATGGCCTTGGCGGCCCACTCGGGGGTCTCCAGGGCGGCGGTGCCGAGGTTGACGCGGGTGCAGCCGGTGGCGAGGGCCGCGGCGAGCGAGGCGTCGTCGCGGATGCCGCCGGACAGCTCGACCTTGATGTCCATGGCGCCGGTGATCTCGGCGACGAGGGCGCGGTTGTCACCGGTGCCGAAGGCGGCGTCGAGGTCGACGAGGTGGAGCCACTCGGCCCCGGACGCCTGCCAGGCGAGGGCGGCCTGGAGCGGGGACCCGTACGAGGTCTCGCTGCCGGACACTCCGTGCACGAGGCGGACGGCCTGGCCGTCGCGGACGTCGACGGCAGGCAGCAGTTCGAGCTTGCTGGCGGTCATCAGAGGGTCTCGATCCAGTTGGTGAGGAGCTGGGCACCGGCGTCGCCGGACTTCTCGGGGTGGAACTGGGTGGCCCACAGGGCCCTGTTCTCCACCGCCGCGACGAAGGGCTCGCCGTGGGTGGCCCAGGTGACCTTGGGGGCCCGGATCGCCGGGTTGGTGACCTCCAGGCTCCAGTCGCGGACCGCGTACGAGTGCACGAAGTAGAAGCGGGCCTCGTCGTCCAGGCCCTTGAAGGCCTGGCTGTCGGCCGGGGCGTCCACGGTGTTCCAGCCCATGTGCGGCACGACCGGGGCGCGCAGCGGCTCGACGGTGCCGGGCCACTCGTCGAGGCCCTCCGTCTCCACGCCGTGCTCGATGCCGCGCTCGAAGAGGATCTGCATGCCGACGCAGATGCCCATGACGGGCCGCCCGCCCGAGAGCCGGCGGCCGATGATCCAGTCGCCGCGGACGTCCTTGAGCCCCTGCATGCACGCGGAGAAGGCCCCGACGCCGGGGACGAGCAGTCCGTCGGCGTCCATGGCCTTGTCGTAGTCGCGGGTGATCTCGACGTCCGCCCCGACCCGCGCCAGCGCGCGCTCGGCGGAACGTACGTTTCCGAAGCCGTAGTCGAAGACGACGACCGTCTTGGTCGGTCGGGCTGCGCTCATTCCCAGATTCCTTGGATTCGCAGGACTCCCGCCGCGAGGCACATCGCGGAGGCGAAGGCCAGCAGGATGACGACCGACTTGGGCATCTTCTGCTTCTGGAAGGAGTACACGCCGCCGGCCAGGAAGAGGCCGAGGACGATGAGGATGGTGTTCAGGCCGTTCACGGCTAGAGGGCGCCCTTCGTGGAGGGCAGGATGCCGGCGGCGCGCGGGTCGAACTCCGCCGCGTAGCGCAGGGCGCGGGCGAGGGCCTTGAACTGGCACTCCACGATGTGGTGGGCGTTGCGGCCGTAGGGGACGTGGATGTGCAGGGCGATCTGGGCCTGCGCGACGAAGGACTCGAAGATGTGCCGGGTCATCGTCGTGTCGTACTCGCCGATCATCGGCGCCATGTTCTCGGGCTCGGTGTGCACGAGGTACGGGCGGCCCGACAGGTCGACGGTCACCTGGGCGAGGGACTCGTCGAGCGGCACGGTGCAGTTGCCGAAGCGGTAGATGCCGACCTTGTCGCCGAGGGCCTGCTTGAAGGCGGCGCCGAGCGCGAGGGCGGTGTCCTCGATGGTGTGGTGGCTGTCGATGTGCAGGTCGCCGTCCGTCTTGACCGTGAGGTCGAAGAGGCCGTGGCGGCCGAGCTGGTCGAGCATGTGGTCGTAGAAGCCCACGCCCGTCGAGACGTCGACCTTGCCCGTGCCGTCGAGGTTTATCTCGACGAGGACCGAGGTCTCCTTCGTGGTCCGTTCGACCCGTCCGATGCGGCTCATGCGTGCTGCTCCTTCTTCAGTGCGCGAACCGCTTCCAGGAACGCGTCGTTCTCTTCGGGGGTGCCGGCGGTGACCCGCAGCCGGCCCGGTACGCCGTTGTCCCTGACCAGGACACCCTGGTCGAGGATCTTTTGCCAGGCGGTGTGCGCGTCTTCGAACTTCCCGAACTGGATGAAGTTCGCGTCGGACTCGGTGACCTCGTAGCCGATGGCCCGCAGCTCGGTGACCAGGCGGTCCCGCTCGGCCTTGAGCTGTTCGACGTAGCCGAGCAGGGTGTCCGTGTACTCCAGGGCGGCCAGCGCCGTCGCCTGGGTGACGGCCGACAGGTGGTACGGCAGGCGTACGAGCTGGACGGCGTCGACCACGGCCGGGTGGGCGGCCAGGTAGCCCAGGCGCAGCCCGGCCGCGCCGAAGGCCTTGGACATGGTCCGGGAGACCACCAGGTTCGGCCTGCCCTCGATCAGCGGCAGGAGCGAGTCCCGGTGGCTGAACTCCACGTACGCCTCGTCCACGATGACCAGGGAGGCCGAACTCTGATCGGCACGCGCCGCCTGCGCGGCCTCGTAGAGCGCGAGGACGGTCTCCGCCCCGACCGCGGTACCCGTGGGGTTGTTGGGCGAGGTGATGAAGACGACGTGCGGCTTGCTCTCCGCGATCGCCCGCTCGGCCGCCTCCACGTCGATCGTGAAGTCCTCGCGGCGCGGGCCGGAGATCCAGGCCGTGCCGGTGCCGCGCGCGATGAGCGCGTGCATGGAGTACGAGGGTTCGAAGCCGATCGCGGTCCGGCCGGGCCCGCCGAAGGTCTGCAGCAGCTGCTGGATGACCTCGTTGGAGCCGTTGGCGGCCCATACGTTCTCCCGCGCGACCGGGTGCTTGCCGGTGCGGGTGAGGTACGCGGCCAGCTCGGTCCGCAGCTCGACCGCGTCCCGGTCGGGATAGCGGTTGAGCGTGCGGGCGGCCTCGGCGACCCGCTCGGCGATCCGCGCGACGAGCTCGGCGGGCAGCTCGTACGGGTTCTCGTTGGTGTTCAGCTGGACGGGCACGTCGAGCTGCGGTGCGCCGTACGGGGTCTTGCCGCGCAGCTCGTCCCGGATGGGGAGGTCGTCGATGCCGACCTGGTCGTACGAGGTCACGTGACGGGAACCTTCCACCCGAAGCGCGCCTTGAGGGCCGCGCCGTGCGCCGGCAGGTCCTCGGCCTCGGCGAGGGTCACCACGTGGTGGGTGACCTCGGCGAGGGCGTCGCGCGTGTAGTCGACGATGTGGATGCCGCGCAGAAAGGACTGCACGGACAGGCCGGAGGAGTGGCAGGCGCAGCCGCCGGTGGGCAGTACGTGGTTCGACCCGGCGCAGTAGTCGCCGAGCGAGACCGGGGCCCACGGGCCGACGAAGATCGCACCGGCGTTGCGCACGCGGGCGGCCCAGGCGGCGGCGTCGGCGGTCTGGATCTCCAGGTGCTCGGCGCCGTACGCGTCGACGACCTTGAGGCCGTCCTCCAGGCTGTCGACCAGCACGATCGCGGACTGCCTGCCCGCGAGCGCCGGCCTGATCCGGTCTTCGACGTGCTTGGTGGCCGCGACCTGCGGCTCCAGCTCGCGCTCGACGGCGGCCGCGAGCTCCTCCGAGTCCGTGACGAGCACGGCGGCGGCCAGCGGGTCGTGCTCGGCCTGGCTGATCAGGTCGGCGGCGACGTGCACCGGGTCGGCCGTGGAGTCCGCGAGGACCGCGATCTCGGTGGGGCCGGCCTCGGTGTCGATACCGATGCGGCCGGTGAAGTAGCGCTTGGCGGCGGCCACCCAGATGTTGCCGGGGCCCGTCACCATGTTGACGGGGAGGCAGTCCTGCGTGCCGTACGCGAACATCGCGACGGCCACGGCGCCGCCTGCCGCGTACACCTCGTCCACGCCGAGCAGCGCGCACGCGGCGAGGATCGTCGGGTGCGGCAGCCCGCCGAACTCCTTCTGCGGCGGGGACGCGAGCGCGATCGACTCGACGCCCGCCTCCTGCGCCGGGACGACGTTCATGACGACGGAGGACGGGTACACGGAGCGGCCGCCCGGGGCGTACAGACCCACGCGCTCGACCGGAACCCACTTCTCGGTCACGGTTCCGCCGGGGACCACCTGGGTGGTGTGCTCACCGCGGCGCTGCTCGCGGTGGACGATCCTGGCGCGCCGGATGGACTCCTCCAGCGCGGCGCGCACGGCCGGGTCCAGCTCTTCGAGGGCGGTCTTGAGGGCCGCGGCGGGGACCCTGACCTGCTCCAGCGTGACGCCGTCGAACTTCTGCGCGTACTCGATCAGCGCCGCCGTGCCGCGATGATGGACGTCCTCGCAGATGGGCCGCACCTTTTCCAGGGCGGCCTCCACGTCGAACTCGGCACGGGGCAGCAGGTCGCGCAGGGCGCCGCCCTCGGGGAGGGCGTCACCGCGCAGGTCGATACGAGAGATCACCTCCCAATTCTCTCAGACCGTCTCCCGCCACCGTCCGCCCGTATCACTGGCTGATACACGCCCCGGATGTCACGGGCGCCCCTTAGCGTTCCCCCTACACGTATGCGCAGCGGAGGGGGGCCGCCATGGCGGAGGCACGGGCGGGCGAGCAGCCCGCGGATCTCACCGATCCCGAACGCCGCATGTGGCAGGCGTACCGGACGGGGATCGTCTGCGATCTCAGCGCCCGCGCCGCCAACGAGGACGATCCGCACGACAGCGGGCGCAGCTGGGGCGCCGGGCGCAGCGTCCGCGCCCAGGTGGTGGCGCTGCTGCTGCTCCACGGGCCGCCGCCGGTGCCGGGCCGGGTGGCCTCGCTGAAGCTGCGCGGCGTACGGATCACGGGGCGGCTCGACCTGTCCGGCGGCACCGTACAGCCGTACGTCGAACTCCAGTCCTGTCGCTTCGACAGTGAGATCCAGCTGTCGGAGACCCGGTTCATCACGCTGCGCATGATCAACTGCGCGATACCGCGGCTGGACGCCTCCCGGCTGCACACCGAGGGCGATCTGCACCTGCCGCGCTGCCGCGTGGCCCGCGGGATCCGGCTGACCGACGCGCAGATCGGGACCGACCTGCTGATCAGCCAGGCCGTGGTGCGCCGGGACAACAAGGGCCGGGCCATCGCCGCGGACGGGATGTCGGTCGCGCAGGACTTCCAGGGCGAGCTGCTGGAAACGGACGGGGAGGTGAGCCTGCGCGGCGCGAAGGTCGGCGTGTCGATGAACCTGCGCGGGGCCCGGCTGCGCAATCCGCACGGGCGGCGCGCGCTGAACGCCCCGCAGCTGACCGTCGAGCGGACCCTGTACCTGACCTCGATCGCCCTGGACTACGTACCCGGCGACTCCGGTTCCTCCACTCCCCCGTACGGGCTCGGCCAGACGCCCACGCGCGGGCAGCGGGCCCAGCGCTTCGAGTGCCGGGGCGGGCTGCGCCTGGACGACGGCCGCTTCGGCGACGCCGTCGACTTCTACGGCGCCCGGTTCGTCCTGACCGAGGAGCAGGAGGTCTCGCTGCGCCGGATCCAGACCCCGGAGCTGCGGTTCGTCGGGGAGCGGCCGGAACGGGGACGGGTGGTGCTGTCGGGGGCGAAGGTGGTCAAGCTGGTCGACACCTCCACCAGCTGGCCCGGCCCGGGCGGGTTCTCGATGGAGGGTTTCGCGTACGAGAACCTCGCACCGCGCGGCCACTTCCCGCTGGCGCGCCGCCTCGACTGGGTGGCGGCGGCCACCCGCGAGTACTCGCCGGAGCCGTACGAGCGGCTGGCCTCCGTACTGCGCGCCAGCGGCGAGGACTCGGACGCCCGCGAGGTGCTGCTGGCCAAGCAGCGCCGGCGCCGGGCCACCCTGCCGCCGGCGCTCAAGGCCTGGGGGTACCTCCAGGACTGGACCGTGGCGTACGGGTACCGCCCGGGCCGGGCCGCGCTGTGGATGGCGGTGCTGTGGGCGGCGGGCGCCCTGCTGTTCTCCCGGCACGAGCCGCCCCCGATCAAGGCGGACGAGCACCCGCACTGGGACGCCGCCCTGTACGCCCTGGACCTGCTGCTCCCGGTGATCGATCTCGGCCAGGACGGCCAGTGGGACGTACAGGGCGGCTGGCAGTGGGGCTCGGCGGCGCTGGTCCTGCTGGGCTGGACCCTGGCGACGACGGTGGCGGCGGGAGCCTCACGGCTGCTGAGGCGCGGGTGACCGGGCGCGTGCGAACAACTGAGGTGACAGGCCCTGGCCCCCGGCCACTACCCTGTGCCTCGTGACCTCCGTTCGCCTGCCCCTCTTCCCGCTGAACTCGGTGCTGTTCCCGGGACTCGTCCTCCCGCTGAACGTGTTCGAGGAGCGTTATCGCGCCATGATGCGCGAGCTGCTGAAGACCGGCGACGAGGAGCCGCGCCGTTTCGCGGTCGTGGCCATCCGCGACGGCCGGGAGGTCGCGCCCACCGCGCCGGGCCTGCCGGACCAGACGGCGCTGCCCGAGCGGGGCCCGACGGCGGGCTTCGGCCCGGACCCGGTCCAGGCCTTCCACCGGGTGGGCTGCATCGCGGACGCGGCGACGATCCGGGAGCGGGAGGACGGCAGCTTCGAGGTGCTCGCCACCGGTACGGCGCGGGTGCGCCTGCTGTCGGTGGACGCCTCGGGCCCGTACCTGGTCGCGGAGCTGGAGGAGCTGCCGGAGGACGCGGGCGAGGGCGCGGGCGCGCTGGCGGAGGGGGTCCTGCGGGCCTTCCGCAACTACCAGAAGCGGCTGGCCGGCGCCCGGGAGCGGTCCCTGGCCTCGGCGGCGGACCTGCCGGACGAGCCGTCGGTGGTCTCGTACCTGGTGGCGGCCGCGGCCGTACTGGACATCCCGGCGAAGCAGCGGCTGCTGCAGGCGCCGGACACCGCGACGCGGCTCGCGGAGGAACTGAAGCTGCTGCGCGCGGAGACGGCCGTCATCCGCCACCTGCCGTCGCTGCCGGCGGTGGACCTGACGCGCGCGCCGACGAGCCCGAACTGATGGCGAAGGACTGATGGCGAAGAAGAAAGCCCCTGCGGGGACTCCGGCGATCGCGGCCCTGAACTCCGCCCGGGCGCAGTTCACGGTGCACTCGTACGAGCACGATCCGGCGCACCCCTCGTACGGCGAGGAGGCGGCCCAGGCCATGGGGGTCTCCCCGGACCGGGTCTTCAAGACGCTGGTCGCGGAGGTGGACGGCGTGCTGACGGTGGCGGTGGTCCCGGTGTCGGGGAGCCTGGACCTGAAGGCGCTCGCCACCGCCGTCTCCGGAAAGCGGGCGGCCATGGCCGACCCGGCGCTGGCGGAGCGCACCACGGGCTACGTGCGGGGCGGCATCTCCCCGCTGGGCCAGCGCAAGCGGCTGCGGACGGTGGTGGACGAGTCGGCGGGGGCGCACGCAACGATCTGCGTCTCGGCGGGCCGCCGGGGCCTGGAGGTGGAGCTCCCGCCCGCCACCCTGGCGACGCTCACGGACGCCACCGTGGCCCCGATCGCCCGCGCGTAGGCGGGATCCGCTGCGCGCGGTGCGGGCGGTCAGCGCCTCGGGGGCTCCGGCGAGGCCGGGTCCGAGGGGTCCGGCGCCGCCGGGGCGGGAGCCCCGTGGACGTGGGGCGCGGGGTAGGCCCCCCATTCGGGTTCGGTGTCGGACGGGTCCGGGTCGTGCGGGGTCCACAGGGCCGTCAGGCCGAGGTGGACGGCCACGGCGACCATCGGCCAGACCAGCAGCACCCCCTGCGCCAGCACCTGGAGGGGCGCGTCGAACGCCACCCCCTTCCCCGCCTTCACGGCGGCGGCGGCCACGTCCGAGGACGGCCCGAGCCACAGCCCCGTTCGCCACCCCACCAGGGAGGCGAAGCAGGATCCGATCATCAGCCCGATGACCAGCGGGACACCGCCGCGGCGCCGCCACAGGAACACGAGCACGGCGCTCAGCAGGCCGAGCCCCAGCGACAGCAGGAAGAACGTCCCGTCGGCCCCGATCCGGGATTCGCTCTCGGAGTTCTTCAGGAAGACGGCCTCGCCGTTCGAGACGTACTGCGCCTTCGGCGCCAGCCACGCCCACAGCACCCCGAGCAGCACCCCGGCCGCCCCGATCACCAGGGCCACGGCGGCCCCGTCGCGGATGTCCGCGGGGGTGATGCCCCCGGCGGAACCGCCCGGCTTCTCGGGCGGCGGCGGCGGTTCGTGCGGGGAGGGCGTGGTCACGGCTTCGGTCACCCCCACATCGTGCCAGGTGCCGACGGCGCCGACATCAGCAGGACCGCCCTGCGGCGAGCGCCCCGGCGCTCCCCCGGGCGTCCGCCGCTTCAGCGGACGGCCGCCCGCCGGTACGCCCACGTCGCGAGGGCCAGCGAGAGCACGCCCACCGCCCCGCACACCCCGAGGTCCAGTCCGACCGCCGCCCAGTCGGGATGCGGTGCGAAGGTACGGGCGAAGGCCTCCACCCCGTAGGTGGAGGGCAGCAGGTCCCGCGCCCACACGATCACGTCCGGCATCCGCTCCGGCGGCAGCACCCCCAGCAGCAGCGCCGCCGACATGCCGAGCTGCCCGGCCAGCGTGGCCAGCTCCTGCCGCGGCGCCAGCAGTCCGAGCGCCGCCCCCAGCCCGGCCAGCGCGGCCCCGGCCAGCGGCACCACCGCCGCCAGGATCCACAGGCCGCCCATCGGCAGGCCGAACAGCAGGCATCCGAACACCGCAGTCACCAGCGTGCCCGGCAGCGTGAAGGAGGCGTACGCGGCGGCCGCGCCCAGCACCACGGAAGCGGGCGGCACGGGCAGCGTGGCGTAGTGGTCCAGCCCGCCGCTGGCGCGCAGCTGCCCGAAGTGCTGGGCGAGCAGGTTCAGCGCGACGAAGGCGACGACCAGCACGGAGGAGCCGGCGACGACGGCCCGCGCCTCCGAGCCGCCGTCCACCACGCCCCGCATCAGGATCATGATCCCGACGGACTGGAAGGTGGCCACGAACAGCAGCGGGATCCGCGACACCCGGGCCCGGGACAGCTGCGCCCGGTACACGGCGGCCAGCGCGGGAAACAGCCGCGCCTGCGGTGCCAGGGGCGCCGCCGGACGGGACACGGGGCCCGTCGCCGCGGCCGCGGCCGCCCCCGGCGCCGGAGCCGGCCCGACGGCCTGTGCCACCGCGCCGGATGTGCGCTCGCTCATGACTTGACCAGCCCTTTCGTCTTCCCGCCGAGGGCGAGGTACACGTCCTCCAGGCTGGGTGTCGCCAGGGTGAAGTCGTCGAGGGCCGCGAAGGCCGCCCCGCCCGTGACCGCGGCCACCGCGGCGCGCGCCTCGTCCGGTGCCAGTCGCATCACCCAGCGGCGTCCCGACACGACGGCGTCCCCGCCGAGCCGCGCGACCTCGGGCACGTCCATCGGGGCGCTCTCGCGCCACACCAGCTCCAGCCGGACCTCGCCGGAGACCCGCGCCTTCAGCCCGGCCGGGGAATCGCAGGCGATGACCCGGCCCTGGTCGATGACGGCGACCCGGTCCAGGACGGTCTCGGCCTCGATGACGTTGTGCGTGACGAGCAGGACGGTGGCCCCGTACTGGGCGCGTCGCCGGTCCACGGCCGCCCACACGGCCCGCCGGGCCACGGGGTCCATGCCGGTCGTGGGCTCGTCGAGGACCAGCACCGGCCGCTGTCCGACCAGCGCGGCGGCGAAGCACGCCAGGCGCCGCTGCCCTCCGGAGAGCTTCTTCAGGGGCCGCCCGGCGATCGCGGTCAGCCCGAGCTCCTCCAGTACGGCGTCCCGCTCGGCCCGCGCCGTCCGTACGTCGAGCCCGCGCAGCCGTCCCGTGGTCTCGGCGGCCAGTGCGACGGTGAGCTCGTCGAGGGCGGTGGACTCCTGCCCGAGGTAGGCGAGCAGCCGGGCCGCCCGCTCGGGGTGGCGTACGAGGTCGTGGCCGAGCAGGTTCACGGAGCCGGAGTCGGGCCGCATCAGGCCGGTGAGCTGGCGGACCAGGGTGGACTTGCCGGCGCCGTTGGGGCCGAGCAGGCCGAAGATCTCGCCGCGCCGCACGTCCAGGGAGATCCCGTCGGTGGCGCGGGTCTCGGGCAGGGCGGGAGCCCCTCGCCGTCCCCGTACCGCGGGATACGTCTTGACCAGGTCACGCACCGCGCAGACCACGTCCGAGGCCGCGTCCGCGGCCGCTGCCGTGTTCGGTTGTGCTGCTGCTGTGCCCGTACTCACGAGGGAGCAGCCTACGCGGCTTTCGTCCGGCCACCGCCGGGAGGTGTCCCCGACGTCCTGTCCGGCGCCGGTGCCGGCGACGTGGTCGGGACCTACTCGGCCGTCGGCGAGGCCGGTGCCGCGGCCACGGCGGAGGGGGTGCCGGCGACGTGTTCCGCGGCGGCGCGGACGTCGATCTCCCGCCAGAACCCGGCGCGGATGGCGTAGCGGTCGTGCTCGTCGATCTGGTCGTCCTTGTGCGCGAGCAGCCCGAAGCGGGCCGCGTAGCGCAGCAGCTCCCCGTCGATGCGGTGCGGGATCCGCGGGTACATCGTGGCGAGTTTCTGCAGGTGGACGGTTTCCGGCAGGCGTTCCATCCAGCGCCGGGCGAACACCTGGCCGACCTCGAAGGGGTCGCCGCCGACGGTGGTGATGTCCTCCTCGCGGTCCGCCCAGCGCTGCTCGGCGCTGGTGAGCTGGGCGAGGGTGGGCAGCGAGGCGGTCTCGGCGGGCTCGCCGAGCGGTCCGGCCCGGTCGATCCAGCCCTTGTCGGAGGACCAGCGCAGGGCGCTGCCGGCCGGGGGCTGGACGTTGTTGCCGTGGCCGCCCGCGGGGCCGGGCTGCTGACCGGGTGCGCGCAGCGAGCCGGCGAGGTCCTTGGGCGTGGGTACGGTCTTGCCCCCGGCGGCGGGGGCGGGCACGGGGGCGCCGGCGCCTTCGGGCTCGGCGGGGGCGGGGGCCGCGGCGCCGTTGGTCCCGGCGCTGCGGGCGGCCTCGGCGAGGGCCGCCTCGGGCAGCGGGGCGGAGAGGATGGCCGCGATCTCGGGGCGGGGCGCGGGGGGCGGCGCGCACAGTCCGGCGAGGTCCTTGGCGCGGACGGCCCGGGTGATCCAGGCCCGGTCCAGGACGCGGCGCTCGTCGGCCTCGGCGACGAGGTCCTCGGACTGGTTGTAGTCGCCGTCGGCGGCCTGGACGGCCCACAGGTGGACGGCGACCCCGTGCTCCTTGGCGGACATCAGGCCGGGCAGCAGGTCCCCGTCGCCCGTGACGAGCACGACGTCGGAGCAGGCGCGGTTGCGGGCCAGCTCGGTGAGCTCGGCGTGCATGGCGGCGTCCACCCCCTTCTGCGCCCAGCGGCCGTCGCTGCGGGTCAGGGCGCCCAGGCGGACGGTGACGCGGGGCATGACGCGCAGCCGCCGGTGCTCGGGCTGGGGCACCCGGTCGGGTGCGCCGTCGAACCAGTAGATGCGCAGCAGGGGCTGCTCGGTGTCGGCCTCGGCTCGCTCGCGCAGGCCCTGGATCAGGGCGGCATGGTCGACGGTGATGCGGGAGCGGGAGGGCTCCCCGGCGAGAAGACTGGCGGCGGCGCCCAGCAGATAGCCGGCGTCCACCAGGACGACGCAGCGGTCCACGCGTACCACCCTCTTCCCTGGGGATCCTCTGTGTGTGTCGCGGGTTCCCCGAGTCTGCCCGACCGCAAGGGTGTTGACGGCCGGAACTCGATCATCGGCGTGGCGGATGTTTTCCGGGCCGGGGAGGAGGGGCGGCCGACTACACGCAGTAAAGATCCAAAATGCGCGGTTTGTGGCGCCGTGTGAGGGTGAAGGCGGTCCTGGCCCCTAGACCCTCACGGAGGCTCCACCATGGCCAAGAACAAGAACCGCCAGCACGAACAGAAGCAGCAGACCCGCTCGTCCTCGCAGGATCCGTCGAAGAGCTCGACGGAATCGGTGTCCGAGCCCTCGGGCGGCGCCCCGAGTCCGATGGACATGGCGCGCAAGGGCAAGCAGAAGAAGTTCGGCCACAACTGACGCCTCCGCGAGCACCACGTACGAGGGCGCGCCCAGAGCTCTGGGCGCGCCCTTCTTCACGTACCGCTACGGCGGCGGGCCCGTACGAGGCCCCCCGCGACCGGCGCTATCCGGCCAGGCAGGACGGCCCGAGGAGCACCTTGAGGTCGCCGAAGAGCGCGGGATCGGGCTGGACCCGGTGCTTGTCGAGGCGCAGCACGGTGGTGGAGCGCGGCCCCTGGAGCTTGATGCGGACCTCGGTGTTGCCCCGGTGGTGCCGCAGGATCTCGCCCAGCCGGGTGACCATCGGAGGCGTGACCTTGACCGTCGGGATGGTGAGGACGACGGGGGCGTTCGTCCCGGCGGAGGAGAGGTCGGGGACCATCATCTCCATGGCGACGAGCCGGGGGACGTCCTCGCGCTTGTCGAGACGGCCCTTGACGAAGACGACGGTGTCCTCGACCAGCTGCGTGGAGACGAGCTGGTACGTCGCCGGGAAGAACATGCACTCGATGGAGCCGGCGAGGTCCTCGACGGTGGCGATGGCCCAGGCGTTGCCCTGCTTGGTCATCTTGCGCTGGAGGCCCGAGATGATGCCGCCGATGGTGACGACGGCGCCGTCGGAGTGCTCGCCGCCGGTCAGCTGGGAGATGCCGGCGTCCGTCTTGTCGGAGAGCACGTGCTCCAGGCCGAAGAGCGGGTGGTCGGAGACGTACAGCCCGAGCATCTCGCGCTCCTGGGCGAGGAGGTAGGACTTCTCCCACTCCACGTCGGAGAACTCGACGTCGAGCCCGAAGCCCGGCTCGTCGCTCGCGCCCTCGTCACCCATTGCGCCGAAGAGGTCGAACTGTCCCTCGGCCTCCTTGCGCTTGACCGCGACCACGTTGTCGATCATCGGCTCGTGGTGGGCGACCAGGCCCTTGCGGGTGTGGCCCATCTCGTCGAAGGCGCCGGCCTTGATCAGCGACTCGACGGTGCGCTTGTTGCAGACGACGGCCTCCACCTTGTCCAGGAAGTCGGGGAACGTGGAGTACTTCCCCTTGGCCTTCCTGGTCTTGATGATCGACTCGACGACGTTCTGGCCGACGTTGCGCACCGCGGTGAGGCCGAAGAGGATCACGTCGTCGCCCTGGGCCGCGAAGTTCGGCTCGGACTCGTTGACGTTCGGCGGGAGCACCTTGATGCCCATGCGCCGGCACTCGTTCAGGTAGATCGCGGACTTGTCCTTGTCGTCCTTGACCGAGGTGAGCAGGCCCGCCATGTACTCGGCCGGGAAGTTCGCCTTGAGGTAGGCGGTCCAGTAGGAGACCAGGCCGTACGCGGCCGAGTGGGCCTTGTTGAAGGCGTAGCCGGCGAAGGGGACCAGGACGTCCCACAGGGCCTTGATCGCCTGGTCGCTGAAGCCCTTCTCCTTGGCGCCCGCCTCGAAGATGACGAAGTTCTTCGCCAGCTCCTCGGGCTTCTTCTTGCCCATCACGCGACGCAGGATGTCGGCCTCGCCGAGCGAGTACCCGGCGATGATCTGGGCGGCCTTCTGGACCTGCTCCTGGTAGACGATCAGGCCGTAGGTGACCGCGAGCACCTCTTCGAGCGGCCCCTCAAGCTCCGGGTGGATCGGGGTGATCTCCTGCTGCTTGTTCTTGCGCAGGGCGTAGTTCGTGTGCGAGTTCATGCCCATCGGGCCCGGCCGGTACAGGGCCGAGACGGCGGAGATGTCCTCGAAGTTGTCGGGCTTCATCAGGCGCAGCAGGGAGCGCATGGGCCCGCCGTCGAACTGGAACACGCCGAGGGTGTCGCCGCGGCCGAGCAGTTCGAAGGTCTTGGGGTCGTCGAGCGGGAGGGCCAGGAGATCGATGTCGATCCCCTTGTTGGCCTTCACCATCTTGACGGCGTCGTCCATGATCGTGAGGTTGCGCAGGCCGAGGAAGTCCATCTTCAGCAGGCCGAGCGACTCGCAGCTCGGGTAGTCCCACTGGGTGATGGTCACGCCGTCGGTGTGCCGCACCCAGACGGGCACGTGGTCGGTGATCGTCTCGCTGGACATGATCACGCCGGCGGCGTGCACGCCCATCTGGCGGACCAGGCCCTCCACACCGCGGGCGGTGTCGATGACCTTCTTCACGTCCGGCTCGTTCTCGTACATCCCGCGGATCTCGCCGGCCTCGCCGTAGCGGGGGTGCTGCGGGTCGAGGATGCCGGAGAGCGGGATGCCCTTGCCGAGGACGTCGGCGGGCATGGCCTTGGTGAGGCGGTCGCCCATGGCGTACGGGTAGCCCAGGACGCGCGCGGAGTCCTTGATCGCGTTCTTGGCCTTGATGGTGCCGTAGGTGCCGATCATGGCGACCTTGTCGGCTCCGTACTTGTCGGTCACGTACCGGATCACCTCGACGCGCCTGCGCTCGTCGAAGTCGATGTCGACGTCGGGCATGGAGACGCGCTCGGGGTTCAGGAACCGCTCGAAGATCAGGCCGTGGGTGAGCGGGTCGAGGTCGGTGATGCCCATGGCGTACGCGACGATCGAGCCGGCCGCGGAGCCGCGGCCCGGGCCCACCGCGATGCCCTGGTTCTTGGCCCACATGATGAAGTCGGCGACCACGAGGAAGTAGCCCGGGAAGCCCATCGAGATGATCGTGTCCATCTCGTACTCGGCCTGCTGCATCCGGTCGTCCGGGATGCCGCCGGGGTAGCGGCGGTGCATGCCGCGCATGGTCTCCTCGCGGAACCAGCTGACCTCGGTGTGGCCCTCCGGGATGTCGAACTTCGGCATCAGGTTCCGGAACTTGAACATGCCCTCGGTGTCGATCTGGTCCGCGACCAGCCGCGTGTTGGCACAGCCCTCCTGCCAGGCGTCCGAGGAGTCGATGGCGTACATCTCGTCGGTCGACTTGAGGTAGTAGCCGGTGCCGTCGAAGCGGAAGCGGTCCGGGTCCGAGAGGTTCTTGCCGGTCTGGATGCACAGCAGGGCGTCGTGCGCGGTGGCCTCGCTCGCGTACGTGTAGTGCGAGTCGTTCGTCACCAGCGGCGGGATGCCGAGCTTCTTGCCGATCTCCAGCAGCCCGTCGCGCACCCGGCGCTCGATCTCGATGCCGTGGTCCATCAGCTCCAGGAAGTAGCGCCCCTCGCCGAAGATGTCCTTGTAGTCGGAGGCGGCCTGCACGGCCTCGTCGAACTGGCCGAGGCGCAGCCTGGTCTGCACCTCGCCGGACGGGCAGCCGGTGGAGGCGATCAGGCCCTCGGACCACTTGGAGATGGTCTCCTTGTCCATCCGCGGCCACTTCGTGAGCCAGCCCTCGGCGTACGCGTCGGAGGACAGCCGGAAGATGTTGTGCAGGCCGGTGGCGTTCGAGGCCCAGATGGTCTTGTGGGTGTAACCGCCGGAACCGGAGACGTCGTCGCGCTTCTGGTGCGGCTGGCCCCACTGGATGCGCCGCTTGTTGCGCCGGGACTCGGGGGCCACGTACGCCTCGATGCCGATGATCGGCGTGATCCCGGCCTTCTGGGCGGTGTGGAAGAAGTCGTACGCACCGTGCAGGTTGCCGTGGTCGGACATGGCGATGTGCGTCATGCCCATCTCGTTGCACGCGTTGAACATGTCCTTCAGCCGCGCGGCACCGTCCAGCAGCGAGTACTGGGTGTGGACGTGCAGGTGCGTGAACGGCGGCTTGGTCACGGCGGGTGGCTCCTGACGGTGGGGGCGGCGGCAGCTATGAATCCTACGTCCCGGGAGTGACAGATCCCGGGCACGGACGGGTACGGTCGGGCGTTGCAGAACCAGGACGACCCACCCGACGTCCAGTCGGTCAGAACCTGTACCAGCCCGTGCACCAGGAGGCACCCGCCATGGCGGTCCCCGAGACGACGAACGAGCAGCGCGCCGAGCAGATACTCGACGTGTTCGACACCGCATTCGGTGAGCTGCTCGCCGCCGACCCCGCGGCCTTCCAGGTCAAATTCCGCAAGATGGCGGCCTCGGCCTTCGCCTTCTACCGCGGTACGGCCTGCCTCTTCTACGCCGACCTGGAGCGCGACCGCCACGGCGGTCCCTACCTGGACGAGCGGACCGGCCGGGTGTGGATCCACGGCGATCTGCACGCCGAGAACTTCGGCACGTACATGGACGCCAACGGCCGCCTGATCTTCAACGTCAACGACTTCGACGAGGCGTACGTCGGCCCCTTCACCTGGGACCTCAAGCGCTTCGCGGCCTCCGTCGCCCTGATCGGCTACACCAAGGCGCTCAGCGACGAGCAGATCAGCGAGCTCGTGCGGACCTACGCGGCCGCCTACCGCGAGCGGATCCACCGCCTGGCCACGGGTGCCAAGAACGAGGAAGTGCCCTCCTTCACCCTGGACACCGCCGAGGGCCCCCTGCTGGGCGCCCTGCGCTCGGCCCGCTCCCGCACCCGCTTCTCCCTGCTCGACTCCATGACCGAGATCCGCGACTACGAGCGCCGCTTCGCCTCCGGCGGGGGCTCGATCGAGCTGGACGCGGCCACCCGGTACAAGGTGCTCGCCGCCTTCGACGGGTACCTGGAGACCCTGCCGGACGAGTCCCTGGTGCGGCCCGACTCCTACCGGGTCAAGGACGTGGTGGGCCGCCGCGGCGTCGGGATCGGCTCGGCCGGCCTGCCCTCGTACAACATCCTGCTGGAGGGGCACAGCGACGCCCTGGAGAACGACGTCGTGATCTACCTCAAGCAGGCGCAGACCCCGGCCGTCTCCCGGCACATCACCGACCGGGCCGTCCGGGACTACTTCCGGCACGAGGGGCACCGCACGGTGATCTCCCAGCGCGCCCTGCAGGCCCACGCCGACCCGTGGCTGGGCTGGACGGAGCTGGACGGCTCCGGCCAGCTGGTGGCCGAGGTCTCCCCGTACGCGGTGGACCTGGACTGGTCGGACCTGGACGAGCCGGAGGAGATCGCGGCCGTCGTCGCCGACCTCGGCCGGGCGACGGCGACCATGCACGCCTCGGCCGACGAGGCCGAGAGCGGACACTCCCTGGTGCCCTTCTCCACCGAGCGGGCCATCGACGCGGCGATCGCCGCCGACGAGAAGGGGTTCGCGGAGCTGCTGGTCGACTTCGCGCACGCGTACGGGGCCCGGGCGCGCGCCGACCACCAGATCTTCGTGGACCTGTTCCGCAACGGCCGCATCACGCACTGACGGGTCACGCACCGACGGGGGTCGCGCACCGACGGGACCGCGCGCCGACGGGGCCGCGCGCCGAGCGGACGGAGACGGGCCGTGGGAACCGGCCGTTCCGGGACCTGGGACCCCTCTTCACAGGGTCTCGTGGCAGACTCGCGGCGATGGACATATCGAGGGCGGGACCGAGAGGGCTGCGAGCCGCGCTGTTCAGCGCGCTCGTCGTGCTGCTCTCGGCCGGCTCGCACGTCCTGATGTCGCGCGTCCCGCTGCCCCCCGCCCTCGTGGCCGGGGCTTTCGCCGGCGTGTTCCTGCTCACGTACGCGCTGGCCGGCCGCGAGCGGGGCTTCGGCCCCATCGCCGGACTGCTCGTTCCGCTGGAGCTGGCGGCCGACACGGTCTTCACCGCCGGGCAGCACGTCTGCTACGGCCCGGCCGGCGGGCCCGTCGCCGGGCCGCTGCGGGCACTGGGCTTCGACGAGCTGTGCGGCGGCCCGCCACTGGGCGGGCCGCTGGCCGAGGTGCCCGGGGCCGTCCCCGACCCGGTGGCCCTGCTGGCCTCCTCCGGGCCCTGGACCCCGTGGCTGCTGCTCGGCGCCCACGTCTCGGTCGGGCTGCTCGCCGCGGCCTGGCTGCGGTACGGGGAGCGGGCGCTCGGCCAGCTGCTGCGCGCGGTGGCCGCCCTCGCGTTCCGGCCGCTGCTGCTGGTCGCGGCCTCGGCTGTCGCCGCCTCCGGCCCGGTGCGGCGGATGCCGCGCCCGGCCGTTGCGGGCGCGGGGGCCCGTACCCGCTTCCCCGCCCATTCCGTGGGACGCCGGGGACCTCCCGTACGCGGCGCGCTCGTCTGCGCCTGACCCCGCGTACGCAGTCCCCCTTTCCCTTGAGCCACACCCCACGGAGATCACCATGAGTTCACGCAACAGCCAGGCGAACAAGGCGGCGGCACGCGAGCGGCTGCGCGCCGAGCGCGAGAAGCAGGCGAAGAAGGACAAGGCGCGCCGCCAGGTGCTGGTGGCCGGCGCCGTCGTCGCCGTCCTCGCCGTGGCCGGCGGCGTCGGCTACCTGGTCGTCCAGTCCAACAAGCCGAGCGAGTGGGACAAGGCCGCCGACGCGACCCTGGTCGCGCCGAAGAACACCTCGGGCGACAACGGCACCACGGTCGTCATAGGCAAGGCCGACGCCAAGAAGACCCTGGAGGTCTACGAGGACTCGCGCTGCCCGGTCTGCTCCCAGTTCGAACAGGCCGTGGGCCCGCAGATCAAGAAGGACGTCGACGCCGGCAAGTACAAGATCCAGTACATCGGCGCCACCTTCCTCGACAAGGGCATGGGCGGCACCGGTGCGAAGAACGCGCTGAGCGCGCTGGGCGCGGCCCTGAACGTCAGCCCCGAGGCCTTCCTGGAGTACAAGTCCGCCCTGTACTCCAAGGAGAACCACCCGGAGGAGCGCGACGACAAGTTCGGCAAGGACGACTACCTGCTGAAGATCGCGGACCAGGTGCCGGCGCTCAAGGGCAACGCCGAGTTCAAGAAGGCCGTCGAGGACGGCACGTACAACCGCTGGGCCATCGAGATGTCGAAGGTCTTCGACAAGAGCGGCATGACGGGCACTCCGTCGCTGAAGATGGGTGACAAGAAGGTCGAGGTCAAGATGACCCCGGAGGAGTTCACGGCCGAGGTCGACAAGGCCATCGCGGGCTGACCTGCCGAGACGGGCAGACCGGGCGGAACGGGCAGGCCGGACGGACCGGACGGGGCAACGGGCGGGCGAACTCGAAGAGTTCGCCCGCCCGTTGCCTTACGAGGGGTGTTCGAATGGGTGTACCCGTCAGTAATATGCCGGTCCGTGACCAGTCATCTCCCCTCCCCCACTGCGGCGACCCCGCGCCGCCGCACGGTCGTCAAGGCCGCTGCGGCCACCGCCGCCCTCGCGCCCTTCGCAACGGCCGCCCTGGGCATCTCCTCCGCGTCGGCGGCCTCGAACGGGCCCGCCTTCCTGCACGGCGTCGCCTCCGGCGACCCGCTGCCCGACGGGATCCTGCTGTGGACCCGCGTCACCCCGACCCCGGAGGCCGTGCCCGGCTCCGGCGCCGGCCCGGCCACCCCGGTGGCCTGGGAGGTCGCCGAGGACAAGGCCTTCTCCCGCATCGTGGCGAGCGGCTCCGTCACCGCGACCGCCGCCACCGACCACACGGTCAAGGCGGACGTCCGCGGACTGCGGCCGCAGACCCCGTACTTCTACCGGTTCACCGCGGGCGCGGCCGTCTCCCCGGTCGGGCGCACCCTGACCGCACCGGGCCACGACGCGAGCACCCCCGGGGTCCGCTTCGGCGTGGTCTCCTGCGCCAACTGGGAGTCCGGCTACTTCTCGGCCTACCGCCACCTGGCCGCCCGCACCGACCTGCACGCGATCCTGCACCTCGGCGACTACATCTACGAGTACGCGAACGGGGCCTACCCCGAGGCGAAGTACGTCGTGCGCGCGCACGAGCCCCAGCACGAGATCCTCACCCTCGCCGACTACCGGACCCGGCACGGCAAGTACAAGACCGACACCGACCTCCAGGCGCTGCACGCCGCACACGCGATCGTCGCGATCTGGGACGACCACGAGTTCGCCAACGACGCCTGGTCGGGCGGGGCCGAGAACCACACCCCCGGCGCCGAGGGCGACTGGGCGGCCCGCGCGGCCGCCGCCAAGCAGGCGTACTTCGAGTGGATGCCGGTGCGCACCTCCACGGCCGGCACCGTCTACCGGCGGCTGCGCTTCGGCAACCTCGCCGACCTGCACCTGCTGGACCTGCGCACCTTCCGCTCCCAGCAGGCCAAGGTCGGCAGCGGCGCGGTGGACGACCCGGAACGCACCATCACCGGCCGGGCCCAGCTGGACTGGCTCAAGTCGGGCCTCGCGAGCTCCAACGCGACCTGGAAGCTGGTCGGCACCTCGGTGATGATCTCACCGGTCGCCTTCGGCTCGCTGCCCGCCCACCTGCTGGCGCCGCTGGCGAAGCTGCTGGGCCTGCCCGAGGGCGGTCTCGCGATCAACGTGGACCAGTGGGACGGCTACACGGACGACCGCAAGGAGCTGCTGAACCACCTCAAGGACCAGAAGATCAAGAACACGGTCTTCCTCACCGGCGACATCCACATGGCGTGGGCCAACGAGGTCCCGATGAACATGGCGACGTACCCGGGCTCGGGCACGGCGGCCACCGAGTTCGTGGTGACGTCGGTGACCTCCGACAACATCGACGACCTCCTGCACGTGCCGGCGGACACCGCGTCGCTCGTAGCGGAGGCCGCGGTCAAGGCCGCCAACTGGCACGTGAAGTGGCTGGACATGGACGCACACGGCTACGGGGTGCTGGACGTGACGACCGAGCGCTCGCAGATGGACTACTACGTGGTGTCCGACAAGCGGAATCCAGCCGCCACCACCTCGTGGAGCCGCTCGTACCGCACGGCGAACGGCACGCAGAAGGTGGAACGGTCGTACCAGCCGGTGGGCTGAGGCTTTATTGACGGTCCGTCAAATCTCTTGTCAGAAGGGGCGCCTGGGGCATACCAGGCGCCCCTTCGACATCAGAAGCAACAAATCTTTTACGTAAAGGGCTTGCTCAGTGCATGACATGGACACATAAGCTTCGCGCCAGCGTGAGGAAATCCCTCACCCCCCACCACGCTTCGCGAGGAGTCAACGTGCGCGCTTCCGCCCGCATATCCCCCATGCTCCGCCGCCGCCTCATGGGAACGGCCGTTCTGGCCGGAACCCTGGCGTTCGCCCCGCTCACGGCCCCCACCACCGTGGCCGCGGCACCCAAGACCGGCGCCGAGGCCTGTGCCGACGCCGGCACCGCCTCCGCGGGCGCCCGTGTCGCCCGCCCGAAGGACAAGAGCGCGGCCGACCCCAACGAGGTGACGGACGCACAGGTCAAGGCCATGGACGCCGACCTGGCCAAGAAGAACGCCGAGCTCGGCCCGCAGCGCCTGATGCGCGCCGGCGAGTCCGCCGCCGCGACCAGCATCCCGGTGTACTTCCACGTCATCACGTCCGGCTCCGCCGGCAAGCTGACCGCCGCGGACATCAACAACCAGATCGCGGTGCTCAACGCCGCGTACAGCGGCAAGGGCACCGGCAACGTCGACTCCGGCTTCCAGTTCACCCTGGCCGGCACCGACTACACGGACAACTCGTCCTGGTACAACGTGTCCGACGGCACCACGGCCGAGAAGAACATGAAGAACGCCCTGCGCAAGGGCGGCAAGAACGCGCTGAACGTCTACACCGCCAACCTCGGCGGCGGCCTGCTCGGCTGGGCGACCTTCCCGAGCTCGTACGCCTCGCAGCCGAAGATGGACGGCGTGGTCCTGCTCAACACCTCGCTGCCGGGCGGCTCCGCCGCCAACTACAACGAAGGCGACACCGGCACCCACGAGGTCGGCCACTGGATGGGCCTGTACCACACCTTCCAGGGCGGCTGCTCGGGCAGCGGCGACTCCGTCTCCGACACCCCCGCCGAGAAGAGCGCGGCCTTCGAGTGCCCGACCGGCCGCGACACCTGCTCCGCCGCGGGCGCCGACCCGATCCACAACTTCATGGACTACACGTACGACTCGTGCATGTACCAGTTCACCGCGGGCCAGGTGTCCCGCATGAAGAGCATGTGGAGCGCGTACCGCGCCTAGTCACGACGTGACACGAAACGGCGAAGGGGCAGGGCACGCGGTGCGTGCCCTGCCCCTTCGCCGTCGGCCGCCCGCTACAGACTGTCGAGGAAGCCGATCGCGGCCTTCCAGGTCTGCTCCGCGGCCTCGGCGTCGTAGTCGTCGAGGCCCGGATCCGTGAACAGGTGCCCGGCGCCCGGGTAGCGGTGCACCTCCACGTCCGCGCCCGCCCGCTGCATCCGCAGGTACCAGGCCGTCAGCCAGTCGTGCGTCTCGAACGGGTCGGGATCCGCGATGTGCAGCTGCACCGGCAGTTCGTCGACGGCGGTGTCCTCGTCCAGGTCCGCCGTGCCGTGCAGGAGCAGCAGCCCGCGCGCCTTCTCGTCGGCGAGGGCCAGGTGCTGGGCGACGGAGCCGCCGAAGGAGAAGCCCGCGTAGACCAGACCCTGGTCGGAGTGGGGGGCGGAGGCCAGCACCGCACGCTTGAGCAGCTCGTCGCGGCCGATCTCGTCCCGGTGCGCCATGCCCTCCTCGACCGTCTCGAAGGTGCGCCCCTCGAAGAGATCCGGCACCTGGACCCGGTGACCGGCCGCGCGCAGCCGGTCGGCCGCCGCGTGCACCGCGGGCCTCAGCCCGTACGTCGAATGGAAGAGCACGATGTTCATGCACCCCATCGTGCCATTGGTTGAATGCGAGGGGTCGGAGCGCCCGTTCCGGTTACGTTGACGTGCATGGACACGGACACCGTTCTGCGCCCGATCGCCGTCGTCGGCGGGGCCCTGGCCGTCACCCTGCTCGCCGGATGGCTGCTGGACCTGCTGCTGCGCCGGACCGACGCCCGGCACGGCGAGACCTCTCTGTGGGCGCGGCTGCGCCACTGCCGCCCGCCGTTCCAACTCGTCCTGTGCACGACGCTGCTGTACGGGGCCCACCGGCGGATGGGGATTCCGCGGGAGTACGTCTTCGCCGTCGGCCGTGCGCTGACCCTCGTGCTGATCGGCTCGGCGGCGTGGCTTCTGGTGCGGATCGCGACGGCGGTCGTGGACTCCTCGTACGCCCGCTACGCCGCGCAGAACCCGGACGACGCGCGGGTGCGCCGGGTGCGCACCCAGGTGACGCTGATCCACCGGGCGGTCACGGCGGTGGTCGTGGTGGTCGCGGTGGCGGCGATGCTGCTCACCTTCCCGCCGATGCGGGCGGTCGGCGCCTCGGTGCTGGCCTCGGCGGGCGTGCTCGGCATCGTGGCGGGCATCGCGGCCCAGTCCTCGCTGGGCAACCTGTTCGCCGGACTGCAGATCGCCTTCGGCGACACGGTGCGGATCGGGGACACGGTGGTCGTGGACGGGGAGTGGGGAACGGTCGAGGAGATCACCCTGACCTTCCTGGTGGTCCGCACCTGGGACGAGCGGCGGATCACGATGCCCGTGTCGTACTTCACAGGGAAGCCGTACGAGAACTGGTCGCGCGGCGGCGCCCAGATGACCGGAACGGTCTTCTGGCACCTGGACCACAGCGCACCGCTGGACCTCATGCGGGAGCGGCTCCACGAGATCCTGGAGGAGATCCCGGAGTGGGACGGCCGCACCGGCACCCTCGCGGTCACGGACACGACCCCGCACACGATCCAGGTCCGGGCCGTGGTCACCGCGAAGGACGCGACGGACATCTGGACGGTCCGCTGCCAGGTCCGCGAACGCCTGATCGGCTGGCTGCTGGCCCACCACCCGTACGCCCTCCCCCGCATCGCCACCGCCCCGGCGGATCCCCGCCCGGGCGGGTCCTGACGGCCGGAGCCGGGGTCAGAACGTCAGCCGGAACAAGGCGCCCCCGCCCGGGGCGGCCTCCGCCACCAGCTCCGCCGCGTGCGCCCGGGCGATCTGGCGGGCCATCGCCAGTCCCAGCCCCGAGCCCGGCAGGGCCCGCGCCGCGCCCGCCCGGTAGAAGCGGTCGAAGACGTACGGCAGGTCCTCGGCCGCGATGCCCGGCCCGTGGTCCCGTACCGTCAGCTCGGCCCCGCCCCCGGCCCGCGCCACCAGCTCCACCTCGACCGGAGCCCCCGCCGGACTGAACTTCGCCGCGTTGTCCAGCAGGTTCGACAGGAGTCGCGTCAGCCTCGCCGGCACCCCCGCCACCACCACCTCCTCCACGCGGACGTGCACCGGGACCGACGGCCGGTGCGCCCGGGCCGCCTCCGCGCAGTGCTCCACCAGCGGAGCCAGCCGCACCTGCTCCACCAGCGGCTGCGGCTCCTCGTCCCGGGCCAGCTCGATCAGGTCGTTCACCAGCCCGGTCACCTCCCGCAGCTGCCGCCCCAGCGCCAGCGAGGCCCGCTCGCGCTGCTCCGGCGTCAGCCGCTCCACCCGCGCCAGCAGCTCCGCGTTGGTCCGCAGCGCCGTCAACGGGGTCCGCAGCTCGTGCGAGGCGTCCGCGACGAGGCGCCGCTGCGCCGTCACCGACTGCTCCAGCTCGCCCAGCATGGTGTTGAAGCTCCCGGCCAGCCGCGTGATCTCGTCCTCCCGGGCGGGCGAGCCCGGCGGCCCCGGCGGCGGCAGTTCGATCCGGTGCCGGGGATCGCGGGTCGCCGCGATCCGCTCGGCGGTGGCCGTCAGCCGGGTCACCGGGGCCAGGCCGGTGCGTGACACCCAGTACCCGAGTCCGGCCGCCACCAGCACGCCCCCCGCGCCGATGAGCGCCAGCCACCAGGCCGCCTCCTCGATCCCGTCCTCGACGGTGTCGGCCCGCAGCGCGACCTGGAGCGCCCGCCCCTTCGCGTAGTCGGTGGTCAGCATCCGCGTCGGATGCCCGGCGTGCACGATGTCCGTGTAGAACGGCGCGTGCCGCCCGGCCGCCACCGCCCGCGTCGCGGCGTCCACCGGCAGCAGGTACGGAGCCGCCGGGTCCTTCGCCGGGTCCGCCGGCACCACCTCGGCGCAGGCGGGCGCCGCCAGGAACCGGCACTCCCCGGCCAGGGTCCCCGGCCCGGAGTCCGGATTGCGCTGCGCCGCGAGCCGCGCGGACTGGGTCAGGCTCAGGTTCAGCTGCTCGTACAGGGCGCTCCGTACGACGAAGAAGGCCGCCGTGCACACCCCGACCGCGACCAGCGCCACGGCCGCGGTGGCCGCCAGCGCCAGCCGGGTCCGCAGCGGCCGGCGTCTGCGCCAGGCCGCCCCGAGCCGGCGCCGGCCGCGCCCGCCGCCGCTCACGCCGCTCCCAGCCGGTACCCGACACCGTGGACGGTGTGCACCAGCCGCGGCTCGCCGCCGGCCTCCAGCTTCCGCCGCAGGTAGCCCACGTACACCGCGAGGGAATTGGAGTCCGGCCCGAAGTCCCGCCCCCACACCAGCTCCAGGATCAGCTCCCGCGGCAGCACCTGCCCGGGATGGCGCAGCAGCAGCTCCAGCAGCGCCGCCTCGGTCCGGCTGAACTCCAGCGGCCGCCCTCCGCGCCTTCCGGTCCGCGTCCCGGGGTCGAGTACGAGGTCCGCGAACCCGAGCGGGGCCGCACCGGCCGGATCGGGAGCGGCCCGCCGCAGCAGGGCCCGGACGCGGGCCACCAGCTCGTCCAGCGCGAACGGCTTGACCAGGTAGTCGTCGGCGCCCGCCTCCAGGCCGTCGACCCGCTCGCTGACCGAGTCCAGCGCGGTCAGGACGAGTACGGGCGTACGGTCGCCCAGCGCGCGCAGCTGCCGGCAGACCCCGAGCCCGTCCAGTACGGGCATCATCACGTCGAGCACCACCGCGTCGGGCTGCCAGAGCGCCACCTGCGACAGCGCGGCCAGCCCGTCGCCGGCCCCCCGCACCTCGTACCCCTCGACGGCCAGCCCGTCCTGGACGGCGGCCCGCACCTCGGGCTCGTCGTCCACGACCAGGATCCGCTGCGCGCCACCCGTGCCCGTGTTCATGGGGCAAAGCCTGCCAAACAGTTCTGAGAGAACCTCTTAGAGGTCGTTTTAATCCGCATCAGCCTATTTTGATGCAATTCTCAAGATGGTCGGTCGTGGTGCGGTCGTGGCCACGTATGCAGTTGACGACTGTGGGCCGGGTGGGGTGACCGGTGGGGCGGGATGGGTCGTGTTCCCGTCTCATTCCGGGATGTCCGACCCTTGGTGGCCCGTGCTTCGGGTGTCGCGGCTGTGCGCCTGGGCGCACTCGGTCCGTGGCGGTACGCCGGATTCATGACGACGCGGCGTCCGTATCCGAGTGATCTGTCCGATGCACGCTGGGATTTGATCGAGCCGGTGCTGTCGGCCTGGCGTTTCGAGCGCCGTGGCCGGGCTTTGGACTTCGGCCGGCCACCGCGGCATGACCTGCGCGAGATCATGAACGCGATCCTCTACGTGGATCGCACCGGCTGCCAGTGGGCCTACCTGCCGCATGACTTCCCGCCGCACCAGAGCGTCTACGGCTACTTCGCCAGGTGGGCGGAGGAGGGGATATTTGCCCAGCTGGGCGGTCTCCTCCGCCAGCTGCTGCGGGAGAAGGAGGGACGGGACTCGGAGCCATCGGCGTGTGTGATCGACGCGCAGAGCGTCAAGACCTCCACCAGCGTCCCCGCCTCCAGCCAGGGCATCGACGCGGGCAAGAAGATCGCGGGCCGCAAACGGAGCATCGTCACCGACACCCTCGGGCTTCTCCTCGCGGTGCTGGTCACCGCGGCCAGCGTCCAGGACTCCGTTGCCGGCACCCGGCTCATCGACCGGGTCGCCGCCGAACACCCCACCGTCCGGAAGGTGTGGGTCGACGGCGGCTACCGCCAGCACCTCGTCGAACACGCCGCCGCCCTCGGCATCGACATGGAAATCACCGCCCGCAAACCCGGGACCAGGGGTTTCACCCCGATCCCGAAACGCTGGGCAGTGGAACGGACCTACGGCTGGCTCATGCTCCACCGCCGCCTGGCCCGCGACTACGAAACCCTGACCACCCGCTCCGAAGCCCTGGTCAACCTGGCGATGACCGACCTCATGGCCCGCCGCATCACCGGCGAGAACACCATCTCCTGGCGCGACCCAAAAAAGCCCACCAACCACCCCATATCTGGATGAAACAGCGGGATAAAACGACCTCTTAGAACCTTCTTAGGGCGCACCGGGAGGCTGCGCCCATGACCACACGACGCACCTCCCTCCGGCCCCTGTCCGTGGTGATCGGCGCGGGCGGCACCGGAGGCCACATCTACCCGGGGCTCGCCCTCGCCGAGGCACTGCGCGCGGCCGTCCCGGATGCCGTGGTCTCGTTCATCGGGACCGAGCGGGGCCTGGAGACCGAGCTGATCCCGGGCGCCGGATACCGACTGCACACCGTCGACATGATCCCGTTCGACCCCTCGCTCGGCGCGAAGCGCTATCTGCTCCCGGCCGCGCTGCTGCGCTCGGCCGGGCAGGCGCGCTCGGTGATCCGGGCCCAGGGCGCGCACGCCGTCGTCGGCATGGGCGGCTACCCGAGCGCGCCGGCCGTGCTGGGGGCCAGGATGGCCGGTCTGCCGGCCGTCATCCACGAGTCCAACGCGGTGCCGGGCCGCGCCAACCAGTTCGCGGCCCGGCTCACCCCGCACATCGCCGTGGCCTTCGACCGCAGCCGCTCCCATCTGGCGGGCGGGGCGCGGGCGCTGACCACCGGAATGCCGATCTCGGCGGCCCTCGCGCGGCTGTCGGAGCGCTCCCGCCCGGAGCGGGCGGCGCTGCGCGCCGAGGCCCGGCGGGCCCTGCACGTCCCCGACGACCGCCGCCTGGTCGTCTTCAACGGCGGCAGCCTGGGCGCGGTGCGCCTGACCGGGGCCGCGGTCGGGCTGGCCGGGCTCTGGCAGGGGCGGGACGACGTACAGCTGCTCATCAAGACGGGCCCGCGGGCACTGGCGGACACCGCCGCCGATCTCGCCGCCTGCGGCGGGCAGCGGATCGCCCGGGCCGTGCCGTACCTGGACCGGATGGACCTCGTGTACGCGGCCGCCGACCTGGTGGTGTGCCGGGCCGGCTCCGCGACGGTGGCCGAGCTGGCGGCGACCGGGGTCCCGGCCGTGCTCGTCCCGTACCCGCACGCCCCGGGCGACCACCAGACCCACAACGCCCGGGTCCTCGTCGACGCGGGGGCGGGCCTGCTGCTGCCGGACGCCGCGACCACCGCCGACCGGCTGGCGGTCCTCCTCGGCCCGCTGCTGGCCGATCCGGCCCGGCTGGCCGCCATGGCCGGCGCCGCCGACCCCGGCCCGCACGCCCGGGCCGCCGAACTGCTGGCGGCGGAGGTCCTCCGCGTCGCCGGCCTCCCCCTCCCCACCTTGGAGCGCGTATGAACACCGGCACGAACGCCGTGAACCCCTGGACCGGCCGCACGGTCCTCGTCACCGGAGCCGAGGGGTTCATCGGGTCCACCCTGGTCGACCTGCTGGTGGAGCGGGGCGCCCGGGTCCGCGCCTTCGTCCACTACAAGCCGTACGCGGAGAAGGGGCACCTGGCGCGCCACCTCGCCGACCCCGGCGGGCCGGTCGAGATGTGGGCGGGCGACATCCGTGACGCGGGCCGGGTCAGCGACGCGGTCGAGGGCTGCGACACCGTGTTCCACCTGGCGGCGCTGATCGGGATCCCGTACAGCTACGCCTCGCCGGGGGCCTACGTCCAGACGAACGTGACCGGTACGCAGAACATGGCGGAGGCCTGCCGCCGGCACGGGGTGCGCCGCCTGGTGCACACGTCCACCAGCGAGGTCTACGGAACGGCGCTGACGGCCCCGATAGCCGAATCGCATCCGCTCCAGCCGCAGTCCCCGTACTCGGCGTCGAAGATCGGCGCGGACATGATGGCGCTCTCGTTCCACCACGCGTTCGAGCTGCCGGTGACGGTGGTCCGGCCGTTCAACACGTACGGGCCCCGCCAGTCGGCGCGGGCCGTGATCCCGACGATCCTGGCACAGCTGCACGCGGGCGTGCGGGAGGTCCGGCTGGGCTCGCTGGCCCCCACGCGGGACTTCACGTACGTGACGGACACGGCGGAGGGCTTCCTGGCGGTGGCGGAGTGCGACCGGGCACTGGGCGAGGTGGTCAACCTCGGTACGGGTGAGGAGATCTCGATCGGGGACCTGGCGCGGGCGCTGATCGCGGCCTCGGGCCGGGACGCGGAGGTGGTGGTGGACGCGTCCCGCCTGCGCCCGGCGGGCAGCGAGGTCCAGCGCCTCCTGTCGGACAACTCCTGCGCCCGGGAGTGGGCGGGCTGGAAACCGCGGGTCTCCCTCACGGAGGGGCTGACCCGCACCTCCGAGTGGATCGCCGCCCACCAGGACCTCTTCGCCCCGTCCCGCTACCAGGTCTGACCGTCTGACCGGCCGCTTGCGGCTCGCTAGGGGGTGTCCGCGAAGTGGCGGGACAGGCGGGACTTTGCGCACACCACCTAGCTGCTGCGGAGGCTGCGGACGTCGAGGTGGCGCAGGACCCGGTCCACGATCTCCGGGTCCGCGCCCGGCTCGCTGCGCGCGGCCAGCACCTCGTGCCGTGCGGCCGACATCATCTCCCGCTGGATCCGCTGGACGTCCCGGATCCGCTCCACCCGCTTCGCGTACGCCTCCCGGCGCTCCTCGTCCACCATCTCGGGGCTGATCCTGGCCCCCACGTCGTACGCCCGCCGGTACAGCATCTCCACGAGGTCCTCCGGCAGGTCCTCCACCTCCTCGATCTCCTTCAGCCTGCGCTTCGCGGCCTTCGCCGCGCGGATCGCCAGCTTGCGCTCCGTCTCCCGCTCGGCGTCCACGTCGGCCTCCACGCCCAGCAGCCGCACCAGCCGCGGCAGCGTCAGCCCCTGGCAGACCAGCGTCACCATGATCACGGCGAAGGCGATGAAGATGATCTGGTCGCGCGCCGGGAACGGCGCCCCGTCGTCCACCTTCAGCGGGATGGCCAGCGCCAGCGCCACCGAGGCCACTCCGCGCATCCCGGCCCACCACATGACCACGCTCTCCCGCCAGCTCAGCGGGATCTCCTCGTCGTAGTCGCGCCGCTTGTGCAGCCGTTTGGCCAGCCACCCGGCCGGCAGCAGCCACAGCAGCCGTACGCCGACCACGACCGCGATCACGGCGGCCGCCCACCCCGCCATCTCCCACTCGCGGCCGGCGGCGACGCCGAACACGTTGTGCAGTTCCAGGCCGATCAGCCCGAACGCCACACCCGTGACCAGCATGTCCACGACCTCCCAGAACGTGTGCCCGGCGAGCCGCCCCAGCACGTCGTCCGCGTCGGAGGCGTACTCGGCGAGGAACAGGGCCGTCGTCAGCACGGCCAGTACTCCCGACCCCTGGAACTCCTCGGCCACCACGTACGAGACGAACGGCACGAGCAGCGTCAGCCCGATCTGGAGCGTGGCGTCGCCGAGCCCGCTCATGAGCGCGTTGGCGGCCCAGCCCAGTCCGAGCCCGACGGCCACCGCGACCACGGCGGAGAGCACGAACTCCCCCAGCGCGTCCGGCCAGGAGAAGGTGCCGCTGACGGCGGCGGAGATGGCCACGTGGTAGAGCACGATCGCGGTGACGTCGTTGAAGAGGCCCTCGCCCTCCAGGATCGACACCATGCGGCGCGGCAGCCCGAGCGCTCCGGCGACGGCGGTCGCGGCGACCGGGTCGGGCGGGGCCACGAGCGCGCCGAGCGCGACCGCGGCGGCGATCGGCAGGCCGGGGACGACGGCGTTCGCGACGGCGGCGACGGCGGCGGTCGTGACGAACACGAGGGCCACGGCGAGCAGGAGGATGGGCCGGACGTTGGCGGCGAACTGCCGCCAGGAGGTGCGCTGCGCCGAGGCGTAGAGCAGCGGGGGCAGGACGAGAGGCAGGATGTACTCGGGCGGGACGTCGACGTTGGGCACGGCCGGCACCAGCGCGAGCGCGACCCCGCCGACGGTCATCAGGACGGGCGCGGGCAGCCCGAGCCGGTCCCCGAGCGGCACGGTGACCACGGCCCCGAGCAACAGTACGAAGAGCAGAGCGAGCTGATCCACTCCCCCACCCTGCCGTACGGCCGGGCCGCGGGAACCCGCGCCCCGGCGAAGCCTCGCCCGCCTGGCGGGGCGGTCATCCGTTGGGGGGTGTCCCGCCGATCGGGCCGTTACGGCAGGAGGGTGCGGCGCATCGCCCGGTGCGGGATGCCCGCGTCCTCGAACTCCGGGCCGTAGGCCTCGTACCCCAGTGCCTCGTAGAAACCGAGGGCGTGCGTCTGCGCGCCCAGGTCCACGGCCGCCAGGCCGAGCCGGACCGCCTCGGCCTCGATCGCCCGTACCAGCGCCACGCCGACGCCCAGACCGCGCGCGGTCTTGCGCACGGCCAGCCGTCCCAGCGAGCCGACCGCAAGGTCGCCGCCGGTCTTGCCCAGCGCGGCCGGCCCGTGCAGCAGCCGGCCGGTGCCCAGGGGCTCCCCGTCCGGCGCCACCGCCAGCACGTGCACGGCGACGGCGTCGTACGCGTCGTACTCGATCGACTCCGGCACGCGCTGCTCGACCACGAACACCTCGGTCCGCACGGCGAAGCAGGCCTTCAGGTCCTCCTCCGAGACGGCGACCCGGACCTCGGCCGGCGAGGTCACTCGCTCTCCGCCCGGATCACGTCCAGCGCGTGCTGGAGGTCCGCCGGGTACGTGCTCTCGAACTCCACCCACTGGCCGTCCGCCGGGTGCTCGAAGCCGAGCCGCACCGCGTGCAGCCACTGCCGGGTCAGGCCCAGCCGCTTCGCCACCGTCGGGTCGGCGCCGTACGTGAGGTCGCCGACGCACGGGTGCCGGTGCGCGGACATGTGCACGCGGATCTGGTGCGTGCGCCCGGTCTCCAGCTTGATGTCCAGCAGCGAGGCCGCGCGGAAGGCCTCGATCAGGTCGTAGTGGGTGACGGAGGGCTTGCCCTCCTGGGTGACGGCCCACTTGTAGTCCGCGCTGGGGTGGCGGCCGATCGGCGCGTCGATCGTGCCGCTCATCGGGTCCGGGTGGCCCTGGACGAGCGCGTGGTAGCGCTTGTCGACGACCCGCTCGCGGAACTGGTTCTTCAGAGAGGTGTACGCGCGCTCCGACTTGGCGACGGCCATCAGGCCGGACGTGCCGACGTCGAGGCGGTGCACGATGCCCTGGCGCTCGGACGCGCCGGAGGTGGAGATCCGGTAGCCGGCGGCGGCGAGGCCGCCGATGACGGTGGTGCCGGTCCAGCCGGGGCTCGGGTGGGCGGCGACGCCCACCGGCTTCATGATGACGACGATGTCGTCGTCGTCATGGACGATCTCCATGCCCGGGACCGGCTCGGCGACGAGCTCGATCGGCCGCGGCGGCGCGGGCATCTCGACTTCGAGCCAGGCGCCACCGTGCACGCGCTCGGACTTCCCGACGACGCTGCCGTCGACCGACACCTTCCCCGCGGCGGCGAGCTCGGCCGCCTTCGTCCGGGAAAAACCGAACATACGGGCGATGGCGGCGTCCACGCGCTCGCCTTCGAGGCCATCGGGAACGGGCAGGGTGCGGATCTCGGGAATCGTACTCACCCGTCGAGTATGCAGGACTCGACGGCGCGCCCGTCCCGCGATGAGCCCGCGATGAGCTCGCGATGAGCCCGCGATCAGTCCTTGTGGACGGTGCCGTCCGGGTCCAGGCCCCTGAACGAGAGCAGCACGATCAGGATGCCGCCGCACACGATCGCCGAGTCCGCGAGGTTGAAGACGGCGAAGTGGGCGGGTGCGATGAAGTCGACCACGGCCCCCCGGAACACCCCCGGCGAACGGAAGATCCTGTCGGTGAGGTTGCCCAGCGCGCCGCCCAGCAGCAGGCCCAGCGCGATCGCCCACGGAAGGCTGTAGAGCTTCCGGGCCAGCCGCACGATCACGATGATCACGGTGGCCGCGATGCAGGTGAAGATGATGGTGAAGGCCTCGCCGAAGCCGAACGCGGCGCCCGGGTTGCGGATCGCCTCGAACTTCAGCAGATCGCCGATGATCCGGATCGGCGGCTGGTGCTCCAGCTTCGCGACGACCAGCATCTTGCTGCCGAAGTCGAGCAGGTAGGCGAGCAGCGCGACGACGAGCAGCGCGACGATCCGCCGACGCCCCTTGGGCGCGGCGGACTCCGGCTGGGTGTCGTCCCCGACCTCCGGCGTACCGATGATGCTCTCCGCCTCTGCCACGTGAGTCCCTCGACTAGCTCGAACAGGCTGACCCTGACGAGACACGAGAGTACGTCAGGGTCCGCCCGCGGCGGCAGCCCGGCCGTCACCGCCGGCACCTCCGAAAGACACCCCCTAGTGCCGCCGCTCCTGCTTCTGCTTGCAGTCCACGCACAGCGTCGCGCGCGGGAACGCCTGCATCCTGGCCTTGCCGATGGGCTTGCCGCAGTTCTCGCAGAGTCCGTACGTGCCGGCGTCCAGCCGCTCCAGGGCCCGCTCGGTCTGTTCGAGCATCTCGCGGGCGTTCGCGGCGAGGGCCAGCTCGGACTCGCGGGTGATGTTCTTGGTGCCCGTGTCCGCCTGGTCGTCGCCCGCGCCGTCGCCCGAGTCCCGCATCAGGCCCGAGATGGCCTCGTCGGAGGCCTGGAGCTCGTCGCGCAGCCGCAGCACCTCGCTCTGGAGCTCGGCACGGGCCTCGGCCACCTCCGCCGGGGTCCAGGGGTCCTCGCCGGGCCGTACGGCCAGCTCGCCCGGCGCCAGGGCCGCTGCTGCCGTGACCCTCGCCTTCGGCAACCCGCTGGTGGCGGCCGCGGCCGTCTTCCTGGCCGTGCCGGTGCTCTTCTTGGCAACCACTTTCCGGGCTCCCGTCTGTTGCGCGGCCTGCGCCGCCCCCTCGGCCGCGGCCGCCTTGGCCGTGGCCTTCCTCGCGGTCGTCTTCCCGACGCCGGTCGCCTTCCCGTCGGCCGCCTTCTTTGCGGCCACCTTCTTTGCGGGCACCTTCTTTGCGGGCACCTTCTTGGCCGCCGCTTTCGCCGGCGCCTTCGTCACGGAGTTCACGACCGTCTTCTTCCCGGCGGCGGTCGTCTTCTTCCGGGCCGGAGCCGCGTCCTTCGCCGCCGCGACCTTCCCGGCGGCCTTTCCGACAGCCTTCTCGGCAGTTCTCCCGGCGGTCTTCTTCGCCACCATGGCCGCGGCCCCTTCACATACTGTGATCTTGCTCGCGAATCGTGCCGGAACGATAAATCGACTCCGGCCTCGCGGCAACGGGGCACGCGTCCATCGATGCCAACCTGCATCCGTTGTGCCCAGCAGGAAGCCCGGTAATCCGCCACTCCCGTCCCACTGGATCCCGGACGGGCCCGTCAGCCCATTCGGGTCACCCCGCGACCCGCCCGGCCCCGCTCCGCGGCCCGCCCCGGGACCGGCCCCGGGACCGGCCCCGGGACCGGCCCCGAGCCCCTCGGGAACCCCCGCTCCGACCCCCCGTAAACCGGTCTGCCGAGCGCGTCCCCGCCCCGTACACTGGGCCCAGCGAAAGGCATGGACGGGGACGAGTAGTTTCGGACGCAGCCATGAGCGACCCGGGGACGGTGAGAGCCCGGGGGCGAGCGCGATGCGAAGGATCACCCCTGAGCCGCCGGAAGAAAGCCCGCACGGATCCCCGTGGGGCCAGTAGAACCGGCTTCGCACCCCAATGAGGGGGCCACCGGATCACGTGTCCGGCGGCCAAGGAGGGTGGTACCGCGGGAGCAGCGCGGCCTCGGGAACGAGGACGGCTCTCGTCCCTCCGGACGGAAGTGACACCCCGCCGGAGGAAGAGTTCAGCCTCATGACCACACCGCCGCAGTACCGCCCGGTACCCGCCCAGGTCGACCTGCCTGCCCTTGAGCACGCGGTCCTCGACTTCTGGCGGGAGAGCAAGACCTTCGCCAAGACCCTGGAGCAGTCCGAGGGCCGCCCCGAGTGGGTGTTCTACGAGGGCCCGCCCACCGCCAACGGCATGCCCGGCGCGCACCACATCGAGGCCCGCGTCTTCAAGGACGTCTTCCCGCGCTTCCGCACCATGCGCGGCTACCACGTGGCCCGCAAGGCCGGCTGGGACTGCCACGGCCTGCCCGTCGAGCTCGCCGTCGAGAAGGAGCTCGGCTTCAACGGCAAGCAGGACATCGAGGCGTACGGCATCGCCGACTTCAACGCCAAGTGTCGCGAGTCCGTGACCCGCCACACCGACGCGTTCGCCGAGCTCACGACCCGGATGGGCTACTGGGTCGACCTGGACGACGCGTACCGGACCATGGACCCCGAGTACGTCGAGTCCGTGTGGTGGTCGCTGAAGGAGATCTTCAACAAGGGCCTGCTCACCCAGGACCACCGGGTCGCCCCCTGGTGCCCGCGCTGCGGCACCGGCCTCTCGGACCACGAGCTGGCGCAGGGCTACGAGACGGTCGTCGACCCCTCCGTCTACGTCCGCTTCCCGCTGACCTCCGGCCCGCTGGCCGGCGAGGCCGCGCTGCTGGTCTGGACGACGACCCCGTGGACCCTGGTGTCCAACACGGCCGTGGCGGCCCACCCCGAGGTCACCTACGTCGTGGCCACCAACGGGGAGGAGAAGCTGGTCGTCGCCCAGCCGCTGCTGGAGAAGTCCCTGGGCGAGGGCTGGGAGGCCACCGGCCAGACCTTCACGGGCAAGGAGATGGAGCGCTGGACGTACCAGCGCCCCTTCGACCTCGTCGAGTTCCCCGAGCCCGCCCACTACGTCGTGAACGCCGAGTACGTCACGACCGAGGACGGCACGGGTCTGGTCCACCAGTCCCCGGCCTTCGGCGCCGACGACCTCGCGGTCTGCCGCGCGTACGGCCTGCCCGTCGTGAATCCGGTCCGCCCCGACGGCACCTTCGAGGAGGACGTCCCGCTGGTCGGCGGCGTCTTCTTCAAGAAGGCCGACGAGAAGCTGACCGCCGACCTCGACGCGCGCGGCCTGCTCTTCAAGCACATCGCCTACGAGCACAGCTACCCGCACTGCTGGCGCTGCCACACGGCCCTGCTCTACTACGCGCAGCCCTCCTGGTACATCCGCACCACCGCCGTCAAGGACGCGATGCTGCGGGAGAACGAGAAGACGAACTGGTTCCCCGACTCGGTCAAGCAGGGCCGCTTCGGCGACTGGCTGAACAACAACATCGACTGGGCGCTCTCCCGCAACCGCTACTGGGGCACCCCGCTGCCGATCTGGCGCTGCGAGGAGAACCACCTCACCTGCATCGGTTCCCGGGCGGAGCTGAGCGGGCTGACGGGCACGGACCTCTCCGCCCTGGACCCGCACCGCCCGTACATCGACGACGTCACCTTCACCTGCACCCACGAGGGCTGCTCGCTGGAGGCCGTGCGCGTGCCCGAGGTCATCGACGCCTGGTACGACTCGGGCTCGATGCCGTTCGCGCAGTGGGGCTACCCGCACAAGAACAAGGAGATCTTCGAGAAGCGCTACCCGGCGCAGTTCATCTCGGAGGCCATCGACCAGACGCGCGGGTGGTTCTACACGCTGATGGCGGTCGGCACCCTGGTCTTCGACAAGTCCTCCTACGAGAACGTGGTCTGCCTGGGCCACATCCTCGCCGAGGACGGCCGCAAGATGTCCAAGCACCTGGGCAACACCCTTGAGCCGATCGCGCTGATGGACCAGCACGGCGCGGACGCGGTGCGCTGGTTCATGGCGGCCGGCGGCTCCCCGTGGGCGGCGCGGCGCGTGGGCCACGGCACGATCCAGGAGGTCGTCCGCAAGACCCTCCTCACGTACTGGAACACCGTCGCCTTCCAGGCGCTGTACGCCCGTACGTCGAACTGGGCCCCGTCGGCCGCCGACCCGGCGCCGGCGGACCGCACGGTCCTGGACCGCTGGCTGCTCTCGGAGCTGAACGCCCTCGTCGTCGAGGTCACCGAGGCGATGGAGTCGTACGACACCCAGCGCGCCGGCAAGCTGCTGTCCTCCTTCGTGGACGACCTGTCCAACTGGTACGTGCGCCGCTCGCGCCGCCGCTTCTGGCAGGGCGACGCGGCCGCGCTGCGCACCCTGCACGACGTGGTGGAGACGGTCACCCGCCTGCTCGCCCCCCTCACCCCGTTCATCACGGAGCGGGTCTGGCAGGACATGATCGTCCCGGTCACCCCGGAGGCGCCCGAGTCGGTGCACCTCTCCTCCTGGCCGCAGGCGGACACGGCGGCGATCGACCCCACCCTCTCCCAGCAGATGCTGCTGGTCCGGCGTCTGGTGGAGCTGGGCCGCGCGACGCGGGCCGAGTCGGGCGTCAAGACCCGCCAGCCGCTCTCCCGGGCCCTGGTCGGCGCGGCGGGCTTCGACGCCCTGTCGGCGGACCTCCAGGCCCAGATCACGGAGGAGCTGAACGTCTCCTCCCTGGCCTCCCTGTCGGAGGTCGGCGGCTCACTGGTCGACACGACGGCGAAGGCGAACTTCCGGGCGCTGGGCAAGCGCTTCGGCAAGGGCGTGCAGGACGTGGCGAAGGCGGTGGCGGCGGCCGACGCCGCGGCGCTGTCGCTGGCGCTGCGGTCCGGCTCCGCGGTGATCTCGCTGAACGGCGAGGAGATCTCCCTCTCCCCGGAGGAGGTCATCATCACCGAGACCCCGCGCGAGGGCTGGTCGGTGGCGTCCGACTCCGGCGCGACGGTGGCCCTGGACCTGGAGATCACCCCGGAGCTGCGGCTGGCGGGCCTGGCCCGTGACGCGATCCGCCTGATCCAGGAGGCCCGCAAGAACTCCGGCCTGGACGTCGCGGACCGCATCGCCCTGCGCTGGTCGTCCTCGGACCCGGAGGTCGTGACGGCCCTGACGGACCACGCGTCGCTGATCGCGGACGAGGTCCTGTCGACGGACTACGCGTCCGGCGACGCGGACGCCGCGTACGGCGAGCCGTTCACGGACGAGTCCCTCGGCCTGACCTTCCGCCTCCGCAAGGCGTAACCGAGCGGGAAGAACCGAACGGCGCCCCCCGTCCCGGGGGGCGCCGTTCGTCGTTTCGCACACGCGGCGGACCGAGCCGGATTCGAACCGGCGTCTTCCCTCCTGCGGAGGCGGCGCGACGACCCCTGCGCTACCGGCCCACCGCGCGCGGGGCCGATGATATCCGGCCGCAAAACGGGCCGGGCCCGGTACCCCCGTGGGGGAACCGGGCCCGGCCCGTGACTGCCGACGTCGCCGCAGAGGGCGTGCCGCCTAGTTGTCGTCCTCGTCGATGAGGAAACCGCGCATCGGCGACGGCGCCTGCTGCATGGGCTGCGGCGCGGCCGGCCGCACCGGAGCCATCGGCTGCGTCATCGCGGGGGACATCTGCTGCTGGCCACCGTACGAGGGGCCGCCCATCGGGGACGGGCCACCCAGCGGCGAGGGACCGCCCATGGGCGACGGGCCGCCCATCGACGGGTTGCTCATCGCGTGGCCCATGGCTCCGGCCGGAGCCATCGAGGGGGTCGGCGACGGCGGGAGCGCCGGGCCGGCCGGGTTGCGCGGCGGGGCCAGGGAGTCGTCCGCCTGGGTCTCCAGCTGGCGCAGCTGCGACTCCAGGTAGGACTTCAGGCGCGTACGGTACTCACGCTCGAAGCCCCGCAGGTCCTCGACCTTGCGCTCCAGCGTGGCGCGGGCGGACTCCAGGGAACCCATCGCGACGCGGTGCTTCTCCTGCGCGTCCCGCTCCAGCGCGTCGGCCTTGGCGCGGGCGTCCCGCTCCAGGCCCTCGGCGCGGCTGCGCGCCTCGCCGACGATCTTGTTGGCCTCGGAGCGGGCCTCCGCGATCGCCTGGTCGGCGGTCTGCTGCGCCAGCGACAGGACGCGGGCGGCGCTGTCGCCACCGGGGCCCTGCTGCGGGAGCTGCGGCTGCTGCATCTGCTGCATCGGCTGACCCATGGGCTGCATCTGCTGGCCCATCGGCTGCATCTGCTGGCCCATGGGCTGCATCTGCTGGCCGAGCGGGTTCTGGCCGCCCATGGACTGCTGGCCCATGGACTGCTGGCCCATGCCCTGCTGACCCATGCCCTGCTGACCCATGCCCTGCTGGCCCATCTGCTGCTGGCCACCCATGGTGTGCATGGGGCCGCCCATCGGACCCGGGCCGCCCGGACCCTGCGGTCCGTGTCCGCCGGGGCCGGCCGGAAGCTGCGGCTGGCCACCCGGCAGCTGGGGCGGACCCATCTGCGGCGGGCCCTGCTGAGCCGGCGGGCCGGATATGGCGGCGGGCACGGGGGCGCCGGGGCCTCCGGGGCCGCGCTGGTCCTGGGGTTCGGGCTTGCGCATGCCCTGCTGCTGCTGGTTCTGCGCGGCGGCACGCGTGGCGGCGGCCAGCTTGGCGCGCAGGTCCTCGTTCTCGCGCAGCAGGCGCGTCAGTTCGGACTCGACCTCGTCGAGGAAGGCATCGACCTCGTCCTCGTCATAGCCTTCTCGGAGGCGGACGGTCGTGAACTGCTTGTTCCGCACGTCCTCGGGAGTCAGCGGCATGTCTTCTTCACCTCTACGTAGTCGTCGGCAGTCGGCAAGACCGTATCGGGACTGTCCCCGCGCTCACGGGGAAGCTCATCGTTCACACGCTTCTCGCAGCGGTGCTCACGAAACTGATGAGGATGTAAACGATGATCATCAGAACGAAGAAGGACAGGTCGAGTGCCACGCCCCCGAGACGCAACGGCGGAATGAAACGCCGGAGAAGCTTGAGCGGTGGATCGGTGACAGTGTAGGTGGCCTCAAGGACGACCACCATCGCCTTGCCCGGAGTCCATGAACGTGCGAACTGGAAGACGTAGTCCATCACCAGTCGGAAGATCAGCACGATAAGGAAGCACATCAGCGCGATGTAGACCACCTGCAGTGCGACGCCCATCCCGCGCTTCCCTCTCCCCTGCTCTCGCTCAGTCCCCGGCCCCGTGTCTGACGGATCGGTCTAGCTTTGGTTGAAGAACCCGCCCTCCGCGATGCGGGCCTTGTCCTCCGCCGTGACATCGACGTTAGCAGGCGACAGCAGGAACACCTTCTGTGTCACGCGTTCAATGCTGCCGTGCAGACCGAAGACGAGGCCGGCGGCAAAGTCGACAAGTCGCTTCGCATCCGTGTCGTCCATCTCCGTGAGGTTCATGATCACCGGAGTGCCCTCACGGAAGTGTTCCCCGATGGTACGGGCCTCGTTGTAGGTCCGGGGGTGCAGCGTCGTGATGCGGTACGGCTCCCGCTCGGAGACGACCTTGGGCATGATCACGGGGGCGTTCTTCTCCAGGTTCGAGCGTTCAGGTGTGATGGATGCCACGGGGGCAATTCGCGCAGGACGTCCGTTTTCTACCGGCAATGGGATGGGTTCCCGTTGCGCGGGAGGCTGGGCAACTCGTACCGGTTCGTCCGTTACGGGCGGTTGGTGCACGGCCTGCTGGCGCCGGCGGTCCCGCTCCGGTTCCGGCTCGGGCTCGAACTCGTCGTCGGGGTCGTACCCCGGGTTGTCGTACCGGTCGTCCTCCACGAGGCCGAGGTAGACCGCCATCTTGCGCATCGCGCCGGCCATTCTCTGAATCCTCCGCTCTGTGGTGGATCGCCCTGTCGCAGGTGTCGCTGTGTCACCAAAGTCACCAACTGCCCGCGATCCACGTGGTCTGTCCGCCCGTCAGCGGGAATGACCATATTTTCTGCTGTGGTCCGACTTTCTTCGCGACGTTACCCGAGCCGGGGTCTCGCGCCGAGTACCGCAGTGCCGACGCGTACATGTGTCGCACCGGCCGCAACGGCCTGTTCCAGGTCTGCGCTCATCCCGGCCGACACCATCGTGGCAGCCGGATGGTCCGCGCGCAGGCGGGATGACAATTCCACCAGCCGCTCGAAAGCGGCCTGTTCGCGTCCCGCGTAGGGCCCGGCCAGCGGGGCGACGGTCATCAGGCCGTCGATCCGCAGTCCGGGCGCCCCGGCCACGAGGTCCGCGAGTTCGGCGAGCTGCTCGGGAGCCGCGCCGCCGCGGGTGCCGCGCTGCCCCGATTCGGCGTCGAGGGCGATCTGTACGAGGCAGCCGAGTTCGCGCCCGGCCCCCTCGGCGGCCGCCGACAGCGCCGCGACCAGCTTGGGCCGGTCGACGGACTGCACGACATGCGCGTATCCCGCCACGGAGCGGACTTTGTTCGTCTGCAACTGGCCCACGAAGTGCCAGGTGAGCGGCAGATCCGCGCAGGCCACGGCCTTGGGGGCGGCGTCCTGGTCACGATTCTCCGCCACATGACGGACCCCCAGGTCCGCCAGCAGTCGTACGTCGCTCGCGGGGTAGGTCTTGGTGACGACGATGAGCGTCACCCCGTCCCGCGCCCGTCCCGCGGCCGCGCAGGCGGACGAGATGCGTTCCTCCACCCGCGCGAGGTTCTGCGCGAGCTCCGTCTTACGGTCCGTCATTCTTCTTTTCCCCCGGGGGTCCGGGGGTCGCCCCCCGGTCAAGCTCCGTCAACCAGACATATCCGGCAAGCCGTCCGGTCACCCGGTCGCGGCGGTACGAGAAGTGGTCTCGCGACTCCAGTGTGCAGACCGGCGAACGGTGCCGGTTCACCACCCCCGCCTCCGCGAGCTGTGCGTGCACCCCGGCGACCACGTCGACGGACGGGGTCCCCCAACTCGTCTCGCCGTGGGCGGCCGGCACCTCCTCGGCGACCGCCGCCCGCATCTCGGCCGGCACCTCGTAGCAGCGCCCGCAGATCGCGGGGCCGGTACGGGCGATGATCCGGCCGGGTTCGGCGCCGAGGGCGACCATCGCCTCCACCGCGGCGGGCACCACTCCGGCGACCAGTCCGGGCCGCCCCGCGTGGGCCGCGCCCGCGACCCCCGCGACCGGGTCGGCCAGCAGGACCGGGGTGCAGTCCGCGGTGAGCACCGCGAGGGCGAGCCCCCGGCGTGCGGTCACCACCGCGTCCACCGCCGGGACGTCGGCGCCGGCGCCCCAGGGTCCGGGGACCACCATCACGTCACGGCCGTGGACCTGGTTCATCCAGACCACGTGGTCCGGCTCGATGCCCAGGCCCGCTGCGGCGGCCGCCCTGTTCGCGAGAACGGCGGTGGGGTCGTCTCCGACCGCGCCGCCGAGATTGAGCTCCTCGTACGGAACGGCGCTCACCCCGCCCCACCGGTCGGTGAAGGCGAAGTGGGCGCCGCTCTCGTCGTACTGGTCCAGCGTCACTTCAAGAAGTCCGGGACATCCAGTTCCTCGGCCGGGCTGTCCTGGTACGGCCGGGCCGTCGGGACCTGCGGCGCGGGGGCCGCGGTCTCGATCGGAGCCGCCTCGGCCGGGGCCGGGGCCTCTTCGCGCGGGGTGACCGTACCCAGTTGGCCGAAGGCCGGACGGGCCGGCTCGGCCGCGCGGACCGGCGCCGGGGCCGGCTCCTCGCGCTTGGTGGACGCCGCACCGATGACGTTGTCCCGGCGGGCCGGGGGCTGTCCGCCGTCGAAGCCGGCGGCGATGACGGTGACCCGTACCTCGTCGCCGAGCGCGTCGTCGATGACCGCGCCGAAGATGATGTTCGCCTCGGGGTGGGCGGCCTCGCTGACCAGCTGCGCGGCCTCGTTGATCTCGAAGAGACCGAGGTCCGAGCCACCGGAGATGGAGAGCAGCACACCGCGGGCTCCGTCGATGGACGCCTCCAGCAGCGGCGAGGAGATCGCCATCTCGGCCGCGGCCACCGCGCGGTCGTCGCCGCGGGCCGAGCCGATGCCCATGAGGGCCGAGCCGGCCTCGGACATGACGGACTTGACGTCCGCGAAGTCGAGGTTGATCAGACCCGGGGTGGTGATGAGGTCGGTGATGCCCTGGACACCCGAGAGCAGGACCTGGTCGGCCGACTTGAAGGCGTCCAGGACCGAGACCTGGCGGTCCGAGATGGACAGCAGCCGGTCGTTGGGGATGACGATGAGGGTGTCGACCTCTTCGCGGAGCTCGGCGATGCCGTCCTCCGCCTGGTTCGCGCGGCGCCGGCCCTCGAAGGTGAACGGCCGGGTGACCACACCGATCGTCAGGGCGCCGAGCGAGCGCGCGATGTTGGCGACGACGGGTGCGCCGCCGGTGCCGGTGCCGCCGCCCTCGCCGGCGGTGACGAAGACCATGTCGGCCCCCTTGAGGACCTCCTCGATCTCCTCGCGGTGGTCCTCTGCCGCCTTGCGACCGACTGCCGGGTTGGCGCCGGCGCCGAGGCCCCGGGTGAGTTCACGGCCGACGTCGAGCTTGACGTCGGCGTCGCTCATCAACAGCGCCTGGGCGTCCGTGTTGATGGCGATGAACTCGACGCCCTTGAGACCGACCTCGATCATTCGGTTGATGGCATTGACACCACCGCCGCCGACACCGATGACCTTGATGACTGCGAGGTAGTTCTGCGGTGCTGCCACGTCGAAGGCCTCTCGCCTCGAGTTACGTGTCGCCGCCTCGCGGGCCTGCGTTGCGACGACTGATGCCGAAATGTGGGACGGTCCGAACGCGCCGACCCGAACCCTAACCCTGAAGTTTAGGGTTAAGTATGTGCCTGTTCCCTGGACTCTTCCGAACAGGACACTAAGTCGACAAGTAGCGCGTGTTCAACGAACACGCCGAACCTCCCGTTTTTCTTTTCACCCTATGTGATCACCCGTATCGGTGGCCAACCAGGGTGCGTCGCCGTTCGACCCGACGTCAACTCCCGGACACCGCAGGGGCGGTGGGGACGCTCACGTCAAAGTGGTCAGCCTTGGGCGCGGCTTTCAGCAGGGCGCTCAGCGCGCGTCCCTTCGCCTCGCCCTGCTCGCCGCTGCCCCACACCACGGTCCGCCCGCGGGTCAACTCCAGTACGACCGAGTCGTACGAGCCCACCTTGACCTGCACGGTCTCCTTGGCGACCGCCTCGGGGAGGTCTCCGGCGACGCCCACGGCCTCGTGCAGCAGCCGTTCCTCGTCGAAGCGGCGGCCGCTCGGCGACTGTGCCGCTGACAATTCGAGGACCGGAACGCCCGCGGGAGCTTTCGCGGCCGTGTCGAATCGCACACCCGAAGCGTCCACTTCCACGAACTTGGCGTCCTTTTTGATGAGCAGGACGGGTTTGCGCTCCGTCACTTTCAGCCCGATCCCGTGCGGCCAGGCCCGCACCACGTCGACCGAATCGACGCGGGGCAGCCGGCTGCGGACGCGGCCCGCGATCTCGTCGGTGTCCACGCTCACGAGCGGCGCCCCGACCGGTACGGCCGCGGCGGCCAGCACCTGCTCGGGGGTGAGCACCCGGGTGCCGCTCGTGGTCACCTTCTCGACGCGGAGCCAGGAGGAGCCGTAGAGCACCCAGCTGCCGCCCCCCGTGAGGAGGACGGCGGCGAGGAGGGTGAGCAGCACGGGGCCCCGGTGCCGCAGGCGCCTGACGAGGCGCTGGACACCGGGGCCCTGCGGGCCGGATCCCCCTGACGGTCCCGACGACCTGGGCGGCTTGGGCGGCTTGGGAGAGCCGGAGCCCTTGCCCTTCCGGGCGGACCCGGGATTGCCGCGCTGTGCGGTCGTCGCTCCGGCCACTCCTGTGCCTCCTGCGCTAGCGGTTCCTGTGTGCGGCGATCGCCTCGTACACCATCGCGACGAGCAGGTCGTCGGCGTCGCGGCGGCCGAACTCGGCGGCGGCGCGGGACATCTCGTACAGGCGGTGCGGGTCGGCGAGCACCGGGAGGACCTGGCTGAGCACCCACTCGGGCGTCAGCTCCGCGTCGTCGACGAGCAGGCCGCCGCCGGCCTTGACCACCGGCTGGGCGTTGAGCCGCTGTTCGCCGTTGCCGATCGGCAGCGGTACGTACGCGGCGGGCAGCCCGACGGCGGAGAGTTCGGCGACGGTCATCGCGCCCGCGCGGCACAGCATCATGTCGGCGGCGGCGTACGCGAGATCCATCCGGTCCACGTACGGTACCGGCACGTAAGGCGGCATCCCGGGCATGTTGTCGACACGCGGCAGTTCGTTCTTCGGACCGACCGCGTGCAGGATCTGGATCCCGGAGCGCTGGAGGGTGGGAGCGACCTGCTGGATGGTCTCGTTGAGGCGGCGTGCGCCCTGCGAGCCGCCGGAGACCAGCAGGGTCGGCAGGTTCGGGTCCAGGCCGAAGGCGGCGCGCGCCTCCGGGCGGACCGCGGCCCGGTCCAGGGTGGAGATGGAGCGGCGCAGCGGGATGCCCACGTAGCGGGCGCCGCGCAGTTTGCTGTCGGGGGTGGAGACCGCGACGGCGTGCGCGTAGCGGGAGCCGATCTTGTTGGCCAGTCCCGGCCGGGCATTGGCCTCGTGGACGATGATCGGCACCCCGAGCCGCTTGGCGGCGAGGTAGCCGGGCAGGGCCACGTAGCCGCCGAAGCCGACGACGCAGTCGGCCTTGGTGCGCTCCAGGATCTCCTCTGCGGCCTTGATCGTCCCGCGCAGCCGCCCGGGGACGGTGATCAGCTCGGGGGTGGGCTTGCGGGGCAGCGGGACGGCCGGGATCAGCCCCAGCTCATAGCCGCGCTCGGGCACGAGGCGGGTTTCGAGCCCGCGCTCCGTGCCGAGGGCGGTGATGCCCACGGAAGGGTCCTGCCTGCGCAGGGCGTCCGCGAGGGCGAGCGCCGGCTCGATGTGGCCGGCGGTCCCCCCACCGGCGAGTACGACATGCACCGAAATTCACCGCTCTCCGGACGGACGCCTCTTGACGCTCCGTCTCATCGACTTCCATCTCTGCCCGGTCCGCTTCCAGCCGGTCTTCGGCTGGCGCATCGCGAGCGCCGCGCGCGCCGCCGGCTCCTCACGCGCGAAGGCGATGAGCAGTCCGACCGCGAACATGGTCGGCAGCAGCGCGGACCCGCCGTACGAGAACAGCGGGAGCGGGACTCCGGCGATCGGCAGCAGACCGAGCACCGCACCGATGTTGATCACGGCCTGCGCCGTGATCCAGGTGGTCACGCCTCCCGCGGCATACCGTACGAAGGAGTCCTCCGTGCGTCCGGCCACGCGGATACCCGCATAGCCTAGAGCCGCGAACAGGGCGAGTACCGACAGCGTCCCCGCCAGACCCAGTTCCTCCCCGGTGATGGCGAAGATGAAGTCGGTGTGGGCTTCGGGCAGTTGTCCCCATTTTTCCACACTGGCGCCCAGACCGGAACCGAACCATCCGCCCGATGCGAGAGCGTAGATCCCGTGCACGGCCTGCCAGCACAGGTCGCCCCGGCCGGGATCCGTCGCGCCCAGGCAGGCGAGCCGGTCCATCCGGTGCGGACTGGTCTTGATCAGCAGTGCGACGATCACACCCGCGAAGGCCAACACCGCCACGAACATCCGCGTCGGCGCCCCGGCCAGCCACAGCAGGCCGAACAGGATGGCCCCGAGGATCATCGCGGTGCCCATGTCGCCGCCCAGCATGATCAGCCCGAGCAGCAGGAAGGCGACCGGGACCAGCGGCACCAGCAGGTGCTTCCACTGGCTCAGCAGCTCCTTGTCGCCCTTGCGGGCCAGCAGGTCGGCGCCCCACAGGATCAGGGCCAGCTTGCCGAACTCACTGGGCTGGAGCATGAACGGACCGCCAAGGGAGATCCAATTCTGGTTGCCGTTGATCGCGACCCCTATCCCGGGGACCTGGACCAGGACCATCAGGAACAGGGTTCCGGCGAGTACGGGGTACGACAGCGCCCGGTGCAGTTTGACGGGCATCCGGGAGGCGACGAGCAGCAGTACGGTGCCGATCAGGGCGGCCAGGAACTGCTTCTTGAAGAAGTACGCGTCGCCCAGGCCCAGCTGGAGCGCCTTGATCATCGAGGCCGAGTAGACCATCACCAGGCCGAGCACGGTGATGAGCAGGGAGCTGCCGAAAATCAGGTAATACGCTGTGAGGGGCCGGTCCCAGGCCTTGCGCAACTGCCGCTGCGTACGCCGCAGCCGCTCCAGCGGCCCGCGCCCGGCGGGCCGCTGCCCGCCGGAGGCCGGACGCCTGCGGCCCTGCGCCTTGACCGTCCTGGCGGACTTGGCGCCGTTCACGGACTTGGCGGCCTTCACGGCGGACGGCCGCCGCCCCGGCAGCACTTGCTTGGCCGGCATGTGTGACCTTCCCCTCCACTCGTACGAGGCGAGCAGCCGGTCGGGGAGGACTCGCCGACCTGAGAAACGGCCGGCCGGACCTACGCGTTCTCGGCGGCCAGCTCGCGCACCGCGTCCGCGAATGCGTCCCCGCGCTTGTTGTAGTTCGCGAACATGTCCATCGAGGCACAGGCCGGGGCCAGCAGAACCGTGTCGCCGGGCTCTGCGAGCCGGGCCGCCTCCCGGACCGCTGCGAGCATCGCCCCAGTGTCGGTCCGGTCGAGGTCGACGACCGGGACCTCGGGGGCGTGTCGCGCCAGCGCCTCGGCGATCAGTGCCCGGTCGGCGCCGATCAGCACCGCGGCGCGCATCCGGTTCGCGGACTTCTGCACGAGCTCGTCGAAGGTCGCCCCCTTGGCGAGCCCGCCGGCGATCCACACGACGGGCTCGAAGGCCGCCAGGGAGGCCTCGGCGGCGTGCGTGTTGGTCGCCTTGGAGTCGTCGACGTACGAGACCCCCGCGACCTCGTCCACGAACGCGACGCGGTGCGCGTCGGGGCGGAAGTCGCGCAGCCCGTCGCGGACCGCGCGCGGCTCGACGCCGAAGGCGCGGGCCAGGGCCGCCGCGGCGAGGGCGTTGGCGATGTTGTGCGGGGCCGGCGGGTTGACGTCCTTGACCTCGGCGAGCTCCTGGGCGTTCTTCTGCCGGTTCTCCACGAAGGCGCGGTCGACGAGGATGCCGTCGACGACGCCGAGCATGGAGGGCCCGGGGGCGCCGAGGGTGAAGCCGATCGCCCGGCAGCCCTCCTCGACGTCGGCGTTCTCGACGAGCTTCTCGGTGGCCGGGTCGGCGACGTTGTAGACGCAGGCGACGGTGTTGCCCTCGTAGATACGGCCCTTGTCGGCGGCGTACGCCTCCATCGTGCCGTGCCAGTCGAGGTGGTCCGGGGCCAGGTTGAGCACGGCCGCCGAGTGGGCGCGCAGCGAGGGCGCCCAGTGCAGCTGGTAGCTGGAGAGTTCGACGGCGAGCACGTCGTGCTTCTCCTCGCCGAGCACCACGTCGATGATCGGGGTGCCGATGTTGCCGACGGCCGCGGTCTTCAGGCCCGCCGCCCTCAGGATCGACGCGAGCATCTGGGTGGTGGTGGTCTTGCCGTTGGTGCCGGTGATCGCCAGCCAGGGGGCCGCGTCCGGGCCGCGCAGCTGCCAGGCGATCTCGACGTCACCGACGACCTCGACGCCGGCCGCCGCGGCGGCGGCGAAGAGCGGGCTCTGCGGCTTCCAGCCGGGCGAGGTCACCACCAGGTCGGTGCCCTCGGGCAGCGTCTCGGCGTCCGCGAGCCGTACCGAGATGCCCAGCTCGCCGAGTTCGGCGGCGCGGGCCCGGTGGCCCTCGCCGTCGCCGCCGTCGACGACGGTCACCGAAGCGCCGAGGCCGGCCAGGGCGCGGGCGGCGCTGATGCCGCTCACGCCGAGGCCGGCGACGGTGATGTTCTTGCCCTGCCAGGACGTCACTTGTCCGCTGCCCATCCCGCGTAGAAGAGTCCGAGACCCACGATCACGCACATGCCCTGGATGATCCAGAACCGGACCACCACCAGGACCTCGGACCACCCCTTCAGTTCGAAGTGGTGCTGGAGCGGGGCCATCCGGAAGACGCGCTTCCCGGTGAGCTTGAAGGAGCCGACCTGGATGACGACCGACATGGTGATGAGGACGAAGAGGCCGCCGAGGAGGGCGATCAGGAACTCCGTGCGGGAGCAGATCGCGAGACCGGCGAGGGCGCCGCCGAGGGCCAGCGAGCCGGTGTCACCCATGAAGATCTTGGCGGGCGAGGTGTTCCACCACAGGAAGCCGAAGCAGGCGCCCATCAGCGCGGAGGCGACGATGGCGAGGTCCAGCGGATCTCGTACCTCGAAGCAGGCGTTGGGGTTCGTCAGGGTCTGCGCGTTGGCGCACGACTCCTGGAACTGCCAGACGCCGATGAACGTGTACGCGCCGAAGACCATCACCGCGGCGCCGGTCGCCAGACCGTCCAGACCGTCCGTCAGGTTCACGCCGTTGGACATCGCCAGGATCATGAACAGCGCCCAGACGACGAACAGCACCGGGCCGATCGACCAGCCGAAGTCCGTGACGAACGACAGCTTGGTGGAGGCCGGGGCATTGCCGCGGGCGTCCTTGAACTGCAGCGCCAGCACCGCGAAGGCGATGCCGACGATCAGCTGGCCGGCCATCTTGGCCTTGGCCCGCAGACCGAGCGAGCGACGCTTGACGATCTTGATGTAGTCGTCGAGGTAGCCCACGAGGCCCATGCCGGACATCAGGAAGAGCACCAGCACGCCGGAGAACGTGGCCGGGCTGCCCGTGATCACCTTCGTCAGGGCGTACGCGATGATCGTCGCCAGGATGAAGGAGATGCCGCCCATGGTGGGCGTGCCCTTCTTCCCGGCGTGGCCGCGCGGGCCGTCGTCGCGGATGAACTGGCCGTAGCCCTTCCGGGCCAGCAGCTTGATCAGCAGCGGCGTGCCGACCACGGTCAGGAACATGCCGATGACACCGGCGAAGAGGATCTGCCTCATCGGTCGGCGACCTCGCCCTCACCGGACACCAGAGCCAGAGCGACCCGCTCCAGGCCGACCGACCTGGAAGCCTTCACCAGCACGACGTCACCCGGGCGCAGTTCACTGCGCAACAGGTCGATCGCCGCCTGCGCGTCGGACACGACCACCGACTCCTCACCCCACGAACCCTCGTTATATGCGCCCAGTTGCAGCCAGGACGCTTCCCTGCCCCCGACTGCGACGAGCTTGCTCACGTTGAGCCGGACGGCAAGCCGTCCCACCGCGTCGTGCTCGGCCAACGATGCGTCCCCGAGCTCGGCCATGGGACCGAGCACCGCCCACGTGCGTCCCCCGTCGGCCCTGGCCGCGCCGCCCATCGCGGCAAGCGCGCGCAGTGCGGCCCGCATGGACTCGGGATTCGCGTTGTAGGCGTCGTTGACGATCGTCACGCCGTCCGCCCGCTCGGTGACCTCCATCCGCCACCGGGACAAGGTGCCCGCCCCCGAGAGCGCGGTGGCGATCTCCGAGGTGGACATGCCCAGTACATGGGCGACGGCGGCCGCGGCGAGCGCGTTCGACACGTGGTGCTCACCGTACAGGCGCAAGGTCACTTCGCCGCACCCGGTGGGTGTGTGGAGTGTGAAGGAGGGCTGTCCCGCCGGTGTCATACGGACTTCCGTGGCCCGTACGTCGGCGTCGTCGGCCTCGCCGAACAGCACCGTACGGGCCTTCGTCCGGGCGGACATCGCACGCACCAGCGGATCGTCGGCGTTGAGGACGGCGACTCCGCCGTCCGCTGCGGCCGGCAGGGCCTCGACGAGCTCGCCCTTCGCCTGCGCGATCTGCTCGCGGCCGCCGAACTCGCCGATGTGCGCGGTCCCGACGTTGAGGACGAGTCCGATGCGCGGCGGGGTCAGGCCGGTGAGGTAGTCGATGTGCCCGATGCCTCGGGCGCCCATCTCCAGTACCAGGTGCCGGGTTTCCTCCGTGGCGCGCAGCGCGGTGAGCGGCAGGCCGATCTCGTTGTTGAGGGAGCCCGGGGTCCACACGGTGGGTGCGTGGGTCTGGAGCACCTGGGCGATGAGGTCCTTGGTGGAGGTCTTGCCGGCGGAGCCCGTCAGGGCCACCACATCGGTGCCGAGGCGCTCGACGACGGCCCGGGCGAGGGCGCCCAGGGCCTTCTCGACGTCGGCGACGACGATCGCGGGTACGCCGACGGGCCGGGCGGCGAGGACGGCCGCGGCTCCGGAGGCCACCGCCCGCTCGGCGTACTCGTGGCCGTCGACGTGTTCGCCGGCGAAGGCGGCGAACAGGCTGCCGGCCTCCACCTGGCGGGAGTCGATGACCACGGGCCCGGTGATCCGCACGGACGGATCCGGTATGTCGTGGGGCCGCCCGCCGGTGATGTCGGCGATCTCGGCGAGGGAAAGGGCGATCACTGGTTCACCTCGGCCTGTCGGACGTTGCTGCCTTGCTGGCGTTCGATCGCGGCACGGAGCACCGCGCGGTCGTCGAAGGGCCGTACGACGCCCGCCGTGTCCTGGCCCTGCTCGTGGCCCTTGCCGGCCACCAGCACGGTGTCGCCGGGCTCGGCGCGCGCGACGGCCGCGGCGATGGCCGCGGCCCGGTCGGCGTCGACGAGGACCGTGCCGCGCTCTTCGGCCGGTACGGACGCGGCGCCCCCGAACATCGCGGCGAGGATCGCGAGGGGGTCCTCGGAGCGCGGGTTGTCGGAGGTCAGTACGGCGGTGTCGGCGAAGCGGGCCGCCGCGGCGCCCATCGGGGCGCGCTTGGTGGTGTCGCGGTCGCCGCCGCAGCCGAGCACGATGTGCAGCTTGCCGGTGGTGACCTCGCGCAGTGCGCGGAGCACCGATTCGACGGCGTCCGTCTTGTGCGCGTAGTCGACGACGGCCAGGTACGGCTGGCCCGCGTCCACCCGCTCCAGCCGGCCGGGGACCCCGGGGACCGCGGCGACGCCGTCGGCGGCGGTCTGCGGGTCGAGGCCGGCGGCGGCGAGCGTGACGATCGCGGCGACGGTGTTGGCGACGTTGAACGGGCCGGGCAGCGGGGCCGTGGCCCGTACGCGCTGCCCCTCGGGGCCCACCACGGTCAGCGTGGAGTCCATGTGCCCGAACACGACGTCCTCGGCGCGCCAGTCGGCGGCCCGGTCGCCCTCGGCGGAGAAGGTGACCACCGGGATCGTGGCCTCCTTGGCGAGGCGGCGGCCGTACTCGTCGTCCATGTTGACCACGCCGAGGCGGGCGCGGCGCTCGGTGAAGAGCTGCGCCTTGGCCTGGAAGTAGTCCTCCATGTCCGAGTGGAACTCCATGTGCTCCGGGCTCAGGTTGTTGAAGACGGCGACGTCGAAGACGCATCCGTCGACCCGGCCGAGCACCAGGGCGTGGCTGGAGACCTCCATGGCGACGGCCTCGACCCCGCGTTCGCGCATGACCGCGAACAGGGCCTGGAGGTCGGTGGCCTCGGGGGTGGTGCGCTCCGACTTGATGCGCTCGTCGCCGATGCGCATCTCGACGGTGCCGACCAGTCCGGTGGAGCGTCCGGCGCCGCGCAGTCCGCCCTCGACGAGGTAGGCCGTGGTGGTCTTGCCGGAGGTTCCGGTGATGCCGATCTGGAGCAGGCCCTCGCCGGGACGGCCGTAGATCGTGGCGGCGAGCTCGCCCATCCGGCCGCGCGGGTCGGCGACGGCCAGGACCGGCAGCCCGGTCGCGGCCGCGCGTGCGGCGCCCGCCGGGTCGGTCAGTACGGCCGCGGCGCCGAGGGCGGCCGCCTGGGCGGCGAAGTCCGCACCGTGCAGCTTGGCGCCGGGCAGGGCCGCGTACAGGTCGCCGGGGCGCACGGCACGGGAGTCGTGCGTGATGCCGGTGATCCGCGGGGGCTGCGCCGCGGTGTCCGCGGGGGCCGCGCCGGGGGCTTCGACACCCAGCAGGTCGGCCAGCTCGCCCAGGGGTGTCGGGCGGGCGGCCTGGGGCCGGGGCGCTCCCGGCGGCGTTGCCGGGGCGTCTTGCTGGGCGGTTCTGGGCTGATCAGCGTGGGGCACGGCGGTGAGCGTACCGGGCGCGGCGGGCCGCTCGCGAAGTGAGGGCCCGGCCGCGTGGTCGTCGGCCGACGGGTTCCCGGGTTTCGGGGTGATCGTTGTCACTGATGGTGCCTCACGGATTTCTGGCGGGCCGGCCGGCCCGCCGGGTCACTGGCCGGGCTGCCGGCTGGGCTGTGCGGAGGGCGCTGCGGAGGGCTGGGTGGCGGGCGGGGGTCCGGCGTCGAAGGTGACGGGGAGCCCGGCCGGGGCGGTTCCGGTCGGGGCGACCTGGAGGGTCTTGAGGGCGAACTCCATGACCTTCTTGTAGATCGGTCCGCAGATCTGGCCGCCGAAGTAGCTGCCCTTGGTGGGGTTCTGGATGGCGCAGTAGACGGTGATCCGCGGGTTGTCGGCCGGGGCGAAACCGGCGAAGGAGGCGGTGTAGCCCTTGTAGCGGCCGGTGGCCGGATCCACCCGGTTGGACGTGCCGGTCTTGCCGCCGACCCGGTAGCCGGGGATGCGGGCCTTGGTGCCGGTGCCCTCCTGGTCGTCGACGACCGACTCCAGCATCCGGGCCAGGGTCTTGGCGGTCTCCGCACTGATCACGGTCGTCTTCTCGGGGGCCGGGGCCGGGGTGAAGCGGCCGTCGGGGCCCTTGGTGCCGCGGACCAGGGTGGGCTCGATCCGTACGCCGCCGTTGGCGATCGTGGAGTACACGGAGGCGGCCTGCATGGCGTTGAGGGAGAGGCCCTGGCCGAAAGGGATCGTGTACTGCTGGGAGGTGGACCAGGCCTCGGGCTTGGCGAGGATGCCGCGGGACTCGCCCGGGTAGTTCAGGCCGGTGGGCCGTCCGATGCCGAACTTGTCCAGGTAGGAGTAGAGGACCCGGTTGGCCTCGGGCTGGGTGGCGCCGAGCTGGCCGGTGGCCAGGATGGTGCCGATGTTGGAGGACTTGGCGAGGACCCCGTTGAGGGTCAGGTACCAGGTCGGGTGGTCGATGTCGTCCTTGAACAGCCGGTCGCCGCGGTGCAGCCGGTTGGGGACCTCGACGTGGGTCTCGGGGGTGGCCTTCTTCTCCTCCAGCACGGCGGCCATCGACATCACCTTGGCGGTGGAGCCGGGCTCGTACACGTCCTGGAGGGCCGCGTTGCCCATGGCGGCGGAGCTGGCCTTCGACAGGTCGTTGGGGTCGAAGCCGGGGGCGTTGGCCATGGCCAGCACCTCGCCGGTACGGGTGTCCTGGACGATGACGTAGCCGCGGTCGGCCTCGGACTTGGCGACCTGCTCGCCGATGGCGCTCTGGGCCGCCCACTGGATGTCGCGGTCGATGGTCAGCTCGACGTCCTCGCCGGGTACGGCGGGCTTCTCGCTGGAGCCGGCGGTGGGCACGCGGCGGCCGCCGGACTGGGCGTACGTGATCGCGCCGTCCTTGCCGGCCAGCTTCTTGTCGAGGGAGGACTCCAGGCCCCCGCCGCCCTTGCCCTCGGCGTTGACGTAGCCCAGTATCCCGGCGGCCAGGTCACCGCCCGGGTACACGCGCTTGCTGCTGTCCTCGTTGAACACGCCGGCGAGGACGTTGGCGCCGGGTCCGTTGTTCTTCTTGTCGGCGGCCGCCTTGTCGGCGAAGACCCGCTTGAGGTCCTTGATCTGGTTCCAGACCTGGGGGGTCTGGCGCCGCGCCAGGACGACGTAGCGGGTGTTCTTGGTCTTGAGGCGGGCGGTGAGCTCCTTGGCGTCCTTGCCGAGGATCGGCGCGAGGAGGGCGGCGGCCTGCTCGGGCGCGTCCGGGGCCTTGCTGTCCTGCGGGGTGAACATCTTCGGGTCGGCGGTGATGTCGTACGCGTCGACGCTGGTCGCGAGGGCGACGCCCTTGCGGTCGGTGATCTCGCCGCGCTCGGCGGCGAGGGTGTAGCTGGCGAAGCGGTTCTCCGAGGCCTTGGCGGAGTACGCGGAGGCGTCGACGGCCTGCACCTGGAGCAGCCGTACGACGAAGGCCACCATGACGAGGGTCAGCCCGACGCTGACGAGCCGCAGCCGCGGCTTGGGGCTGCCGAGCCGGATGGTGTGCGGCTGCCGCGCGGGGCCGGGCCGCCGGGTGGCGGGCCGCGTGGCGGCGCGCGAGCGCCCCGGTCCGCCCCCGGGCCCGGGCACCCGCCGCCCGCCGGGGGCGCTCACGCGCCCACCGCCGCGGCCGGGCGGGGCGCCGTACCCGCGGACGGACCGGTGCAGGGGGCGGTTCCCGCCGGGGGTGCCCCCGGCGGGAGCTGGGGGAGGGTCCGCGTCACGACGTCACCTTCCGGAGGTCGGGTTGGGCTGGGGGGCACCGCCCGGAGCGGGCTGCCCGGCCTGCGGGGCCCCCGCCGCAGCGGAGCCCGGGGCCCCGTTCGGGGCGGGGCCCGGGGTGCCGGCGGCTCCCTGGGCGCCGCCGGGGGGCGAACCGGGACCGGCGGCCGGGGCGGAGGCCTGAGTGCCCGCCTGGGGGCCGCCCGGGGCGGTTGCCGGGGCCCCGGCCGGGGCGGCCGCCGGGGACGCCGAGGGACTCGGGGGCGGCGGCGGGGGCTCCGCGACCGCGGCCGTGCCCGTCACCTTGCCGTCCGGGCCGATGAAGACCGGGCTCCCGCCCGGGACCAGGCCCAGCTCGTGCGCCCGCCGCTGCAGGGCGTCCGGGGCCGAGTACCCGTCCACGTCCCGCTGCAGCGCCTGCTCCTCGTCCGTGAGCGCCGTGGTCTCCTTCTTCAGCTTGCTCAGCTGGAAGGACCCCTGGTTGAGCGCCGAGTTCAGGAGCAGCAGGCTGATCAGCCCGCCGGCCAGCAACGCCACCACCAGCAGGACGAACGGCGTCAGCGCCGCCTGTCCCGCGGAGCCGCCGCGCAGCCGCCCCAGTCCCCCGGCTCTGCTCATAGCCGCGCCTCCCGGATGCGCTCGACCCCGCGGAAGCGGGCCGGAGCCGCCCGGCGGTTCTCGGCGATCTCCTCCTCCGTGGGCAGCTCCGCGCCCCGGGTGAGCAGCTTCAGCTTGGGCTGGTACTTCTCCGGCACCACCGGCAGCCCGGGCGGCGCGGTCGACGCCGCGCCCGCCGCGAAGACCTGCTTGACCAGCCGGTCCTCCAGCGAGTGGTACGAGAGCACCGCGATCCGGCCGCCCACCGCGATCCGCTCCACGGCCGCCGGGATGGCCCGCTCCAGGACCGAAAGTTCGCCGTTGACCTCGATGCGCAGTGCCTGGAAGGTCCGCTTGGCCGGGTTGCCGCCGGTCCGCTTCGCGGCCTGCGGCAGCGCGTCGCGGATCAGTTCGACCAGCCGCGCGCTGTTCGTGAACGGCTCCTTGTCCCGCTCGCGGACGACGGCCGAGACGATCCGCTTGGCCTGCTTCTCCTCGCCGTACTGGCGCAGGATCCGTACGAGCTCGCCCGGCGGGTAGGTGTTGAGCACCTCGGCGGCGCTCATCCCGGTCGTCTGGTCCATCCGCATGTCCAGCGGCGCGTCCTGCGCGTACGCGAACCCGCGGTCGGCCTCGTCGAGCTGCATGGAGGAGACGCCGAGGTCGAAGAGGACGCCCTGGACGGCGGGGGTGCCGAGCCGGTCCAGTACGTCGGGCAGCTCGTCGTACACGGCGTGGACGAGGGTGGCGCGGTCACCGAAGGGCGCGAGCCGCTCGCCGGAGAGCCGCAGGGCCTCCTTGTCGCGGTCGAGGCCGATCAGGTGCGCCTCGGGGAACCGGGTCAGCAGGGCCTCGCTGTGGCCGCCGAGGCCGAGGGTGCAGTCGACGACGACGGCCCCGGGCCTCTCCAGCGCCGGGGCCAACAGGTCCAGGCACCGCTGGAGCATCACCGGGACATGTCGGGACTCGCTAGTCAAAGCGCCCTCTCAGATAACGGCGCGGCAGGCATACGCCGCGCCGCGCACGCGGAGTGTTACCAGGAGGCCGGGCGGCCGGTGAGGGCCGGGCTCCGGCCGGTTCGCGTCACTTTAGTGCAACGGTCGCCGCGGTCAACGAACCGCCCCGCGCGCCGTGCGCCCCACTCGTACGGAATCCGCAAAAGCCGCTTATCACCCGTATGGTCGCCCCCGCCTCACCCCTGTGGGTTAGCTCACAACAAGGCCGGTTGACGTTCTTTGTCCACCCTCACTCCATGCCTTTACCAGCGGTGACCACTAACGTCGTAGGCATGACGACTTCCGCATCCCTGCCCGCAGGGACCACCCCCCAGGCATCCGGCAGCGGCTCCGTCACGGACCGGCTGGTCGCGGCGAACCGGGAGTACGCCGCGAAGTTCACCGATCCCGGAATGGACGCCCGCCCCGTCCTGCACGTGGCCGTCGTGGCCTGTATGGACGCCCGCCTCGACCTGCACAAGGCCCTCGGCCTGGAGCTCGGCGACTGCCACACCATCCGCAACGCGGGCGGCGTGGTCACCGACGACACCATCCGCTCGCTCACGATCAGCCAGCGCGCCCTGGGCACCCGCACGGTGATACTGATCCACCACACCGGCTGCGGCCTCGAAAGCCTGACCGAGGACTTCCGGCACGAGCTGGAGGACGAGGTCGGCCAGCGCCCCGCCTGGGCCGTGGAGGCCTTCCGGGACGTGGACCAGGACGTCCGCCAGTCCATGCAGCGGGTCCGGACGAACCCCTTCCTGCCCCACCGCGACGATGTGCGAGGCTTCGTCTTCGACGTGCACACCGGACTCCTGCGGGAGATCGATCCCGCCTCGTGAGTGACACAGGGCCTGGGCGCCGTCAAGAATGCGGGAAGACGCCGCCCGGAAAACCGTCCGGGCCGGCGTCCTTGTCGGGGTGGGCCGGAGTGCGCCGAGAGCGTCGGCCCTGCGGAAAGGGCCGAGGAGAACCAGGTGACGACGTATGACGACCGAGCGAGCCTCGCGGATCTGACGAGCACGGCGGAGCGGGTGCGCCACTCCGTCGAGAGCGTGATCGAGGGCAAGCCCGAGGTCGTACGCATCGCGCTGACCGTGCTGCTCGCCGAGGGGCACCTGCTGATCGAGGACGTCCCCGGCGTCGGCAAGACGATGCTCGCCAAGACGCTGGCGAAGTCCATCGACTGCTCGGTGCAGCGCATCCAGTTCACTCCGGACCTGCTGCCCTCCGACATCACCGGCGTCAGCATCTACGACCAGCAGCGCCGCGAGTTCGAGTTCAAGCCGGGAGCGATCTTCGCGCAGATCGTCATCGGCGACGAGATCAACCGCGCCTCGCCGAAGACCCAGTCCGCCCTGCTGGAGTCGATGGAGGAGCGCCAGGTCACCATCGACGGCACGACGTACACGCTGCCGAGCCCGTTCATGGTGGTCGCCACCCAGAACCCGGTGGAGATGGAGGGCACCTACCCCCTCCCCGAGGCCCAGCGCGACCGCTTCATGGCCCGCGTCTCCGTCGGCTACCCGAGCCCCGACGCCGAACTCCAGATGCTCGACGTGCACGGCGGGACCTCCCCGCTCGACGACCTCCAGGCCGTCGCGCACGCCCACGACATCGTCAAGCTGATAGAGGCCGTCCGCGAGGTGTACGTCGCCGAGCCCGTCCGGCGCTACGTCGTCGACCTGGTCTCCGCGACCCGCAGCCACCCGGACCTGCGCCTGGGCGCCTCGCCCCGCGCCACCCTCCACCTGCTGCGCGCCGTGAAGGCCTCCGCCGCCCTGTCGGGCCGGGACTACGTCCTGCCCGACGACGTGCAGGCGCTGGCCGGCCCCGTCCTCGCGCACCGCCTGCTGCCCACCGCGCAGGCCCAGCTGAACCGGCGCACCGCCGAGCAGGTCGTCCACGACATCCTCCAGCGCACCCCCGTCCCTGCCGCGCACGCCCGCGGCGAGATGCCGCCCGGCGCGGGCATCCGGGGCTTCTGATGAGCGCCGGTGCCCCGCGCGGCGCCGGTGGCGGGAGCACGGGCCGGGGCGCCGGCGGGCTGCGCGCCTCGCTGGCGGGGCTGACCACCCGCGGCCGGTCCTTCCTGGCCGCCGGGGTGGCCGCCGCCCTGTGCGCGTACGTGCTCGGCCAGGGAGAACTGCTCCGGGTCGGGCTGCTGCTCGCCGTCCTGCCGCTGATCTGCGTCCTCGCCCTGCACCGCACCCGCCACCGGGTCTCCGGCAGCCGCCGGCTGACCCCCATGCGGGTGCCCGCGGGCTCCGAGGCCCGGGTGCAGCTGCGCATGGAGAACGTCTCGCGGCTGCCCACCGGACTGCTGATGCTCCAGGACCGGGTGCCCTACGTCCTCGGCCCCCGGCCCCGCTTCGTCCTGGACCGGGTCGAGCCCGGAGGACGCCGCGAGGTCTCCTACCGGGTCCGTTCCGACCTGCGCGGACGCTACCCGCTGGGCCCGCTCCAGCTGCGGCTGACCGACCCCTTCGGGCTGGTCGAGCTGACCCGCTCGTTCAGCACGTACGACACCCTCACCGTCATCCCGCGCACCGAGCCGCTGGCCGCGGTCCGGCTGACCGGCGAGACCTCCGGCTACGGCGACGGCAGCCGCCGCTCGCTGGCCCTGGCCGGCGACGACGACGTGATCCCGCGCGGGTACCGGCGCGGCGACGACCTGCGCCGGGTGCACTGGCGCTCCACCGCCCGCTACGGCGAGCTGATGGTGCGCCGCGAGGAGCAGCCGCAGCGCAGCAAGGCCACGGTCCTGCTGGACACCCGCGGGACCGCCTTCGAGGGCGCCGGACCGGACTCCGCGTTCGAGTGGGCGGTCTCCGGGGCCGCCTCGGCCCTGGTGCACCTGCTCGAACAGGGCTTCTCGGTGCGGCTGCTGACCGACTCGGGTACCTCGGTGCCCGGCGACGGCAGCGGCTTCACGTCCGGAGGGCAGGAGTCCGCGGAGGCGGCCGGGCTGATGATGGACACCCTCGCGGTCGTCGGGCACTCCGACGGCGCCGGCCTCGCCCGCGCGTACGACGCCGTGCGCAGCGGCGGCGGCCACGGAGCCGGGGGCTTCGGCGGAGCCGGTGGTGACGGGCTCCTCATCGCCTTCTTCGGAGACCTGGACGACGTACAGACGGAAGTGGCGGCCAAGATGCGCGGGCGCTGCGGGGCGGCGGTGGCCTTCGTCCTGGACTCCGCTCAGTGGACCGGGCGGCCCTCGCGGGTGGAGCAACGGGTGGGCAGGCTGCGCGACACGGGCTGGACCGCGCTGGCCGCGCCGCCCGGGGTGGCGTTCGGGGAGCTGTGGCGGCAGGCCGGCAACGCTCCGCTCGGCACGGGTACCTCCGGAGGTTGGGGATGAGCGGGCGGGCGCGCGTGACGCTCTTCGCGATGCTGGCGACGCTGCTCACCTCGTGGTCGCTGGCCGCGCTGGTGGACTCCTCGGGCTGGGTGCTGGAGGCGGGGGCCCTGCTGGCCGTGCAGGGCGCGGTGGGGGCCGGGGCGCGGCGGGTGCCCCTGGGGCGCACGCTGACCGTGGCCTCGCAGGTGCTGGTGTCGCTGCTGGTGCTGATGTTCCTGTTCGCGGGCAAGGGAGAGTCCACCGGGTCCGGGCCGATGGCCTATCTGGTGACGGATTTCGGCGCCCTGTTCCAGCGGGGCGTCCAGGACGTCGGCGAGTTCGCGATCCCCGCTCCGCTGACGGACGGCATCCGGCTGCTGCTGCTGTCCGGGGTGCTGGCGATCGGGCTGCTGGTGGACCTCCTGGCGGTGACCCTGCGGACCGCGGCGGCCGCCGGGCTGCCGCTGCTCGCGCTGTACTCGGTCGCCGCGGGGCTCTCCGGCGGCGCCGGGGCCTCCTGGATCTCCTTCCTGCTGGCCGGCTGCGGCTACCTGCTGCTGCTGCTGGCCGAGGGCCGCGACCGGCTCGCCCAGTGGGGCCGGGTCTTCGGCGCCGCCCCCGGCGCGGGGGCCTCCTCGGGCCCGGGGTACGCAGGCGTCGGCGCGGGCTCGGGCCCGGGCCGGGCGCTGGCTCCCGTTCGGACCGGACGGCGGATCGGCGCGGTGGCGCTGGGGATCGCGCTGGCGGTGCCGGCGGCGCTGCCCGCACTCGGCGGCGGACTGCTGGGCACGCAGGGCGGCGGGGCCGGGGACGGCTCCGGCGTCGGCGGGACGATCTCGGCGGTCAACCCGCTGGTCTCCCTCCAGGGCAGCCTGAACGCCCAGGACAACCGCGTGGTGCTGAAGTACCGCACGGACAGCCCGCAGCTCGGCGAGCAGTACCTGCGGATCCTGGCACTGGACGAGTTCAACGGCGTCAAGTGGGAGGCCTCGGGGCGGACCCTGACCGACGTGCCGGAGCGGCTGCCGGCCCCGCCGGGGATGAGCGAGCAGGTCCGGGCGACGGGCACCGAGGTACGGACGAGCGTCTCGGCGGCCGACACGTACGCCCAGCGCTACCTGCCGATGCCCTATCCGGCGATGTCCGTGACCATCCCGGGCAAGTGGCGGTTCGAGCCGGCCGGCCGGACGCTGGTCGGCGACCAGCTGGGCCGGGACAGGTACCAGAACGTCCAGGGCGCGATGTACACCGTGCAGAGCCTGCTGCTGCGGCCGACGGCGGAGCAGTTGCAGGCGGCGCCGGAGCCGAACCCGCTCATCAAGGCCGAGTACACGAAGATCCCCGACAATCTGCCGGCGGTGGTCGGCGACACGGCCCGCCAGGTGACGAAGGGCGCGAAGGACGACTACACCCGGGCGGTGAAGCTCCAGGACTACTTCGCCGTGAACGGCGGCTTCCGCTACGACACGAAGGTGGCCTCGGGCACGGGGCCGCAGGCCATCGCGCGGTTCCTCGCCGACAAGGAGGGGTTCTGCATCCACTTCGCGTTCTCGATGGCGGCGATGTCGCGCTCGCTCGGGATCCCGGCGCGGGTGGCGGTGGGGTTCACGCCCGGCGAGAAGCAGGCGGACGGCAGCGTGAACGTGTCGATGCGGGACGCGCACGCCTGGCCCGAGCTGTACTTCGAGGGCGTGGGCTGGACCCGGTTCGAGCCGACGCCGCGCCAGGGGATCACGGTCCCGGACTACTCCCGGTCCGAGCTCCCCGCGGCCCAGCCGTCCGCGCCGGCGACGCTGCCCTCGACCGGCGCGACGCAGCCGTCGGCGGCGCCGTCGAAGGCCGAGGACTGCCCGCCGGAGGCGAAGAAGCTGGGCGAGTGCGGGGTGGCGGCTCCCCGGCCGAAGGGGGGTTCCGCCGGCGGCGGACCCTCTCTGGTCGGCGTGCTGGGCTGGGCCCTGCCGATCCTTGCCCTGCTGGCCCTCCCGCTGCTCCCGCTGCTGTGGCGGACGCGGTTGCGGGGACGCCGGCTGGCGGCGGGGCAGGTCCTGGCGGCGTGGACCGAGCTGTCCGACGCGGCCTGGGACGTGGGCATCACCCCCGACGAGGCCCTGTCACCGCGCCGGGCGGCGGCCAGGGTGGTGGAGCTCGGCCGGCTGGAGCCGGAGGCGGCGCAGGCGGTGCACCGGGTCGCGGAGGCGGTGGAGCGCTCGCTGTACGCCCCGCCGGGCACGGAGGCCGCGTACGACGGCCTGGGGACGGACGTCCTGCTGGCCCGCGCCGCGCTGCTGGCTCCGCTGACCCGCACGGCCCGCGTCCGCGCGGTGCTCCTCCCCCGCTCGGGGGCGCGCCTGCGCTGGTCGGCGGCCGCGCGGTGGTCGGCGCTGGCGACGTCCGCGGCGGCCCGGCTGGCCCCCGTCTCGGCGCTGTTGTCCCGTCTCCCCCTCAAGGGCCGCGGCTGACTCGGTGGGCCCCGGCCGGGGCCGGGGCCCCGCGGGCGGACGCGAAACGGCGGGGCCCGTTCCCCCGGGGCCCCGCCGTTTCGCGCCGCACATCGGCATAGGTACCCGGTCCGCACCGGCCGCCCCGTGTCGGCGGTCCGGACCGGGTCCCCGTCCGTATCCCCAGTCTGGCGTTCGCGCAGGTGGGGGCCATCCGCGCACGTACTCATTTCCGCGACTAGGTACGCGTACTCACGCGCGGCGGACGGCGCCCCCAGTTCTACGCCGTCCCGGCACCCCCGCGGCACCGCCGATCGGGGGTCACCCAGGGCCGGCCCGGACCGGCCCGGGGACTCCCCGTCAGCGGTTCCCGCTGACCCGGCCCCGCAGCAGCAGCGACAGCGCCGAGTGCACGTCGTCCAGCGACCGCTCGCTCTGGAACGACTGCCAGTCCAGCGCCGCCACCAGCACCATGCCCACCATCGCGGCGGCGGTCAGCGGCACGTCGATCTCCGCGCTCAGCTCCCCCCGCTCCACGCCCTCGCGCAGCACCGTCTCCACGACGGCCACCGCCTCCCGCCGGACCACCATCAGCGTGGACTGCCACGCCCGGTTGGTCCGCCACAGCTCGGCGACGTACAGCTGGGTGAAGGCCGGGTACCGGTCGATGAACACCAGTCCCGCCCGGATCATCGCGTCGAGCGCCTCGACGCGGCTGCCGCCCCGCCGCTCCGTCTCCTCGGCCGCGTCGCGCAGCGAGGCCGTCAGCAGCCCGACCCCGTGCCGCAGCAGCTCCTCGAAGAGTTCGTTCTTGCTGGCGAAGTTGTAGTAGACGGTGCCCTTCGCGACCCCCGCCCGCTCGGCGATCTCGTCGACCGTGGTCGCGGAGAAGCCCTGCTCGGCGATGAGGGTGACGGCCGCCTCGTAGAGCTTCTGGCGGGTCGCCTGCCGGCGGCCGCCGCCGGTACCGGTGCTGCTGCGTTCCATGGCGCTGATTCTCACAGGTCAACCGATCTCTACGGGCCCGGTCCCTACAGGCTCAGTTCGGGGTGCAGCCGGTCCATCGTCCACACCTGCTTGCCGCGGGCGGCAAGCGCGGTGAGGGCGAGCGATCCCGCGGTGAACGCCGCCAGGACGGCGCAGCCCTGCCAGACCGGGCCGAGGTCGCCGCCGGTGATGAGGCGGCGCAGGCCCTCGACGATGTACGACATCGGCAGGTACGGGTGGATGGCGTTGAAGAACCCCGGACTGGTCTGAACGGGGTACGTACCGCCCGCCGAGGTCAGCTGGAGCATCAGGACGGCCAGGACCAGGATGCGGCCGGCGGCGCCGAACTTGGCGTTGAGCCACTGGACGATCGCCGCGAAGCAGCCGGTGACCAGGAAGAGGAAGCCGACGGTCAGGGCCGGGCGGGCCATCTCCAGGCCGAGGCCCCAGTGGAGCACGGACATCAGCGCCCCCACCTGTGCGGCGCCGAGCCCTGCCACGGGCAGCCAGCCCGCCAGGGCGATCCGCCAGGGCGAGGCGCCGGCGGCCAGCGCCCGCTTGTTCATCGGCGCGATCAGCATGTAGGCGACCATCGCGCCGACCCAGAGGGAGAGCGGGATGAAGTACGGCGCGAAGCCGGTGCCGTAGTTGGGCGCCTTGTGCAGGGACTGGTTGGCGAGCTTGACCGGGTCGGCCATGACCTCGGTACGGGCGTCGCGCTGCTGCCGGTCGTAGTCCGGGATCTTGTCTACGCCCTGGTGCAGGCCGTCGGCCAGGGCGCCGTTGCCGTCGACGAGCTTGTAGATGCCGCCGTCGAGGCTGTGCGCGCCGTCGCCGATCTTGCCGACTCCCGCGCCGATGGCCTCGGAGCCGTCGGTGGCCTTGCCGAGACCGGTGTGGAGCTGGGCCGTGCCGGTGGCGACCTTGTGGGCGCCGGTGTTGAGGGCGTTGGCGGAGGCGACGGCCTGGTCCAGCTTGCCGGCGAGGCCGGGGGCGCCCGCGGCGAGCTTGCGGGCCTGCTTCTCCAGGTCGGTGAGCTGCGTGCGCAGGCCTGCCAGATCGCCGCCCGAGTCCTTGACCAGCGCGTCGACGTCGCCGGTGAGCCGGGCGGCCTCGGCGGTGGTGTCCTTCAGCTTCTTCAGGTCGGCGCAGGCGACCGGCAGCGGCTTGGCGGCCGCGCCCGTGCAGGTGCGGGTGTACGTGTCGGCCGCCAGGGCCGCGGCCTGCTTGCTGACCTTGGCTGCGGCGGGGGCCTTCTTGCCGATCGTCTCCAGGTGGTCGTTGACGACCCGGGCGGTGTCCGCGACCAGCAGTGCGGCGTCGGCGAGCTGCTTGGGGTTGTCCAGGTAGGGGCGTACCTGGGAGGCGGTGCCGTTGATCTTGTCCGCGATCTGCTGGGTGCCGGCGGCGAGGTCCTTCGTGCCGGTCTCCAGCTTGCCCGCGGCCGTGTCGAGCTTCGTCAGCCCGCCGGTCAGCTCGCCGTTCTTCTCCTCGACCGTGTCGAGGTTGTCGGCGATCTCCTTCGCTCCCTGCTGGGCCTTGCTCGCGCCGTCCTTGAGCTTGTCGGCGCCGTCGGCGGCCTCGGCGGTCTTGTCGTGCAGGTCGGAGAAGGAGACGAAGATCTTGTCGAGGAAGCCGCGGGAGGCGTTGGTGGACGCCGCCGAGCGGACCTCGGCGAAGACCGTGCGGGAGATCGAGCCGACGATGTAGTTGTTGGCGTCGTTGGTGCGCACCTGGAGGGCGCTGGTCGCGGGGTCCGCACCGGAGCTGGAGGCGATCTTCGTGCTGAAGTCGGCGGGCATGGTCAGGGACAGGTAGTACGTCCCGTTCTCCAGGCCCTTGGCCGCCTCCTCGGCGCTCACGTCGTGCCATTCGAAGGTCTTGCTGGCGTGCAGCTTCTTGGTGATCTCGCCGCCGGCGTCGATGCGGTTGCCTTCGACGGTGGCACCCTGGTCGGCGTTGACGAGCGCGACGGGGACCTTGTCGAGCCGGCTGTACGGGTCCCAGAAGGACCAGAGGTACAGGGCTCCGTAGAGCAGCGGCAGCAGGAGCAGTGCGACGAGGGCGGCCCGGGGCAGCTTCCCCCGCCCGAACCGCTTCAGCTCAAGCGCGGCCAGCTTCGGCGAGCGCATCGTCCGCCCCCTTCGTGATGTCTTCGGACTCTTGGGTCTCTTCGGTCTCTTCGGTCTCTTCGGTCGTGCCACGCGTGTCGTTCGTGCCGTTCGTGCCGTTCGTGCCCGGCTCGGCGCCGACGGCGGCGTCCGTGCGCAGGACCGTCACGTCGTCCGGCGCCTCGCTGCACACCGCGAGGACGGTGGTCCCGGCGGCGGCGATGGAGCGGAGCAGGGCCCAGGCCTCGGCGCGTTCGGCGTCCGAGAGCTTGAGGTCCAGGTCGTCGAGGGCCAGCAGGCGCGGTGCGCCCAGCAGGGCGATGGCCACGGACAGCCGGACCGCCTCCAGCCGCTCCAGGTCGCGTACGGAGGTGCGCGGGCCCTTGGGCAGGGACGCGAGGTCCAGCCCGGCGGCGGCCAGGGCGGCGTCGATCCGGGCCTGTGCGGCGACGCGGCGCTCGCCGCGCGGGCGCAGCAGGGCGCGGACGGGGCCCTCGTAGCGGCGCTGGAGCAGTGCGCCCTCGCGCAGTTGCTCGGCGACGGTGAGGGACTGGTCGAGTTCGTTGACACCGGTGACCGGGCCGAGCGCGGCGATCCGGCGGACCGCGGCCATGTGCCGCGGCAGCCGGTGGCCGGCGACCTCGGCGTGGCCCTCGGTGGCCTTCATGCGTCCGGTGAGGGCGAGGAGGAGGCAGGTCCGGCCGCTGCCGGAGGGGCCTTCGACGGCGACGAGCGAGCCGGGCTCCGCGTCGAGACGCACTCCCCGGAACACCCAGCCGCGCGGGCCCTTGAGTCCGAAGTCCTCGGCCTTGACGGCCGCTCCGTGCGGGCTGTCCACGCCGTCTCCCCTCCTTTTGAACTGACTGGTCAGTTCAAAAACTAGCACCATTGATGACACCTCGTCTGCCCAGGGGGGCAGTTGGCAGACGGGCGCAGGCATCGCCGCAGGTCAGCGCGATTGTCAGTGTCGACCGTCACGATGAGGGCAGGCACAAACACAGACACGGCAGTACGCAACGACAGGAGGTTCGTCATGGCCACACCGTCCCCGTCCCCTGTCCACCCCGTCCCGCGCAGGTCGGCAGCTCCTCCGGCCGCGCTCGATCTGCTCGCCAAGGCCCACGCCGGCCTGGCCGAGGCCGCCCTGCTGGACCGGCCGGGCGAGCGGTACGCCACCGCCCACCTGGCCGCACTGCGCACCGCCGCGGCCGTCCTCGCCGCGCGCGGGAAGCCGGAGCCGGTCGGCGCGCGGCGCCGGCCCCGGATCCGCAGCGCGTGGGAGGTACTGCCGGAGATAGCCCCGGAGCTGACGGAGTGGAGCGCGCTGTTCGCCTCCGGCGCCGACCGCCGGGCAAGGGCCGAGGCCGGGATAGCGGACGCGGCGACGGTCCGGGACGCGGACGATCTGGTGCGCGCCGTGGAGATGTTCCTGCGGCTGGTGGAGCGGATGCTCGCCCTCCAGCCGGTGGCGCCCACGCTGCCGCAGCCGCGCCCGGAGCATCCGGACGCGGGCTGAGCTGGGCGGGGTGACCGGCACGGCTTCGTGCAGGCAATAGGGTGGGGCTCGCATCGCCCACCCTTGTCGCGCCGAGGAGCCATCAGCCGTGTCGGACACTTCCCGCCCCCGCGCCTCCCTTCGCACCGCCGTGGTGTGGGAGGTCCTCAAGGAGGCCCTCGACCGCCGGGTGAAGGCGACCGGGCGGGACGTGCTGGACGTGCTGGACACCGGTGGCGGCACCGGCAAGTTCGCCGTGCCGGTGGCCCGGCTGGGCCACCGGGTGACCGTGGTCGACCCCAGCCCGAACGCGCTGTTCGGGCTGGAGCGCCGCGTCGCCGAGGAGGGCGTGGCCGACCTGGTCCGCGGGGTCCAGGGCGATGCCCAGGGCCTGCTGGACGTCGTAGACCGCGACGCGTACGACGTGGTGCTCTGCCACGGCGTGCTGGAGTACGTGGACGACCCGGCCGAGGGCGTGGCCAACGCGGTCGCCGCCCTGCGCCCCGGCGGCACGCTCAGCCTGCTCGCCGCGGGCCTGGGCGGAGCGGTGCTGGCCCGCGCCCTCGCCGGCCACTTCACCGAGGCCCGTACGGCACTCACGGACCCGGCCGGCCGCTGGGGCTCGGGCGACCCGGTGCCCCGCCGCTTCACCGCCGAGCAGCTCGCCGCGCTGGTCGGCGGGGCCGGCCTGGAGGTCGGCTCGGTGCACGGGGTCCGCGTCTTCGCCGACCTCGTCCCCGGCGTCCTGGTCGACACCGAGCCGGGCGCGGTCGAGGCGCTGCTGCGTCTGGAGGAGGCGGCCGCCGAGCTGCCCGCCTTCCACGCGGTCGCCACGCAATTGCACGTCCTGGGCGGCAAGCCCGCCTGATCTGCGGAGTTCCGCTCAGGGAGTACGCCGGACACCCTCCGTTCAGCCGGTCGGCCCCGTATGATCGTGCTCAGTGACCGGCATGGTGGACGGGCCAGTGGGGAATAAGCGCCTCATGACCGCCCACCCGGCGGTACGGTTTCGCGCAAGGTTTGGCTCGGGCGGCGCCTTTTGGGGCGGTGCCTTTTTCGGGCACTGTTTTTGGAACCTTGCGCAGAGGGCGGGTATCACGGGGGCGATTCCCCGCCTATCCTGAAGGGGACCCCTGGTCGCTACCCCCCGCGACCGACGGATGAGGAGGACTCCCGTGCCGCTCTCGGAGCACGAGCAGCGAATGCTCGAGCAGATGGAGCGAGCGCTGTACGCCGAAGATCCCAAGTTCGCGACAGCGCTTGAGGGAAGCGGACTGCGTACGTACACCCGGCGACGGGTCTACCAGGCAGTCGCAGGCATTGTGGTGGGTATCGCGCTCCTCATGACCGGTGTGATCATTCCGAACGTACTCTGGGTCAGCGTGGTGGGATTCCTCGTCATGCTCGGCTGTACGGTCCTCGTGGTCACCGGTTGGCGCAAGGCACCCAAGCCTGGCGAGCAGCCCGTCTCCGGCAGTGCAGGCGGTTCGGCCCACGGCCGAAACCGGCAGCGTCGGTCGATGATGACCCGCATCGAGGAGCGGTGGCAGCGCCGCCGCGACGAACAGGGGCAGTAGGCCCCCGCAGACATGGGTGAGGGGACGGCCGCCGTACGGCGGCCGTCCCCTCACGGCTCTGCCGCGCCGATCCGCCCCGTCTCCCCGATCACCCCTGCCGGGGCCCGGTCCTGCGGCATGATGGCCCGGTGAGTGTGCTCCCCCTGGTCTTCACCAGCGGCTGGGCCAGCGGGATCAACGCCTACGCCGTGGTCCTCCTGCTCGGCGTCTTCGGCGCGACCGGACTGACCGACGAGGTCCCCGCGTCCCTCCAGCGCACCGACGTGCTGATCGTCGCCGGCGTGCTGTTCCTCTGCGAGGCCGTCGCCGACAAGATCCCGTACGTGGACTCCCTCTGGGACGCGGTGCACACCGTGATCCGGCCGCTGGCCGGGGCCGTGGTCGGCGCCCTGCTGGCCGGCCAGAGCGGGTCGCTCTCCGACATCGCCGCCGGCGCGGTCGGTGGTTCCACCGCGCTGGCCAGCCATTTCGTCAAGGCCGGCACCCGGATGGCCGTCAACACCTCACCCGAGCCCTTCAGCAACATCGTGCTGAGCACGGCCGAGGACCTGGGCGTGGCGGGCATCGTCACCTTCGCGATGTTCAACCCCCAGGCGGCCGCGATCATCGCGGCCGTCCTGCTGGCGGCCGGTCTGGCCATACTCGTCTTCCTCTGGAGCCGGATCCGCCGCTTCCTGCGCCGCCGGGCCCAGCGCCGCGAGGAGAAGCGGCTCGCGGCCGAGGAGCGCGAGGCGGCCGCGCGGGCCGCGGTACCACCCCGCTGACCCCGGCCGTCCCCCTGACCTGCTCCGGACTCCCCCGACCCCGCTCGATAGGGTCATCCGCATGGCACGAATTGCGGTGATCGGCGCCGGCATGGGCGCCATGGCCACGGCGGCCCGGCTGGCCGTGGCGGGGCACCAGGTGACGGTGTACGAGCGCGGGTCCACGTACGGCGGTTCCGTCGGCCGCCACGAACAGGGCGGCTTCGCCTTCGACACCGGGCCCGGTCTGCTGCACCTGCCCGCCGTCTACCGCGACCTGTTCGTCAAGACCGGCAAGCGGCCGCTGGAGGACTGCGTCGAGCTGGTCCAGGTCGACCCGGCCGTCCGGCACGTCCTCGCCGACGGCACCGCCGTGACCCTGCCGGGCGGCTCGCGCGGCGGCGCCGCCACCGTCCTCGACCAGGCCTTCGGCCCGGGGGCCGGAGAGCGCTGGAACGGGGTCCTGGGCCGCGCCCGGGACGCCTGGAACGCCACCCGGCGCCCGCTGCTGGAGGAGCCGCTGCGCCCCGACTGGCAGGTGCTGGGCGGGGATCCGTACCCGGCGCTGCGCAAGAGCGGCCTGCTGCGCCGCCGCCCGCCGACCCTCGCCGAGGTGGCCGACCGCGAGCTGGGCGGCCGGCTCGGGGAGCTGCTCGCCGCGCGGGTGCGGGCGTACGGGGTCGACCCGGCCACCGCGCCCGCCTCGGCGGCCGTGCTCCCGTACATGGAGCAGACCTTCGGCAGCTGGTACGTGCGCGGCGGCATGCGGGCCCTGGCCACCGCCGTGTACGAGCGCTGCCTCGAACGGAAGGTCGCCTTCGTCTTCGATGCGCCCGTACGGGAGGTCCTGGAGCGGGACGGCCGGGCGGCCGGGCTGCTGCTGGCCGACGGCGCCGAGGCCGCCGCGGACTTCGTGGTGTGCGGGGTCGACCCGCGGCAGCTGCGTGCCCCGCTGCCCGCCGGCGGCGTACCGGCCCGCGGGCCGGGGGTGGCCGGCCGGATCACCCTGCTGCTCGCGCTGCGCGGAGCCCGCCCCGCGGACGCCGTCCACCGCACCCTGGTCCACTCCCCGGGCACCCAGCTGACCGTGCTGCGCCCCGACGACCCCGCCGTACGGCCCGACGCGGACCACGAGGCGGTGACCGTGAGCGCCCTGTGCGGCCCTGGGGGCGCCCCTGCGCCCCGCGCGCAGGAGCTGCTGGACCTGGCGGCCCGGGCCGTGCCCGGACTGCGTGAGCGGCTGCTGTGGAGCCGCGAGCGCACTCCGGCGGACACCGAGGCGGACACCGGCGCACCGGGCGGCGCGGTGCCCCCGCCCGCCCTCGCCGGGGCCGGCGGCGCGATGCTCTACCCCGCCAACACCACCGCCCTGCCCGGGCTGTTCCTCGCGGGCGGCTGGGCGCACCCCGGCGGCGGGCTCGCGCACGCGGGGATGACGGGGGCCCTGGTGGCCGGGCTGATCGTGGAGGGCGCGGCGTTCCGCGGCTCCCAGTGACGCCGGAGCCCCCGGGAGGACCTCCTCCCGGGGGCTCACCCCGCGCGCCGGTACCCGTCGTGCCTCAGTAGCGGTACTGCTCGTACTCGCCGGTGCCCTGGTACGGGTACTGCTGCGGTTGCTGCTGCTGCGGGTACGGGTTCTGCTCGTCCCCGGGGTAGCCCGGGGCGGCCCCGTCGGTGGAGCGCTGCTGCGGCACCCACACCCCGCCGGGCGGGGTGTCCATCGAGTACTGCTGCTGGCCGCCCGCGCTCGCGTACGGGTCGCCGGCCGCGTAGCCGGCGTACGGGGCGTAGTCGTAGGGCTGTTGCGGGATCACGGCCCCGCCGGTGCCGATGTACGGATCCGAGTAGGCGGCGTAGACCTGCTGTTCGCCGCCCGCCGGATAGCCCGCGGAGTAGTCGTAGCCGCCCTGGCCCTGCGGGTCGTAGCCCTGGGCGCCGTAGGAGGCGTACTGGTGGGAGTCCTGCTCGGCCGCGGCGAAGGACGGGGCGAACCCCGCCGTCCGGCCCGCGTCGGCGGTGGGGGCGAAACTCTGTATCCCGTACGAGCCCGTGTCCTCGGGCAGCGGCTCCGGGCTGTAGAACTCCTCGGCCTCGGAACGGAACTGCGGCTCCGGCCCCTCCCGGTCGGACGCCTCGGCCCGTTCGCCGCCCTCGGGGTCCGCCGCCGTGCCATCGGCCCCGTACTCCAGGCCGGTCACCTCCAGCGCGGGCTCGGGGCGCGGACCGCCCGCGCGCCGGCGCCGGGTCTGCTTCCGTACGGGCTCACCGCCGCGGCGCAGCGCCCAGCCGGCCTCGAAGCCCTTGCGGAAGGAGAGCGTCACCAGGATCTGGCCCACGGCGAACGCGGCCGCGCCGAGGCCGATGACCGGAACCGACGGCAGCACCACCCCGGCGACCACACCGAGGAACCCGGCGAACGCGAGCAACCGCCAGCGCAGCCGGGCCTTGTACTGCATCAGGACCTCGGCAAGCAGCCACAGCGCGACGAAACCGAACGCGATGTAGAGGACCGTCATTCCCATGCGTGGCACCTCTCGGTACGGCCAACCGCCCAGGAAACGGGGGTCGGCCGATCAGGCCCGCTGGTGCAGGCCCAGGTTCTCGTAGATTTCGAGAGTCGCCGTGGAATTGTTCAGCGTGATGAAGTGCAGCCCCGGGACACCCTCGGACAGCAGCCGCGCGCAGAACTCCGTGGCGAACTCGATCCCAATGGAGCGTACAGCGGCTGGATCGTCCTTGACGGCGAGCATGCGCTCTTTCACGGCTGCGGGGAAGACTGCGTTGCTCAGTTGGGGCAGCCGGTCGAGCTGCTTGATGCCCACAACAGGCATGACCTCGGGGATGATCGGCGTCTCGCAGCCCGCCTTCTGGGCACTGTCGCGCAACCGCAGATAATTCTCCGGATCGAAGAACATCTGGGTGATCGCGTAGTCGGCACCGGCGCGGCACTTGTCCACGAAGTGACGGATGTCCGTGTCCCAGTCCTCCGAGCGCGGGTGCATCTCGGGGAAGGCCGCGACGCCCACGCAGAAGTCGCCGGACTCCTTGAGCAGGCGCACGAGGTCGGCCGCGTAGTCCACGCCCTCGGCGTGCTTGACCCAGGGGCCCATGGGATCGCCCGGCGGGTCCCCGCGCAGCGCGAGCATGTTGCGGATGCCGGCGTCGGCGAACTGGCCGATCACGTGGCGCAGCTCGGCGACGGACTGGTCGACCGCGGTGAGGTGCGCGACGGGGGTGAGGGTGGTGTCGGCGGCGATCTGCTGGGTGGCCTTGACGGTGCCGCCGCGGGTGGAGCCGCCGGCCCCGTAGGTGACGGACACGAAGCTCGGGCCCACGGCTTCGATCCGGCGCAGCGCGTTCCAGAGGTTGCGCTCGCCCTTCTCCGTCTTGGGGGCCCAGAACTCGAAGGAGTACGACTTGCCCCCGGACGCCAGCAGGTCGCGGACCGTGCGTGCACGGTCCGTACGGGTGGAAGCGGTACCAAGGGCCATACGGGCAGGTTAGACGTGCCTTCGCGGTCCCCGAAGCCGTGTCCGCCTTTTGGACACGTTTTTGGACACCTGCACGGGCGGCCGGTGTTCCGTTAGGCGGAAACGCGCTCCCGGACCCGCTTGGCCAGGTCGGCGGCGGCCGCGCCCGGGTCGGAGGCCTCGGTGAGCGCGCGGACGACCACGATGCGGGTGGCTCCGGCGTCGAGGACCTCGTCGAGGTTGCCGGCGTCGATGCCGCCGATGGCGAACCAGGGGCGGGCGGGGGCCAGCGAGGCCGCGTACCGGACCAGCCCGAGCCCGGGCGCGTACCGGCCGGGCTTGGTGGGGGTGGGCCAGCAGGGGCCGGTGCAGAAGTAGTCCACGCCCGGCTCGGCGACGGCGGCGTCGACCTCGGACTCGGCGTGGCAGGAACGGCCGACGAGCACGGACTCGCCGAGGATCGCGCGGGCGGCGGGCACCGGGATGTCGCCCTGGCCCAGGTGCAGGACGTCGGAGCCGATGGCGTGGGCGACGTCGGCGCGGTCGTTCACCGCGAGGAGCTTGCCGTGCCGGCGCGCGGCCTCGGCGAACACCTGGAGGTGTTCGAGCTCCTCGCCGGCCTCCATGCCCTTGTCGCGCAGCTGGACGATGTCGACGCCGCCGGCCAGGACCGCGTCGAGGAACCCGGAGAGGTCCCCCTGCCGCTTGCGGGCGTCCGTGCACAGGTAGAGCCGGGCGTCGGACAGCTGCTGCATGGGTGTTCCCCCCTGGTGGTGGCGTACGGGCCCGGGCGGGCCCGTACGCCGGTGGATCAGCCGGTCAGAGGGCGAGCGCCTGAGCGCGGCGCTTCACCTCCGTGCCGCGATTCTCGCTCAGCGCCTGCGCGGGGGTGCCGGGCAGGGTCGGGTCCGGGGTGAACATCCACTCCAGGATCTCCTCGTCGGAGAAGCCGTCGTCGCGGAGCACGGTCAGCAGGCCGGGCAGGCCCTTGACGATCTTGTCGCCGTCGATGAAGGGGGCGGGCACCTGGAGCGAACGGTTCTCGCCCCGGCGTACGGCGATCAGCTGACCTTCCTTGACCAGCTGGCGGACCCGGGTCACTTCGATGTCGAGCATCTCGGCGATGTCGGGTACGTACAGCCAGGCGGGGACAAGGGCGTCGATCTTTGCGTCAATCTCGGTCACGGGCACAAGCCTGCCACCTCGGACTGACACCCGGTACCCGGGCCGACCCGTCCGGGTCCCCGGACCCCGCCCGGGCGGGGTCCGGGCGGGGTGCGGGACCAGCGCCGGGAGCATCGGCTGGCCCACCGCCCGGCCCGCCGTCCGGCCCACTGCCTAGACCAGCGCCGACTTCAGCGGAACCGCGGGATCGGCGACCCTGGCCGGGTCCACCGGGGCGCCCGTCTCGATCAGCTTCCGCCCCTGCGCCAGGTCCCGCGGCCTGCCGACCGCCAGGACCGCGGCCAGCGCCCCGTCCCGCAGCCAGCACACCGACCAGCCCGCCTCGGCGGGGTCCCCGCGCCACACCAGCTCGTCGGCGCCCGCGTGGTGGCCCGCGTACTGGACGAACCGCCCGAACTGCTCCGACCAGAAGTACGGCACCGGGTCGTAGACCTGGAGCGCCTTGCCCGCCACGACGTTCGCCGCGACCACCCGCGGCCCCTGGAGGGCGTTGTCCCAGTGGTGGACCAGCAGCCGCGCCCCGTAGCGGGCCGACGGGAACGACGCGCAGTCGCCGACCGCGTACACATCGGGCAGGCCGGTCCGCAGGTACTCGTCCGCGGTGACCGCGCCCTCCGGCCCGAGCTCCACCCCCGAGCCCGCCAGCCACCGGGTCGCCGGCCGGGCCCCGATGCCGACGACCACCGCGCCCGCCGGCAGCTCCCGCCCGTCCGCGAGCAGGACCCGCCCGGACTCCACCGAGGAGACCTTGGCGCCGGTCAGCAGCGCGGCCCCGGCCTGCTCGTACCAGTGGGCCATGGGGGCCGCGACCTCCGCGGGCAGCGCCCCGGCCAGCACCCGGTCGGCCGCCTCGACGACGGTGACCGCGCAGCCCGCCTCGCGCGCCGCGGTGGCGAATTCCGCGCCGATCCAGCCCGCGCCGACCACCACGGTCGCCGGAGCGCTCGCCAGCACCGGCCGCAGCCGGGCCGCGTCGTCCAGGGTGCGCAGCAGGTGCACGCCGGGTACGCCCTCGGACCCGGGCAGGGTCAGCGGTTCGGCGCCGGTCGCCAGGACGAGGACGTCGTACGGGACCGGCCCCGCCTCGGTGTCCAGCTCGCGCTCGGCGGCCCGCAGTCCGGTGACCTCCACCCCGAGCCGGAGCACGATGCCGAGCCCCTCGAAGTCCACGTCGAACGCGGAGTCCTCGGCCTTGCCGAGCAGCACCGCCTTCGACAGCGGCGGCCGGTCGTACGGCTGGTGGGGTTCGGCGCCCAGCAGGGTGATCGGGCGGCGCCACCCCTGCTCCCGCAGCGCGACCGCGGTCTGCACCCCGGCCATTCCGGCGCCGACGATGACGACGCCGCTCTGAGTCTGTTCCGTCTGCTCGCTCACACCGCCCAGCCTAGCGATCTGACGCTTCGTCAGGAACAGCGGCTCGGCGCGGTCGCCGGGGAGGCAGCCTTACCCGCCCCCGGCGGCGGGGTTAGGCTGGCGCCCGTACCTATCGCGGGAGTCCGGGCGCACCGGGCTGAGAGGGAGGCTGAGCGGCCTCCGACCGTACGAACCTGATCCGGGTCATGCCGGCGAAGGGAGGGGCTGGACGCCCATGCACTCATCTCTGAACGGATCCGATCCGGGATCCCCGGGGGCCGCGGGCTCCGCCGGATCCCCCGGGTCCTCGGGATCCTCCGGGTCCTCCGCGTCCTCCGGGTCCGACGTCCTCGTCGTCGGGGGCGGGATCATCGGCCTGGTCACCGCCTGGCGGGCGGCCCGGCACGGACTGCGGACCGTACTCGCCGACCCGGCGCCCGGCGGCGGCGCCGCGCAGGTCGCGGCCGGCATGCTCGCCGCCGTCACGGAGCTGCACTACGGCGAGGAGACCCTGCTGGGACTCAACCTCGCCTCCGCGGCCCGCTACCCGGAGTTCGCCGCCGAGCTGGCCGAGGCCAGCGGCGGGATGGACATCGGCTACCGGGCCTGCGGCACGCTCGCCGTCGCCCTCGACGCCGACGACCGGCTGCACCTGCGTGAACTGCACGCCCTCCAGCGCCGTTGCGGCCTGGAGTCCGAATGGCTCACCGGCCGCGAGTGCCGCCGCCTGGAGCCCATGCTGGCGCCGGGTGTACGGGGCGGCCTGCGCGTGGACGGCGACCACCAGGTCGATCCGCGCCGGCTGGCGGCCGCGCTGCTGGCCGCGTGCGAGCGCGCCGGGGTGGAGATCCGCCGGGCGGCCGCGGAGCGGCTGCTGACCGCCGCCGACCGGGCCGTCGGCGTACGGCTCGACGACGGTACGGAGCTGCGCGCCGACCAGGTGGTGCTGGCCGCGGGCTCGCTCAGCGGCCGGCTGGCCGGCGTACCGCCGCAGGCGCTGCCTCCCGTACGGCCCGTGAAGGGCCAGGTGCTGCGGCTCGCGGTGCCGGCGGCGTACGCGCCGTTCCTCTCGCGGACGGTGCGGGCGGTGGTGCGCGGCAGCCACGTCTACCTGGTGCCGCGCGAGAACGGCGAGCTCGTCATCGGGGCCACCAGCGAGGAACTCGGCTGGGACACCACCGTCACCGCGGGCGGGGTCTACGAACTCCTGCGCGACGCCCACGAGCTGGTGCCCGGCATCACCGAACTGCCGCTGACCGAGACCCGGGCCGGACTGCGGCCCGGGTCCCCGGACAACGCCCCGCTGCTCGGCCCGACCGAACTGCCCGGCCTGCACCTGGCCACCGGGCACTACCGCAACGGGGTGCTGCTGACCCCGCTCACCGGCGACGTGATGGCGGAGCTGCTGACCACCGGCACGGTGCCGGAGATCGCCCGCCCGTTCACCCCGCGCCGGTTCTCCGCCGCACGTCAGGAGTCGTACGCATGACCATCTCCGTCAACGGCGAGCCGCGCGAGATCGCGGCCGGCACCACCCTCGACGCGGTGGTCGCCACCTTGACCGCGGCTCCGTCCGGCGTGGCGGCCGCACTGAACGAGACCGTCGTCCCGCGCGGGCAGTGGCCGCTCACACCGGTGGGCGAGGGCGACCGGGTCGAGGTCCTCACCGCGGTCCAGGGGGGCTGAGCGCGATGGCTGACGACGCCTTTCAGCTGGCCGGCCGGACCTTCTCGTCCCGCCTGATCATGGGCACGGGCGGGGCGCCGAGCCTGGACGTCCTGGAACGGGCGCTGGTCGCGTCCGGTACGGAGCTCACCACGGTGGCCATGCGGCGGCTGGACCCGACGGTGCAGGGCTCCGTCCTGTCGGTGCTGACGAAACTGGGCATCTCCGTACTCCCGAACACGGCGGGGTGCTTCACGGCGGGCGAGGCCGTGCTGACCGCGCGCCTGGCGCGGGAGGCGCTGGGCACCGACTGGATCAAGCTGGAGGTGGTGGCGGACGAACGGACGCTGCTGCCCGACGGGGTGGAGCTGCTGGACGCGGCGGAGACCCTGGTGGACGAGGGCTTCACCGTCCTCCCCTACACGAATGACGACCCGGTCCTCGCCCGCAAGCTGGAGGACGTGGGCTGCGCGGCGATCATGCCGCTGGGGTCGCCGATCGGGTCGGGGATGGGGATCCGCAACCCGCACAACTTCGAGCTGATCGCGGAGCGGGCCGGGGTCCCGGTGATCCTGGACGCGGGGGCGGGCACGGCCTCGGACGTGGCGCTGGCGATGGAGCTGGGGTGCGCGGCGGTGATGCTCGCCTCGGCGGTGACCCGGGCCCAGTTCCCGGTCCTGATGGCGGCTGCCATGCGCGACGCGGTGTCGGCGGGCCGGCTGGCCCACCGTGCGGGCCGCATCCCCCAGCGCCGCTTCGCGGAAGCCTCCTCCCCCACCGAGGGCCGAGCCGCCCTGGACCCGGAACGCCCGGCGTTCTGAGGTGGCGGGGGTACGGGAACTCACGACGCGTGCCCACCGTCCCCCCTCGCCCCCGGGCGGGGCGGGGGGAGAGCGTGGGCGCTCGCCGCGGGCCCCGGGCCGCTGCCTCGTCTCACGGCTGCGCCGCAGGCAGGGGCACCCCGCGCGGCGCCTCCCACGTCACAGCTGCGCTGCAACCTCACCGGCCCCTGGTCGGCGGCAGCACGGACGCTCGTAGAATCGCCGGGTGGATACGACCCTGGATGACCCCCTCGTCGGGCAGACACTCGACGGCCGCTACCGCGTCGACGCGCGCATCGCGGCCGGCGGCATGGCGACGGTCTACCGGGCCGTCGACACCCGCCTCGACCGCGTGCTCGCACTCAAGGTGATGCACCCGGCGCTCGCCGCCGACGCCGGCTTCGTCGACCGCTTCATCCGCGAGGCCAAGTCCGTCGCCCGCCTCGCGCACCCCAACGTCGTCGCCGTCTTCGACCAGGGCACCGACGGGCCGTACACGTACCTGGCCATGGAGTACGTCTCCGGCTGCACGCTGCGCGACGTGCTCCGCGAGCGCGGCGCGCTCCAGCCCCGCGCGGCCCTCGACATCCTGGAGCCGGTCCTGGCCGCCCTCGGCGCCGCCCACCGCGCCGGGTTCGTACACCGCGACATGAAGCCCGAGAACGTCCTGATCGGCGACGACGGCCGGGTCAAGGTCGCGGACTTCGGCCTGGTCCGCAGCGTCGACACCGTCACCAGCACCACCGGCGCCGTCCTCGGCACCGTCTCCTACCTCGCCCCGGAGCAGATCGAGAACGGCGCCACCGACACCCGCGTGGACGTCTACGCCTGCGGCGTCGTCCTGTACGAGATGCTCACCGGCTCCAAGCCGCACACCGGCGGCACCCCCGCCCAGGTGCTCTACCAGCACCTCCACGAGGACGTGCCGCCCCCGTCGGCCGCCGTTCCGGGGCTGCCCGGCATCCTGGACCAGCTCGTGACGTACGCCACCTCCCGCGATCCGGAGCTGCGGCCCACCGACGCCGCCGGGCTGCTCGGGCTGACGCTCGACGCCCGCGCGCTGCTCGGCGACGCAGAGCTGGACGCGGTGCCGCCGCAGGCGCGGGCCGAGCAGCGGGGCGCCGCCGAGGACCGCACCAGCGTGATCCCGCGGCCCGTCACGGCGCAGCAGCCCGTGAACCGGACGTCCCGGCTGGAGCGCCCGGAGGCCACGCCCGCGCAGAGCCTGTCCCAGGCCCGCGCCGAGGCGCCGCTGCCGCCGCGACCGGGCCGATCGCGGCGACCGCGCCGCGGCACCCTGCTCGTCATCGCCGGCGTCCTGCTCGCGCTCGGTCTCGGCACCGGGGTCTGGTACATCAACGCCGGCCAGTTCACCAAGGTCCCCAACCTGCTCGGGAAGACCGAGGCGCAGGCCAAGACCGAGCTTTCGGCGGCCGGCCTCGGCGTGAAGCGGATCGACCGGAAGTTCAGCGACACCTTCGACCGCGGGACGGTGATGAACTCCGACCCCGAGAGCGGCAAGCGCATCCGCGGCAACGGGGCGGTGGTGCTCACGGTCTCGCGCGGCCCGGAGGTCGTCTTCGTGCCGGACCTGAAGGGCCGGCCGCTGGAGGAGGCGAAGGCCGAGCTGGTCAAGAGCGGTCTGGCGCCCGGCATGATCACGCAGGCGTTCAGCCAGGACGTCGCCCAGGGCTCGGTGATCTCCACCAACCCGGCCGGCGGACAGAAGCGCTCGCCCGACACGGCGGTCGCGATCGTGGTCAGCAAGGGCCGGCCGGTCCAGGTGACGAGCGTGGTCGGACAGCCCCTGGACCAGGCTCGGGCCGCCCTCCAGGACCTCGGCCTCAAGGTCGAGACGGCCGCCGAGCAGGTCAACTCCCCGTTCCCCGCCGGTACGGTCGCCAATCAATCGATCGGCGCCGGCTCCCAGGCCGCGACCGGCGACACGGTGACGCTCACCGTCTCCAAGGGCCCCCGCCAGATCCCGGTGCCGAACGTGACCGGCCAGGAGGCGGACGTGGCCCGCAAGACGCTGGAGGCGGCCGGTTTCAAGGTGAAGGTGGAGCGGCCGCTCATCTCCTTCAGCAACACGGTGGACGCCCAGTCGGTGCCGGGCGGCCAGAGCGCCCCCGAGGGCAGCACGATCGTGCTGCGGACCAAGGGGCTGTAGGGCGATGGAAACGACGGCAGCGGCGGAAGCGGCGGACCAGGCCATGCGCAATCCCGTGGGCGGGCACGTCCCCGTCGCCGGCGGGCTCGCCTCGGTGGGGCTGGCGTACGCGCGGGAGATGGGCGCCGAGGCCGTACAGGTCTTCGTCGCCAATCCGCGCGGCTGGGCCACCCCGGTCGGGAACCCGGCGCAGGACGAGCTGTTCCGCGGCCGGTGTGCCGAGGAGTCGATCCCGGCGTACGTCCACGCCCCCTACCTGATCAACTTCGGCTCGCACACCGAGGCGACCGTCGAGAAGTCGGTGGAGTCGTTGCGGCACTCGCTGCGCCGCGGCCGGGAAATCGGCGCGCTCGGGGTGGTCGTACACACCGGCTCGGCGACCGGAGGACGACCGCGCGAGGCGGCGTACGCGCAGGTCAGGGAGTACATGCTGCCGCTGCTGGACGAGCTGACCCACGACGACGACCCCTTCCTGCTGCTGGAGTCCACGGCCGGGCAGGGCTCCTCGCTGTGCTCGCGGACCTGGGACTTCGGCCCGTACTTCGAGGCGCTCGACCACCACCCGAAGCTGGGGATCTGCCTGGACACCTGCCACGTCTTCGCCGCCGGGCACGACCTGGCGGAGCCGGGCGGGACGAAGCAGACGCTGGACCTGCTGGTGGACACCGTGGGCGAGGGACGGCTGAAGCTGATCCACGCGAACGACTCGAAGGAGGGCGTGGGCTCCCACAAGGACCGGCACGCCAACATCGGGCAGGGCCACATCGGCCGGGACGCCTTCGCCGAGCTCTTCTCGCACCCCGCGATGGAGGGCGTCCCGCTGATCACCGAGACGCCGGGCGGGAAGGAGGGCCACGCGGCGGACGTGGCCCTGCTGAAGGAACTGCGCGCGCTCCGCTGACCAGGGGCGGGAATACCCCTGTGGGGTATACGGTTGCGTCGTACGCAGGCAGACCGTCATCCGGCTTTCCCCAGGGGGTTGCGATGGACAGCGCACACGCACATGAAGAGCACGGGCACGGCGACCACGGCGGGGCGAGCTGGGCCACGGCCGCCCGGGCCACGCTCCACTGCCTCACCGGATGCGCCGTCGGCGAGGTGCTGGGCATGGTGATCGGCACGGCACTGGGCTGGGGAAACGTACCGACGATGATCCTGGCGATCGCCCTGGCGTTCTTCTTCGGCTACGCGCTCACCCTGCGCGGGATCCTCGCCGCCGGCGTGGACCTGCGTTCGGCCGTCCGGGTGGCGCTGGCGGCGGACACTCTTTCGATCGCCGTCATGGAGCTGATCGACAACGGCGTGATCGCGCTCTGGCCGGGAGCGATGGACGCGCACCTCTCGGAGGCGCTGTTCTGGATCGCGCTGGCGATCTCGCTCGCGCTCGCCTTCGTGGTGACCACCCCGGTCAACAAGTGGATGATCGGCCGCGGCAAGGGTCACGCGGTCGTCCACCAGTACCACTGAGCCGGGGCCGGGACCTACAGCTCGGGACCGTCCCCCGGTTCCTCCTGGTACGAGTAGCGCTGCTCGCGCCAGGGGTCGCCGATGTTGTGGTAGCCGCGCTCCTCCCAGAAGCCGCGGCGGTCGGCGGTCATGTACTCGATGCCGCGGACCCACTTGGGGCCCTTCCACGCGTACAGGTGCGGGACCACGAGCCGTACCGGGAAACCGTGTTCGGCGGTGAGGAGTTCGCCGCCCTCGTGGGTGGCGAACACGGTCCGGTCCGAGGCGAAGTCGGCGAGCCGCAGGTTGGAGCTGAAGCCGTACTCGGCCCACACCATCACGTGCGTGACCTGCGGCGACGGCGGCGCCAGGGCAAGTATGTCGCGGGCGAGGACTCCGCCCCACTCGGCGCCCGGCATGCTGAACTTCGTCACGCAGTGCAGGTCCGCCACGACGGACTCGAACGGCAGGGCCGTGAAATCCTCGTGGTTCCAGCAGTGCTTGTCACCGTCGGCGGTGGCCCCGAAGACACGGAACTCCCAGCGGTCCGGCTTGAACTTGGGGACCGGGCCGTAGTGGGTGACCGGCCAGCCGCGCTGCAGCCGCTGCCCCGGAGGAAGCTCCAGTTGCTCTGCTCCCGGAGATTCCCGGCTTTCCGGCTGACCCATGCCTCCATGGTGACAGACGCGGCAGGGTGGTCACGACCAGGTATGCCCCTATACGGGCAAGTCGCGCCAACTCACACTAAGGAGGCACTTACTGGACGCCCCCCTGCGGCGGTGCAAGGATGCGCGCACTCCCCCGGTCACGGCCGGGGGGCGATACCGCGATACCCCCCAGCCCCGTCACGTAGCTGACATTGCCTGGAAGGAGCCTCTGCGATGCAGGGCGACCCCGAGGTCCTTGAGTTTCTGAATGAGCAGTTGACCGGCGAGCTCACGGCGATCAACCAGTACTGGCTCCACTACCGGATCCAGGACAACAAGGGTTGGACCAAGCTCGCGAAGTACACGCGTGAAGAGTCCATCGATGAGATGAAGCACGCGGACAAGATCACCGAGCGCATCCTGATGCTGGACGGGCTGCCGAACTACCAGCGGCTCTTCCACGTGCGCGTCGGCCAGACCCTGACGGAGATGTTCCAGGCGGACCGACAGGTCGAGGTCGAGGCCATCGACCGCCTCAAGCGGGGCATCGAGGTGATGCGCGGCAAGGGCGACGTGACCTCGGCGCGCCTCTTCGAGGAGATCCTGGGGGACGAGGAGCACCACATCGACTACCTCGACACCCAGCTTGAGCTCATCGAGAGCATCGGGGAGCCGCTCTACATCGCGCAGCTGATCGAGCAGCCGGAGAGCTGAGCCGCGGGCTCGGCCCCGCGCGGTTCCCACCCGGTTCCCGCGCCTCGGGGCGGTTCCCGCGCGTCTTACGCGGCTTCCGCGAGCTCCGGGTCGGCGGCGAGCACGGCGGCCGCGTTGCCCTTCTCCAGCAGCTCCCGGCGCGGGCATGCGCCGCGGCCCAGGATGCCCTGGATGGTCCGCACGCAGGATCCGCAGTCGGTGCCGGCCTTGGTGACGGAGGCGATCTGGCGGGGGGTGCAGGCCCCGGCGGCCGCGTGGTCCTTGACCTGCTTGTCGGTGATCCCGAAGCAAGAGCAGACGTACACGCGGCTCACCTCCCTGGCAGGAATGGTTTCTGCAGCCATCCCGTATTCGGTGAGGCTTACCTAACCGTACCTAAAGTGAGGCTTGCCTAAAAGCCCTGGAAACGACGGTGGGGCACGGATCACATCGATCCGTGCCCCACCATCGTAGGTTTCTCCGTAGGGGCTCGCCCTACGTACTGATCCGCTTACTGGTCGCGGTACATCTCGGCGACGAGGAAGGCCAGGTCCAGGGACTGGCTGCGGTTGAGCCGCGGGTCGCAGGCCGTCTCGTAGCGCTGGTGCAGGTCGTCGACGAAGATCTCGTCGCCGCCGCCCACGCACTCGGTGACGTCGTCACCGGTGAGCTCGACGTGGATGCCGCCCGGGTGCGTACCCAGGGCCTTGTGGACCTCGAAGAAGCCCTTGACCTCGTCGAGCACGTCGTCGAAACGGCGCGTCTTGTGGCCGGAGGCCGCCTCGAAGGTGTTGCCGTGCATCGGGTCGGTGACCCAGGCGACCGTCGCGCCCGAGGCCGTGACCTTCTCGACCAGCTCGGGGAGCTTGTCGCGGACCTTGTCGGCGCCCATGCGGACGACGAAGGTCAGCCGGCCCGGCTCGCGCTCGGGGTCCAGCCGGTCGATGTACGTCAGCGCCTCGTCGACCGTGGTGGTCGGGCCGAGCTTGATGCCGATCGGGTTGGCGATCTGCGAGCAGAACTCGATGTGCGCGTGGTCCAGCTGGCGGGTGCGCTCGCCGATCCAGACCATGTGGCCGGAGGTGTCGTACAGCTTCCCGGTGCGGGAGTCCGTACGCGTCAGGGCGCCCTCGTAGTCGAGCAGCAGCGCCTCGTGGGAGGCGTAGAACTCGACGGCCTTGAACTCGGCCGGGTCGGTGCCGCACGCCTTCATGAAGTTCAGCGCGTTGTCGATCTCCCGCGCGAGCTGCTCGTAGCGCTGCCCGGAGGGGGAGGACTTCACGAAGTCCTGGTTCCAGGCGTGCACCTGGCGCAGGTCGGCGTAACCACCGGTGGTGAAGGCCCGCACCAGGTTCAGCGTCGACGCGGACGCGTGGTACATGCGCTTCAGCCGCTCGGGGTCCGGGATCCGGGCCCCTTCGGTGAAGGCGAAGCCGTTGACGGAGTCACCGCGGTAGGTCGGCAGGGTGACGCCGTCGCGGGTCTCGGTGTCCTTGGAGCGGGGCTTGGAGTACTGGCCGGCGATGCGGCCGACCTTGACGACGGGCACGGAGGCGGCGTACGTCAGGACGGCGCTCATCTGGAGCAGCGTCTTCAGCTTGGCGCGGATGTGCTCGGCGGACACGGCGTCGAAGGCCTCGGCGCAGTCGCCGCCCTGCAGCAGGAACGCCTCGCCCTTGGCGACGGCTCCCAGACGGGCGCGCAGCTGGTCGCACTCACCCGCGAAAACGAGGGGAGGATACGATTCGAGGTCCGCGACAACAGCGCGCAGTGCCTCGGCATCGGGGTACGAAGGCTGCTGCGCCGCGGGAAGGTCTCGCCAGGTCGCCTTGGCGGCGGGGGCTTGGGTTTCAGCGTTCACGGTCACCCCGTACACATTACGGCGTCTTACGCCACGTCCAGCCCGGTGCCCACTCCGTGAGACGGGTGTCTCTGCGATCGCATCGGGCTCGCAGGGCCGCTCGCCGGTGGGCTATCGTCGGCGGCATGTACGCGCACTCGAACCAGAACTGGTGGTGGCCCGCTCCCGGCGGCCCACTTCTCGCGCGTACCCACTGACACGCACGACGCGAAGGCCGCCCGAGGGGCGGCCTTCGGCGTTTCCGGGCCCGGCCGTTCCTCTTCACTCCCGCGACGAAGAAGGACGCCCGCCCATGGAACCCAGCCGCACCCCCGCTCTGGTCAGCCGCCTGCTCGGCGAGGACTGCCCGCCGTTCGCCCTGCTGCGCCGCCGCACTCCCGGCCGCGACCACGACACCGTCGAGGTGCTGATCGGCCCGGTCCACGAGGCCGGGCGCCTCGCCGAGCTGCCCGTACGGGAACTGCCCACCCTCGCCCTCGTCCCGTTCCGGCAGATCCGCGAGCGCGGGTTCGACGTGCGCGACGACGGCACGCCGCTGTCCGTGCTGACCGCCGAGGAGGCGTACGAGATCCCGCTCGCGCAGGCGCTGGCCGCGTTGCCGGAGCACCCGGTGCGGGTCGAGGACGGCGGCTTCGACGTGCCCGACGAGGAGTACGCGGCCACCGTGGAGCGCGTGATCCGGGACGAGATCGGCCGGGGCGAGGGGGCGAACTTCGTCATCCGGCGCACGTACGGGGGCCGGATCGAGGGCTTCGGGCGGGCCGACGCGCTCGCGCTGTTCCGGCGGCTGCTGGTGGGCGAGCGCGGCGCGTACTGGACGTACGTCGTCCACACCGGGGAGCGGACGCTGGTCGGGGCCAGCCCGGAAGTACACGTACGGATGTCGGGCGGCACGGTGGTGATGAACCCGATCAGCGGCACGTACCGCTACCCGGCCGGGGGCCCGACCCCCGAATCCCTCCTCGCCTTCCTCGGGGACCGCAAGGAGACCGAGGAGCTGTCCATGGTCGTGGACGAGGAGCTCAAGATGATGTGCACGGTCGGGGACATGGGCGGGGTCGTCGTCGGGCCGCGGCTGAAGGAGATGGCGCACCTCGCGCACACCGAGTACGAGCTGCGCGGCCGGTCCTCCCTGGACGTGCGGGAGGTGCTGCGCGAGACCATGTTCGCGGCGACGGTGACGGGCTCGCCGGTGCAGAACGCCTGCCGGGTGATCGAGCGGTACGAGGCGGGCGGGCGCGGCTACTACGCGGGGGCGCTGGCCCTGCTGGGCGTGGACGCCTCGGGGTCCCAGACGCTGGACTCGCCGATCCTGATCCGGACCGCGGACATCGCGGCGGACGGCGCGCTGCGGGTGCCGGTGGGGGCGACGCTGGTGCGGCACTCGGACCCGGCGGGGGAGGTCGCGGAGACGCACGCGAAGGCGGCCGGGGTGCTGGCGGCGCTCGGGGTCCGCCCGGCGGCGCCGCGGGCCGCCTTCGAGGGGGCGCGCCTGGGCGGGGACCCCCGGGTGCAGGCGGCGCTGGCGGCCCGGCGGACGGACCTGGCGCCGTTCTGGCTGCGGATGCAGGACCGGCCCGCGGCCCGGCTCGGCCACGCGCTGGTGGTGGACGGCGAGGACACCTTCACGGCGATGCTGGCACACGTGCTGCGGGTGACCGGGCTGGAGGTGACCGTACGCCGCTACGACGATCCCGGGCTGCGGGAGGCGGCCCTGTCGTGGGCCGGCCCGATCGTGCTCGGCCCGGGGCCGGGGAACCCGGCGGACGCGGCCGACCCGAAGATGCGGATGCTGCGCGGGCTGGCGGCGGAGCTCCTGGCCGGGCACCGGCACGGGCTGCTGGGCGTCTGCCTGGGCCACGAGCTGCTGGCGGCGGAACTGGGCCTGCCGCTGATCCGCAAGGCCGAGCCGGCGCAGGGGGCGCAGACGCGGATCGACTTCTTCGGGAGGGAGGAGGTGGTGGGCTTCTACAACACGTACACGGCCCACTGCCCCGACGGGGCTGCGGCCCGCCTGGCGGAGCGGGCGGTGGAGGTCTCCCGCGACGCGGTGACGGGGGAGGTCCACGCGCTGCGGTCCCCGGCCTTCGCGGGAGTCCAGTTCCACCCCGAGTCGATCCTCACCCTGGACGGCCCGTCCCTCCTGCGCGACCTCCTGCTCGGCATGACCCCGGCAACGGTCTGACGCCCCGGACCCGGACCCGCCGCGCGGGGCCGTCAGAACGGGGTCGGCCGGTGTGCACCCCGAATGCCAGGATCTCCACGTTCGCTCCCGTGCCGTGCCGCGCAAAACAAGACGGACCATGGGTCGTTCCGGCACTTTACGACCGGTACCACCCACGGCCCGTTCACCCACTCCGGCTCAGCCGAAGAAGACCCCGACCTCCTCGTACAGCGCCGGGTCCACCGTCTTCAGCTTCGCCGTCGCGTCGGCGATCGGCACCCTCACGATGTCCGTCCCCTTCAGCGCGACCATCTTCCCGAAGTCGCCCTCGTGCACGGCGTCGATGGCGTGCAGCCCGAACCGGGTCGCCAGCCACCGGTCGAACGCGCTCGGCGTACCGCCGCGCTGGATGTGCCCGAGCACCGTGGTCCGGGCCTCCTTGCCGGTCCGCGCCTCGATCTCCTTGGCCAGCCACTCCCCCACGCCCGACAGCCGGACGTGCCCGAACGAGTCGGTGGTGGCGTCCTTCAGCACCATCTCCCCGTCCTTGGGCATCGCGCCCTCCGCGATCACCACGATCGGCGCGTAGCTCGCCTTGAACCGGGAGGTCACCCAGGCGCACACCTGGTCGACGTCGAAGCGCTGCTCGGGGATGAGGATGACGTTGGCACCGCCCGCCAGTCCCGAGTGCAGGGCGATCCAGCCGGCGTGCCGGCCCATCACCTCGACGACGAGCACCCGCATGTGCGACTCGGCCGTGGTGTGCAGCCGGTCGATGGCCTCCGTGGCGATGCCCACCGCCGTGTCGAAGCCGAAGGTGTAGTCCGTGGCCGACAGGTCGTTGTCGATGGTCTTCGGGACGCCGACGCACGGGATCCCGTACTCCCCGTACAGCTTGGCGGCCACGCCCAGCGTGTCCTCGCCGCCGATCGCGACGAGGGCCTCGACCTCGTACTTGGCGAGGTTCTCCTTGATCCGGCGGACCCCGTTCTCCTGCTTGAACGGGTTGGTCCGCGAGGAGCCGAGGATGGTGCCGCCGCGCGGCAGGATGCCGCGGACGGCGGGGATGCCGAGCGGGACGGTGTCGCCCTCGATCGCGCCGCGCCAGCCGTCCTTGAACCCGACGAACTCGCACCCGTACTCCTGGGTGCCCTTGCGGACGACGGCCCGGATGACCGCGTTGAGACCGGGGCAGTCGCCGCCGCCCGTCAGCACTCCGACCTTCATGGAATCTCCCTTCGCCACAGGGCCCACTGAGCAGACTGAGCCCGCATGGCGGTCACGCTAGTGGTGACTCAGGTCACAGCAAGTGCCCGGGAAGGGTCAATTCCGGTGGATTCAAGGGACGTTGCGTCCCCCCGTTCACTCGTACGAGGACATGAGTGCGACGTACGAGACGGTGAACGTCCCCGTCACGCGTCGTCGAGGCCGCGCTCTATCGCGTACCGGACGAGCTCCACCCGGTTGTGCAGCTGGAGCTTGCCCAGGGTGTTCTGCACGTGGTTCTGCACCGTGCGGTGCGAGATGACGAGGCGCTCCGCGATCTGCTTGTACGAGAGCCCCTTGGCCACCAGTCGCAGCACCTCGGTCTCCCGGTCGGTCAGTTGGGGGACCTTCGGCTCGTCGGGGGCGGCGGGCGCCGGGTCGGTGGCCAGGCGCCGGTACTCGCCGAGCACCAGCCCGGCCAGGCCGGGGGTGAACACCGGGTCGCCGGCGGCGGTGCGGCGGACGGCGTCGATCAGCTCCTGGGCGCCCGCGGACTTCAGCAGGTAGCCGGTGGCGCCGGACTTCACCGCCTCCAGGACGTCCGCGTGCTCGCCGCTCGCGGACAGGACCAGGACGCGCAGCGCGGGGTTGGCTCCGACGAGTTCCTTGCAGACCTGCACCCCGGGCATGCCGGGGAGGTTGAGGTCGAGCACCAGGACGTGGGGGGCGGCCGGCGCGGCCCGGCGGACGGCCTCGGGGCCGTCGCCGGCCGTGGCGACCACGTCGAAGCCCGCCGCGGCGAGGTCGCGGGCGACCGCGTCCCGCCACATCGGGTGGTCGTCGACGACCATCACCTTGATCTCGTGCGGCTGCGGCTGAGACTGCTGCTGCGGCTCGGCGGTCCGGGTCACTGGGTCCTCCCCCTCGGTACTTTCAGTTCCACTTCGGTGCCCTGTCCGGGGACGGACACCAGCTCGGCGCTGCCGCCGAGGTCCCGCAGCCGGCCGCGGATGGACAGGGCCACGCCCATGCGGCCCTCGCCCTCGGCCTGGTCGAGGCGGCCGGCCGGGATGCCCGGGCCGTCGTCCCGGACGGTCACGATCACCTCGTCGCCCCAGTCCTCGACCAGGATCCAGGCCCTGGCCCCCTCGCCGGCGTGCTTGCGCACATTGTCGAGGGCGGCTCCGACGGCCGCCGCCAGCTCCTTCGCCGCGGGCACCGGCAGCGGCACCGGCGTGCCCGGCTCGGCGAAGCTGACCCGGGATCCGGCGTGCGGGGCCAGCAGGCCCCGCAGGTCCAGTTCGCCCTCGTCGGCGCCCGGCTCCTCCACCTCGTACGCGTCCACCAGCGCGCCGAACGCTTCGTCGCGGGAGATCCGGGAGGTGGGCACCAGCCCGCTGGAGACCAGGGTGCGCAGCGCCACCTCCTGGTCCCCGGCCATCCGGCCGAGCTCGGCGGCCTCGCCGCCCAGCTCGGCACCGCGGCGCTGGACCATGGCGAGCACCTGGAGGACCCCGTCGTGGATGTCGCGGGCGAGCCGCTCGCGCTCGCGGGTCGCGGCCTCGATCTCCAGCGCGCGGGCCAGGGTGGCCTCACTGGCCCGGGCGACCTCGACGACGTACCCGATGGCGATGGAGGCCACCCAGACCAGCAGCACGTTGTGCAGGGTGTCGCGGGTGGGCCGGCCGCCGTGGACGACGATGTTGGCCAAGGCCACGAAGGTCGAGGCGAAACCGGCCCAGCGCCAGCCGCCCTTGATGGCGAAGGCGAGGACGGAGCCCGCCGTCCAGATGGAGGGGAGGGTGGGGCCGCCCGCGGCGATCCGCGCGTGGGTGTCCGCGATCGGGGTGAGCAGGACGCCGACGAGCGCGACGGTGAGGTCGGCGCCCAGGAACCGCTTGGTGCAGCTGGCGGAGTTCGCCACCCGGCGGTGGGTCGCCAGGGTCCAGACGGCGAGGACGGCGAGGTAGCCGGCCGCGACCCAGGGCCGGGCGAATTCCCGGTACGCCGAGGCGAACAGCAGGCCCGCGTAGACCATGGTGAGCAGCCGGTAGGCGGTCAGCGCGCGCCACAGCGGCTGCTCGACCGACATGCGCACGACACGCTCGCGTTTCGCCATCTCCCCCACCCACCCCGTGCGGGCGATGCCGCCCGTGCTCTACTCCGCGGCCTTCTCGGCGCTCTTGTCCGCGCTCTTGTCGGCGCTCTTGTCGGCCGCGGCCCTGGTGGCCTTCTCGGCCTTCTCGGCATCGGCGATCTGCCGCTTGGCGGCCGTCGCGTAGATGTCGACGTACTCCTGGCCGGACAGCTTCATGATCTCGTACATGACCTCGTCGGTCACCGAGCGCAGGATGAAGCGGTCGCCGTCCATGCCCTGGTAGCGGCTGAAGTCCAGCGGCTTGCCGATCCGGATGCCGGGGCGCATCAGCTTGGGGACGACCTTGCCGGGCGGCTGGATCTTCTCCGTGTCGATCATCGCCACGGGGATCACCGGCGCCCCGGTGGCCAGGGCCACGCGGGCCAGCCCGCCGGGCTTGCCGCGGTAGAGGCGGCCGTCGGGTGAACGGGTCCCCTCGGGGTAGATACCGAACAGCTCCCCGCGCTCGATGACGTCGATGCCGCTCTTGATCGCGGCCTCACCCGCACCGCGCGCACCGGAGCGGTCCACGGGGAGCTGGCCGACGCCCTTGAAGAAGGCGGCCGTCAGCTTGCCCTTGACGCCCGGGGAGGTGAAGTACTCGGCCTTCGCGATGAAGGTGACCTTCCGGTCCAGCACGGCCGGCAGGAAGAAGGAGTCCGAGAAGGACAGGTGGTTGCTCGCGAGGATCGCCGGCCCTTCGGCGGGAATGTTCTCCAAGCCCTCCACCCACGGCCTGAAGGCGAGCTTCAGGGACCCCCCGATGGAGAACTTCATTGCGCCGTAGATCAACTGATGCGCCTTCCTGTGTCTGTCGAACAGACCATAACCCCTGGCTCGGGGCGGAGGGGGCGACGACCCTGGTCGGTGTCACCCCCGTCGCGTACGGTGAAGTCACACAGCGCTACGCACCCCCCACCCGTCGAAGGAGACCCTGGTGCCCGTCCTCCCTGGAGCCGAGCCGTTCCGCCACGAGGGCGGAGAGGTCGGTGTCCTCCTCTGCCACGGCTTCACCAGTACCGCTCAGTCCATGCGCCCGTGGGCCGAGTACCTGGCCGGGCGGGGTCTGACGGTTTCCGTGCCGCTGCTGCCCGGGCACGGGACGCGGTGGCAGGACATGCAGCTCACCGGCTGGCAGGACTGGTACGCCGAGGTGGACCGGGCGCTGCGGGAGCTGCTGGAGCGGTGCGCGAAGGTGTTCGTCTTCGGTCTGTCGATGGGCGGGGCGCTGACCCTGCGGCTGGCCGCCCGGCACGGGGACGCCGTGGCCGGCATCGTCCTGGTCAACCCGGTCAACAAGATCAACGACCCGCTGGCCTTCGCGCTCCCGGTGGCGCAGCACTTCCTGCGCTCCACCCCGGGCATCGCGAGCGACATCGCGAAGCCGGGCGTCGCGGAGGTCGGCTACACCCGGGTCCCGACCCGGGCCGCGGCCTCGCTGAAGCAGTTCCTGAAGCTGGTCGACACCGAGCTGCCGCAGGTCACGCAGCCGGTTCTGCTGCTGCACAGCGTGCAGGACCACGTCGTGAACCCGGCCGACTCGGCGCGGATCCTCGCACGGATCTCGTCGACGGACGTCACCGAGACCCTGCTGGAACAGAGCTACCACGTCGCGACGTTGGACCATGACGCGGAGCAGATCTTCGCGGACAGTTTTGCGTTCGTCGGGCGGCTCGCGGAGAGCGTCGGCAGGGAGGGGGCGGCCAGCGGTGGCTGAGCACGAGGAGTCCCCCGGGGGTGTCCCCCCGCTGGACGAGGAGGCGGCCTGGGCGGCGATCGTCGCCGGGTACGGGCAGGAGCCGCCGGACCCGCCGGGGGCGAGGCCGTTCCGGCCGATCGAGAACCTGATGCTGCCGGAGGAAGACGTGGAACCGGAGCCTCCGGCAGCCGCGCCGCCCGCGCCGCAGCCGGAGGCTCCGGCCGAGCCGCCGCCGCCGGCGCCGAAGGCGCTGGGCAGTTCGGTGGTGTTCGCGCCGGGCGTGGGGGTCGGCGCCGCGGGGCCCGGGAGCGGGCCCCGCGATCACGCTCCGGCGGAGCCGGACGAGAAGGACGAGGGCCACTTCGTGCCCCCGGAGCCGGAGCTGCCGCCGGCGGACACGACGGCGAAGTTCGCGTGGCTGGCGGTGGTGGGCGGGCCGGTGCTGCTGCTGGTGGCGGTGCTGTTGCAGTGGGATATGACCTGGTGGCTCACGACACTGGGGATCGGCGGTTTCCTGGGCGGCTTCGCGACGCTCATCGCGCGGATGTCGCAGGGTGACGACGAGGACGACGATCCGGGCCGCGGAGCCGTCGTCTGACCCGCTTGACGCGCCGCTCGCACGGCTCGGCCCTGGCGGGCCTCCCGGCTTCGCGCCGCCGCGCCGGCCTCCGACCGGCGGGGCGGGGCCCCGGGGGTCCCGCCCCGGCCGGACGCTAGCGGGGTGCCGGCAGGCGCAGGGTGGCCAGGACCGGGAGGTGGTCCGTGGCCCTGTCCAGGTCCGATTGCGTGATGTCCGGCAGGGACGCCGGGACTCCGCAGCCGAGGACCTCCACGTCCCGCGTCGCGAAGATCGCGTCGATCCGCCGCGGCGGGGCGCAGCGGGTGAAGGTGTGTTCGCCGCCCCAGGGGGCGACCGTCCAGCAGTCCTGGAGCTCCGTGGACAGGCGGCGGAAGGCCGGGCCCGTCGGGGGCTCGTTGATGTCGCCCGCCGCGATCGCGTACGGCGCGTCCGTGGAGCCGAGCCGGTCCAGCAGGAGGCCCGCCTGGGCCCGGCGTTCCGCCGCGTCCAGCGAGAGGTGCGCGCTGAGCACCGCCACCCGCGCGGACCCGAAGCGGACCACCGCCGTCGCGAAGCCCCGCCGGTGCAGGCCCGGGGTCCGCGGGAGCAGGACGTCCTCCGTCCGCTCCACGAAGGCCCGCAGCGAACACAGGAGCAGCGGGCCCGCGGCCGTGGCGCCCCCGCTCAGCACCACCAGGTCCGTCTTCGCGGCCAGCCGGGCCGCGTGCTTGCGCCAGCGGAAGAACCGCGGGGCCTCCTGGACGAACACCAGGTCGGGGGCGCAGGCGCGGATCACCCGGGCCAGCGCCTCCTCGTCGTCGCGCATCGAGCGGATGTTGTAGCTGAGGGCTCGGATCACCGCGGAACCGTCGGGTTCCGTCACAGGGTTCGGCAGCATGCACGGCAACATAGCCAGACTGCCCGCCGTGCCACAGGGGGCGCGACGGGCAGTTCGGACAACAGCGGGTGTCAGCCCTGGCGGGCCAGGTCCGCGGCGCCGACGAGCCCGGCCTTCCCGCCGAGCTGCGCGGCCAGCACCTGTGCGTGCGGGCGCCAGGCGCCGCCGACCAGCCAGCGCTTGAAGGACTTGCGGATCGGGTCCAGGACGAGGTCGCCCTCGTCCGAGACCCCGCCGCCGACGATGAACGCCGACGGGTCGAAGAGCGAGGCCAGGTCGGCCAGGCCGGCGCCCGCCCAGCGGGCGAGTTCGCGGAAGGCGTCGATGGCCACCAGGTCACCGGCGCGCGCGGCCTCGCTGATGTGCTTGCCCTCGATGCCGTCGGGGGTGCCGTCGCCGAGCGCGAGCAGGGCCACCGCGTTCTCGGGGGTGGCGTTCGCGCGCTGCTTCGCGTACCGCACGAGCGCGCGGCCGGAGGCGTACTGCTCCCAGCAGCCCTGGCTGCCGCACCCGCAGAGCAGGCCGTCCGGGACGACCCGGATGTGCCCGAACTCGGCGGCCACGCCGAAGCGTCCGCGGCGCAGCTTGTTGCCGATGATGATGCCGCCGCCCAGGCCCGTGCCGAGCGTGATGCAGATGACGTCCTCGTGGCCCTGCCCGGCGCCGAAGCGGTACTCGCCCCAGGCCGCGCAGTTGGCGTCGTTCTCGACGACGACCGGCAGGCCGATGCGCTGCTCGACCTTGTCCTTGAGCGGCTCGTGGCGCCAATTGATGTTGGGCGCGAAGAGCACGGTCGCGCGCTTGTCGTCCACGTATCCGGCGGCGCCGATGCCGACGGCCTCGATGGTGTGGTTGCTGCTGACTTCGGACACTGCGGCGCAGATCGCGTCCGTCACTCCGTCCGCGGTCGGCGGGGTGGGCACCTTGTACGTCTCAAGGATGGTGCCCTCTTCGTCGACCACGCCGGCCGCGATCTTCGTGCCGCCGATGTCGACGCCGATGGTGAGTCCCATTAGTCCCTCGGTTTCCGGTCAAACCCCGCCACGGCCAACCGTACCCGAGGGTGAGGGGGCATCCGGCGGATCAGGGCCGGAAAGCCCGGGGGCACCAGACCCCCCGGGCCCGGCCCTGATCCGCCGGACGCCCCCTGAACGTCTCAGTCGAGATCGATCCGCTGGGTCGGACCGCTCCCGCCCTCGTCGCGCGGGTCGGAGTGGTCACCGGACGGACGGTCCGCGGGCCCGCCGGGCTCGGGCTCGTCTCGGGTCCAGCGGCGCTCGTGGCCCTCGACGGCCGAGCGGTAGGCGGCGAGCAGCTCGGAGCCGGCGGTCGCGAGGTGGTCGAAGACCTCGGGGTTGCGCTCGACGACGGGCTTGGCGGCGGCCTTCGCCTGGTTGACGAATTGGCGTACGGCGCCCTGGGCGGCGGCGCCGAGCAGCGGGTTGTTCAGTGCGGACACCTTGTCGGCGACGGCCTCGAACAGTTTGAAGAGCTCTTCGGCGGCGGTCCCGGTGCCGCTCCCGGCGCCGGGTGCGCCCGAGCCCTCGCGGGCCCGGCGGCGCTCCTGCTCCGCGGCGAGGTCCTCGGCGCAGGCCTTGGCCCAGGCGTCGTCGTCGGTGGGACGGTCGGTGGCCTCGCTCATGGCGGACTCTCCTGCGGCAGCTGCTGGGCGTGCGGTACGTACTACCTTCGACGGTACCCGAACGGGGGTACGCGTTTCAGGGCCGCGGACCGCCCCGCGCCGGGTTCAGGCCCGGCGCGGCCACAGGTCCGGGTCCGGTGTGAAACGGATGCGCAGCACCCCGTCGGCGAGCGCGGCGCCGGAGACCGTGCAGCGGCGCAGCACCGAGGGGAGCGGAACGATCCTGCGGTACGGGCCCGCCGCGAGCAGCAGCTCGTCGCCGCGCCGGACCAGGTCGAGGTCCTGCTTGCGGGCGCCGGGCAGCGGCACCACCCAGACGAGTACCCCGTCGTCGGCGAGCCGGTCCTCGACGGCCCACTCACGGCGGGCGCGGGAGTCCCCCGCAGCCTGCGGGACGAGGCCCCGCGCCCCTTCGAGCCGGGTCAGGTCGTCCGGCCCCGCCGGGTCCCGCCCCAGGTGGCCGAGCGGCAGCACGGGCACGTCCCCGGCCGGTCCGGCCCCGGCCCACTCGGCCCCGGCCCACTGGGCGGCGTACTTCTCCTGCTGGGCGGCGAGCCCGGCCAGCCAGGGGTCGGGCGAACCCTGGGGCACCATCCGGTTGGCGACGACCGCGGAGACCGGGAGCTGTTCGAGGGCGAGCCCGAGCAGCCCGGTCCGCAGTGCGGCGTCGGAGCCGGGCCCCGGCTCCGCGACCACGTGCAGCGAGGTGGTGCCGGCCTCGACGACGGCCTGGACGGCGGCCAGTTCCTCGTCCCAGCGCGCGGCGGCCTCGTACAGCCACTGCGCGGGCATCGGTACGCCGGCCAGCTGGGCCAGCACGGGCCGCAGGGCGCGGGCCGCCTGCCGCTCGGCCGGGAGCAGCCGTGCCAGGTAGCGGCGCAGCTGGGCGGGGAGGGCGAGGGTGGCAACGGCCTGGTGGAGCGGGGGCAGGTCGACGACGACGAGGTCGACGGCGGGGGCCGCGGCGGCCCGCCGCAGCGCGCGCAGCAGGGCGAACTGCTCGGCGCCGGGCAGTTCGGTGAGCTCCTCGGCCCCGAGCGGCCGGGCCCCGACCATGCCGAGGAGGGCGGATCCGCGCTCCTGGAGGGCGACGAGCTCCGCGCGGAACTCCTCGCCGGAGTCCACGCGGGCCACGAGCACCCCGGAGGCCGGTACGGCGGCCAGCCCGGGCGCGGCTTCGACGGGCTCCCCCGCCGGCCCTCCGACCAGTGCGGCGAGGGGATCCCCGGGGTCGCCGGAGAGCAGCAGCACCCGCGCGCCGTTCCCGGCGGCGGCGAGGGCGGTGGCGGCGGCCACCGTGGTCCGTCCTGCCCCTCCGGGGCCGGTGACGAGCAGGATGCGCATCGATCAGGCCGACTCGACGCGCTTCTTCAGGCCCGCCAGGGCGCGGTCGATGATGACCTTCTCGGCCTTGCGCTTGATCATGCCGAGCATGGGGATCTTGACGTCCACGGTCAGCTGGTAGGTGACCTCGGTGCGCTTGCCGCCGTCCAGCGGGGCGAGCCGGTAGGAGCCGTCGAGCTGGCGCAGCATCTGCGACTTGTCCAGGGTCCAGCTGACCTCGTCGGCGCCCTTCCAGCTGTAGGCGAGGGTGTGGTCGTCCTTGATCGCGCCCGCGTCCAGCAGCAGCCGGACCTTCTCGGCGCGGCCCTCGGCGTCGGTGGCCAGCACCTCGGCCTCCTTCACCTCGCCGGTCCACTCGGGGTAGCGCGCGAAGTCGGCGATCACGGCCATCACGTCGGCCGGCGCCGCCTCGATCGTGATGCTCGAGCTGGTGTGTTCGGCCATGGCGGTCGCCCCTCCGGGGAGTTTTCGAGGAAGTGTGCGGCCTGCGGCCGCCGCGTGCAGGCTACCGTGCGTGCGGAGGTCGCCACTCCAGGGCCCGGTCCCACCGCTCCGGGGCCCGGGATCACCATTCCAGGGCCCACGGCCTTCCCGTGGCGGCGAAGTGCCCGACGTTCACGCACTCCGTGCCGCCGATCCGCATCCGCCGGGCCAGCGGCTGGTGGACGTGCCCGAACAGGGCGTACCGCGGCTTGGTCCGCCGGATCGCGGCGAGCAGGGCCTCGCTGCCGCGCTCGAAGCGGCGCGCGACCGTGTCGTAGCAGAGCTCCGGCACCTCCGGCGGGATGTGCGAGCACAGCACGTCCACCTCGCCGAGCGCCTCGACCTTGGCGGCGTACTCCTCCTCGTCCACCTCGTACGGGGTGCGCATCGGGGACGGCAGGCCGCCGCCGACGAAGCCGAAGACGCGGCCGCCGATCTCCACCCGCTGCCCGTCGAGGACGGTGGTGCCGGGACCGGCGTACTCGGTCCACAGACCCGGGATGTCGACATTGCCGTAGGTGGCGTACGTGGGCTGCGGGAACGCGGCGAACATCTCGGCGTACTGGCGGCGCACCGCGCCCTCGATCAGCCGTTCCCGGTCCAGCCCGGCCCACAGCCGGCGGCCGAGGTCGCGCGCCTCGTCGAAGCGGCGCGCGGTGCGCAGCTCGACGATGCGGTCGGCGTTCTCGACGCCGAACAGGTCGGGGAAGATGCCGCGGGAGTGGTCGGCGTAGTCGAGGAAGAGCACGAGGTCACCGAGGCAGATCAGCGCGTCGGCGCCGTCTCCGGCCCGGGCGAGCGCTTCGGCGTTGCCGTGGACGTCGCTGACGACGTGGACTCTCGTGCTGCTCTTCCTGCCACCCATGCGCCCCACCCTAGGGGGGCTTGGGGGCAGCGGGTAGAGGAACCTTCACAGGCTGCCTACCTGCGGTTACTTCCAAGTCGTCAGCGGGGTCGACTACTGTCGGCATGGCACGGCCGCGTCATGTGACGCACGGAACATCTGGCCGGTTCCCTCTATCCGGAACCCACTACCGGTGGGTAACGTCCGGTCGGTCCACATGGTGGCGATGGCGCCCAGAGGAGCAGCAGTCTTGCGCGAGTTCAGCCTTCCGGCCCTGTACGAGGTCCCGTCGGACGGGAACCTGACGGATCTCATCCGCCGCAACGCCGCTCAGCATCCCGACACCGCAGTCATGGGCCGCAAGGTCGACGGCGGCTGGCAGGACGTGACGGCGACCGAATTCCTCGCCGAGGTGCGCGCAGCCGCCAAGGGCCTGATCGCGGCCGGGATCCGGCCGGGCGACCGCGTCGCGCTGATCTCCCGCACCCGCTACGAGTGGGTCCTGCTCGACTTCGCGATCTGGAGCGCGGGCGGCGTCACCGTCCCCGTGTACGAGACCAGCTCGCCCGAGCAGATCCAGTGGATCCTCGGCGACTCCGGCGCCGTCGCCGTGATCGTCGAGAGCCCGGCGCACAGCGCGGCCGTGGCCTCCCTGCGCGACCGGCTGCCGGAACTGCGCGAGGTCTGGGAGATCGAGCAGGGCGCGCTCGCGGCACTGAACGCCGCGGGCAGCGAGGTCACCGACGCCGAGGTCGACGGGCGCAGCTCGCTGGCCAACGCCGACGACCCGGCCACCATCGTCTACACCTCGGGCACCACCGGCCGCCCCAAGGGCTGCGTGCTGACCCACCGCAACTTCTTCGCCGAGTGCGGCAACGTGGTGGAGCGCCTGAGCCCGCTGTTCCGCACCGGCGAGTGTTCCGTGCTGCTCTTCCTGCCCGCCGCGCACGTCTTCGGGCGCCTGGTGGAGGTGGCGGCCGTCCTCGCGCCGATCCGCCTGGGCTGCGTACCGGACATCAAGAACCTCACCGACGAGCTGCAGTCCTTCCGCCCCACGCTGATCCTCGGCGTGCCGCGCGTCTTCGAGAAGGTCTACAACTCGGCGCGCGCCAAGGCCCAGGCCGAGGGCAAGGGCAAGATCTTCGACGCGGCGGCCGAGACGGCGATCGCGTACAGCCGCGCGCTGGACGCCCCCGGCGGCCCCTCCTTCGGCCTGAAGCTGAAGCACAAGCTGTTCTCGAAGCTGGTCTACAGCAAGCTGCACACCGTCCTCGGCGGGCGCGGCGAGTACGCGATCTCCGGCGGAGCCCCGCTGGGCGAGCGGCTCGGCCACTTCTTCCGCGGCATCGGCTTCACGGTCCTGGAGGGCTACGGCCTGACGGAGTCCTGCGCGGCCACCGCCTTCAACCCCTGGGACCGTACGAAGATCGGTACGGTCGGCCAGCCGCTGCCGGGCTCCGTGGTGCGCATCGCCGACGACGGCGAGGTGCTGCTGCACGGCGAGCACATCTTCAAGGAGTACTGGAAGAACGAGACGGCGACCGCCGAGGCGCTGACCGACGGCTGGTTCCACACCGGGGACGTCGGCACCCTCGACGAGGACGGCTACCTCGCGATCACCGGGCGCAAGAAGGAGCTCATCGTCACGGCGGGCGGCAAGAACGTGGCCCCCGCGGTGATCGAGGACCGGATCCGGGCGCACGCGCTGGTCGCGGAGTGCATGGTGGTCGGCGACGCGAGGCCGTTCGTGGCCGCGCTGGTCACGATCGACGAGGAGTTCCTGGGCCGCTGGGCGGCCGAGCACGGCAAGCCGGCCGGGGTCACCGCGGCGGAGCTGCGCGAGGACGCGGACCTCATCGCCGCCGTCCAGCAGGCCGTGGACGACGGCAACGCGGCGGTTTCCAAGGCGGAATCGGTACGGAAATTCCGCATTCTGCCCTCCCAGTTCACGGAGGAGTCGGGTCACATCACGCCTTCGCTGAAGCTGAAGCGGAATGTGGTGGCGAAGGACTTCGCCGACGAGATCGAGGCCCTGTACCGCGGCTGAGTCCGGCCTTTCGGCCGCTCGGCCGCTCGGCCGCCGGGCCGGCGCGCGGGCTAGCGCGGGTCCTCCGCGAGGATCCGCTCCATGTTCCGCTCGGCGAGCGCGGTGATGGTGACGAACGGGTTCACCCCGAGCGAGCCCGGGATCAGGGAGCTGTCGACGACGTACAGCCCCTGGTGGCCCTTGGCGCGCCCGTAGTCGTCGGTCGCGTCACCGAGGACGCAGCCGCCGAGCGGGTGGTACGTGAAGTTGTCGGCGAAGTTCTTGTTGTCGCCGAACAGGTCGTACCGGTAGATCGTGAAGTTGGCCCGGTTGATCCGGTCGAAGAGGTTCTTGGCGGCCTGGACGGACGGGGTGTTCTGGTCGCGGCTCCAGTTGAGCCGCGCCGAGTCGGTGGCCGCGTCGTACGTGAAGTGCCCGCGCTCGGGGTTCTTGGTGATGGCCAGGTACATCGAGATCCAGTGCTCGAAGCCCATCGGCAGCGGGGCGATCTCGGCGAACACCGGGTTGGCGGCGTTGTCCCAGTCGTCGATGCCCAGGGCGGGCATGGTGGCCTGGTTGCAGCCGACCGTGTCCCAGAGGTGATTGGCCCGGGCGGTCATGACGTTGCCGTTGTGGCCCCAGCCGAGCCCGACCTTCTCGTTGAGCCCGGGCAGGGTGCCCCGCTCGCGGGCGCGCAGCAGGATCTCGGTGGTGCCGAGGCTGCCGGCGCCGAGGAAGAGCTGTTTGCAGCCGAGTTCCCTGACCTGGGTGACCTTCCCCGTCACATCGCTGGTCTGCACCGTCACCACGTACCCGCCGGCCGGGTCCTGGCGTACGCCGACGACGCGCTGCATGGTCTCGATGGTGACGTTGCCGGTGCCGATCGCGGCCGCGAGGTAGGTCTTGTCGACGCTCTTCTTGCCGAAGTTGTTGCCGTAGATGACCTCGCCGGCGAGCGCGGAGCGGGTGGCGGTGCCGGCGGCCTCGCGCTGCATGTACCCGAAGTCGTAGACGTTGGGCACGAAGGTGGTCTTCAGGCCGGTGTTCCGGGCGTGCTTGCGGGAGATCCGGGCGAAGCGGTACCACTCCGTGGACTCGAACCAGGCCGGGTCGATGTCGTTGACGCCGAGCATGGCGCGGGCGCGCGGGTAGTACGTGCCGTACATCTCGTCGGCGTCGACCCGGGGCATCACCTCGGTGAAGTACGAGCGCCGGGGCGTGGGGGCCATGCCGCCGTTGACGAGGGATCCGCCGCCGACGCCGCGGCCGAGGTAGACGGACATGTCTGCGTGGTTCACGCGGTCGAGGACCCCGGGGTAGGGGCTGATGTCCCGGTTGACGACGTCGAGCCAGAGGAACTGGGCGAGCGGGGCCTCGGTGCGGGTGCGGAACCACATCGAGCGCTGGTCGGGAGCGGAGGTGGAGGGGAAGACCTTGCCGTCCGGGCCGGGGGTGTTCCAGAGCCGGCCCATTTCGAGGACGACGGTCCGCACCCCGGCCCGGCCGAGCCGGAGGGCGGCCACGGCCGAGCCGTAGCCGGAGCCCACGACGATGGCGGGGGCGTACTGGGCGGCGGGTGGCTCGGCGGCGGCCGCGGATTGGAGCCCGATGCGGGTGAAGCCGAGGACCGCGGCGGTCTGGAGGGCGCCGATGCCCAAGAAGTGACGGCGCGTCAGTTGAGGTGTCATGGCCGCATCATGGGCGGAATCGGGCCGTCCACCCAGAGGCGGTGTTGACAGACATCTGAGGAACAGTCAGGTGTGGCGGAGGATCACGGGCCCGCGGGCGGAGGGCCACGGGCCCGCACGGCCGCGCCGCCGTCGCGCCCCGGTCGGCGTAATACCGCGGCGGTTTGCGGACGCTCCCCGGCCCGGGAGTGTCAGAGCAGTGCGCGCAGGCGCTCGGCCAGCAGGTCCCAGCGCCACTTCTCCTCGACCCAGGCGCGGCCCCGCTCCCCCATGCGGCGGCGCAGCTCCGGATCCCGGAGCAGGGCGATCACGCGGTCCGCCGCGTCCTCGGGGACGCCGCCGCGGACCACCCAGCCCGTCTCGCCCTCCAGTACCGCGTCCGGGGCCCCGCCCGAGTCTCCCGCGACCACCGGCAGGCCCGTCGCCGAGGCCTCCAGGTAGACGATGCCGAGGCCCTCCACGTCCAGCCCTCCCCGCCGGGTCCGGCACGGCATGGCGAAGACGTCCCCGGCGCCGTAGTGGGCGGGCAGTTCGGCCCAGGGGACGGCGCCCGTGAAGACCACCGAGTCCGCGACCCCGGTGGAGACGGCCAGCGCCCGCAGGTCCGCCTCGTACGGGCCCCCGCCGACCACCAGCAGTACGGCGTCCGGCACCGCGGCCAGGATCCGCGGCATCGCCTCGATCAGGGTGTCCTGTCCCTTGCGCGGGACCAGCCGCGAGACGCAGACCACCACCGGCCGGTCCGTCAGACCCAGCCGGGCCCGGACCTCCGCGCCGCCCGACCCGGGGTGGAAGGTCTTCTCGTCCACCCCCGGCGGGAGCTGCACCATGCGCGCCGCCGCCTGCTCCGTCAGCGCCGAGGCGATCCGCGAGCGCGTGTACTCGCCCAGGTACGTCAGCGTGTCCGTGCCCTCGCCGATCCGGCTTAGCAGCTGCCGCGCCGCCGGCAGCTGCGCCCAGCCCGCCTCGTGCCCGTGGGTGGTCGCCACGATCCGCTTGGCCCCGGCGCGGCGCAGCGCGGGGCCCATCAGCCCCAGCGGGGCCGCCGCCCCGAACCACACCGACCGGCAGCCGTGCTCGCGCAGCAGTCCGACCGCGCGCCGGGTCACCCGCGGGGTCGGCAGCAGCATGGTCGTACGGTCGCGGACCACGTGGAAGGGCTGTTCGGCGTCGAAGGCGGCGGTGGCCTCGCGGCCCTCCGCGCTGCGCTTCCAGGTGGAGGCGTAGACGACGATCCGGTCGGGATCCAGCCGCAGTGCCATGTTGTGCAGGAAGGCCTGGATGCCGCCCGGTCGCGGCGGGAAGTCGTTGGTCACGATCAGGGTCTTGTGCATCGCCTGCCGACAGTACCGGACACCCCCGCGCGGCCCCGCCCCAGCCGCCGGACGCCCCCTACCGCGCGCCCAGCTCCTGGCGCAGGCTCGCCTGCCAGGCCAGGGTCAGGCCGGGCAGATCGCCGCCGATGGTGTCCTCCAGGGCCGTCGCCAGGGGTTCGCGGCCCGCCCGTTCGTAGAGGCGGACCAGCGTGGCGTCGCCCCATTTGGCCGCGATCAGCCGGCAGGCCAGCCATGCGCCCTCGTACGCGCGGGCCAGCTCCTGCGGGTCGCCGCCGAAGGCGAACGCCCCGTCGGCGGGGAGCGCGGCCGGCAGCTGCCCGGCCCGGACCGCCCGGCCCAGCGCCGGCGCGGCCTGCTGCGCGGTGACGGCCCCGCCGCGGTACGCCGCCCAGTCCGCGAAGCCCTCCGACAGCCACAGCGGGGTCTTGGCGGTGGTCGCGGCCCGGGTGGCCACGTGGGTGACCTCGTGGGTCAGGACGACGCCCCGGCCCGCCGCGCTGAGCTCCGCCCAGCCCTCCGGGTTGACGACGACCCGGTCGGCCGGGGCCGCCGCGGCGCCCACGCGGCCCGTCGTGACGGCCCCCATGCCCCGGTACTCGGCGGTCGGCCGGCCCAGCAGCTCGGCCATCCGCTCCAGGGAGCCCGGCACCAGCACCACCACCCGGCCCGCCCATTTCCCCGGCCAGGCGGCGCTCGCCGCGGGCACGGCCCGCTCGGCCTCCGCCGCGATGTCGGACAGGTCGCGCGCGGAGCGGCCCGCGCCGAGCACCAGCGCGTGCGCGCCCCGGACCACCTCCACCGGCCCCTGGTCCCACAGCTGCGCGGGCGCGCCCGGCGCCGCGGCGTCCCCGGTGACCCGCCACTCCCCGCCGGCCCCGCCGTCGCGGCCGAGCCGCACCTCGCGCGCCGATCCGGCCGGGGCCGCGTCGTAGCCGCCGAGCCGGTAGCGCAGTTGCGCGCGGGCGGTGGCCCGGTCGCCGTCCCGGCGGACCGCGGTGACCTCGTACGCCCATCCCTCCAGCGGGATCCCGGCGAGCCGCGCGGGCGGGGTCCGCGACCAGGCGGCGACGGCCTCGCGGATGGCGGGTTCGGCGGGGTCCCGTACCGCGGGCGCCCCGCACGCCGCGAGCAGCACGCTCAGCAGGAGCGGCAGGACGCGTACGAGGAGGGGCCGACGGACCGGGGGCATCCGACGATCGTACGCACGCCCCGCCCCGCGCCGCGCAGGGGTCGGGGACGGGTCAGGGACGGGTCACGGAGGACACCGGCATCATCCCGACCGGGTCGTAGCGCACCCGCGCCCCCGGGTACGGGGCGTGGACCACCTGGCCGTTGCCGACGTACATGCCGACGTGGCTGGCGTCGGAGCGGTAGGTGACCAGGTCGCCCGGCTGCGCCTGCGAGAGCGGGACCTGGCGGCCCGCGTACCGCTGGGCCTGCGAGGTGCGCGGCAGGGAGACCCCCGCCTGCCGGTACGACCACACCATCAGCCCGGAGCAATCGAACCCGGAGGGGCCGGTGGAGCCCCAGATGTACGGGCGCCCGACCGCGGCCCGGGCGGCCATCACGGCGGTCGCGGCGCGGCCGGAGGAGGGGCCGAGCGAGTCCAGCTCGGGCAGGCCGTCGGGGCGCCCGCCGGAGCGCGAAGCCCGCTCGTAGTCCGCCCGCTCCTGGCTGGGCATGGCGCCCAGGAGCCGGCGGGCGGAGGCCAGTTTGGCCGTGACGGCGCGCTTCTGGCGGGCCACGTCGGCCCGTACGGCGTCGAGTTCGGCGAGCTTCTCGGAGGCCTCGTGGCGCTGCTGGCCCAGCCGGCGCTGCTCCTTGCGCAGTTCGTCGAGCTGCCAGGTCTGCCGGTTCGTCAGCCGGTTCAGCTGGGAGGCCTTGTCGAGGTATTCGTCCGGGTTCTCGGAGAGCATCAGCTCGAAGGCGGGGTCGATGCCGCCGGAGCGGTACTGGGCTCCGGCGAAGGTGCCGAGGAGGCCGCGCATGGTGTTGATGCGGTCCTGGCCGCGGGCCAGCGCGTCCTGGGCCCGGTCGATCTCGGTGCGCAGCTTCTCGGCCCGCTCGCCCGCCCGGTTGTAGCGCTCGGTGGCCTGTTCGGCCTCCTCGAAGAGCCGGTCGACCTGGGCGCGGGCACCGCCCGCCGGCTCCTGCGGCAGGGTGGGGGCCGCGCTGGCCGTCGCGCCCGTCAGGGCTGCCGCGGCGGCGGCCGCGGCGGCGGTCAGGACGGTGACCTTGGAGTTCCTGTCGAGGCTGCCGTGCCCGGGCCGACGATGGGACGCCATGGGAACCGCTCCCTTCCGCTGCGCGGGACCGGGTCCGCCCCCGTGGACGGCTGTGTGCCGGGGTTCCGCGCTGGCAGACAGTAACCGCGCCACCACGCACCGGCCAACGACCCCCGGAGCGCGGACACGACGACGCCCCGCCTCAGACGCAGGTCACCGGCGGGGCGTGTGGTCACAGCGGGGCCGCGGAATTCGCCCGGATGGGCGGCGTGCGGCGCGCCGTCGGGGACGCGTGGTGGGGGTCAGCTGCCGACCCGGACCCCGAAGCCGCCCTTGCGCTCGAACTCCGAGAGGGATCCGTACAGGACGCCGGCGCTCGGGTTGGCGGCGTGGAACACCTTGCCGCCGCCCGCGTACAGGCCCACGTGCTGAAGGTTGCCGTAGAAGACCAGATCGCCGGGCTGAAGCGCGCTCAGGCTGATCCTCGCCCCGTCGTTGACCTGGTCGAAGGTGGTGCGGCCGATGGAAACGCCCGCCTGCCTGTAGGCCCACTGCGTGAGGCCGGAGCAGTCGAAGGCGGTCGGGCCGGTACCGCCGCGGACGTAGGCCATGCCGTTCTTGGTCACGGCGGCCCGCAGCGCGTCCGCGGCCCGGCCGGATCCCTTGACGTTGCTGAGCTCGGCCTGCTCGGCGGCACTGCCGCCCGCCTTCCTCGCCTCTTCCTTGAGCGACGCGCGGTCCTGCGCGGTCAGGGTGTTGAGGAGGGCCTGGGCCTCGGCGAGCTTGTCCTGCGAGGCCTTCTTCTTCTCGCCGAGCTCCTTGCGGGTGGCGTCGAGGTCCGCGAGCTTGCCGGAGGCCTCCTGGCGCTGCTGCGCGAGGGAACGCTGCTTGGCCTGGATGTTCTGGACCGCCTCGACCTGCTTGCCGCTCAACTGCTCCAGGGTGGAGGCCTTGTCGAGGTAGGTCTCGGGGTCCCCGGAGAGGAAGAGGGCGACGGACTGGTCCATGCCGCCGGTGCGGTACTGGGCGCTGGCCATCGAACCCAGCGAGGAGCGCAGCTGGTTGAGCTCGTCCTGGCCGCGGGCGACCTGGTCCTGGAGCTGGCCTATCTCCTTCTCAAGGGTGTCCTGGCGCTCCTTCGCCCCGTTGAACTTCTCCGTGGCCTGCTCCGCCTCTTCGTAGAGGGCGTCAACCTTGGACTTGACCTCGTCCTTGTTCGGCTGGGCCGGAGCGGCTGAGGCGCCGTGCGCGGAGAGGGCGACGGCCGCCGCGGCGGTGGCGGTGAGCACGGTCACACGAGTGCGGGTCGGCTGCTTGGGTCGACGGTGGGACGCCACGAAGGCGAGCTCCTTCTTCCTGGAACCGCCGAAGGAACGCGACTCGGCGACACCTTCGCCGGCACCCCGAATGAGTGACCTACCGCACGAAGGTTTGAGCCGACCCTAGTGACCTCGCTGTGATCAGTTCAAATCCTGTCGGCAAAAAACTTCGCCACCGACCAGGTTCTTTACCTACAGCCCACGCTCTGTGCAGGGCACTTGACGGTACGTTCCCTGTCGGCCCGGCGAAATCGGGCATTGCGCCGAGGAGTTACGAAACGCGCGAAAGCCGCTTCAGCAACAAAGCGGACGTCACGGGCCGCGCGCCGGCCTTCGCCACGCCGTCGGCCACCTCGCGGTCCGTGGAGACCACGACCACCGGCCGGCCGGGCGGCTCCGCGCGCACCAGCTGGCGGATCAGCTCGTCCGCCGTCACACCCGCCTTGGAGAACAGCACCCGCACCCCGCGCGGCGGCGCGAGCAGCACCGGGGCGGCGAGCTCCGCGCCGTCGAAGACGCACGTCATCTCCGCACCCGTCTGCGCGGCCAGCATCGACAGCCCGCCCAGCAGCCGCAGCCGCTGCTTCTCCAGCGGCATCGTCGGGTAGCCGGTCTTGGTCACGTTGTAGCCGTCGACCACCAGATGGGCCTGGGGCAGCGCCAACAACTGGTCCAGCAGCGCCGGATCGGTCTCCGACAGGGCGCGCGCCGCGATGTCCTTCGGGGTCATCCGGCCCGGCTCCACCGCGTCCACGGTGTCGGCCGGCCGCGTGGAGACCGGCGGCAGCGCCAGCTCGCGGCGCAGCCCCTGGGCAGCGTCCAGCACGGTGTCCAGCAGCAGCCGCAGCCGCATGTCCTCGACGCTGCGGCCCTCGCGGGTGGCCCGGCGCGAGGTCTCCAGCGCCGTCTCCACCTCCGCGAGACGGGACTTGAGGCGCCGGGTCTCGCTCTCGGCGGCAGCGACCTGCGCGGCCGCCTCGCCCCTGATCCCGTCGATCTCGGCGGTGACCTTGCGCAGGGCCGCCTCGCCCCGCTTCACGTCGCTCTGCGCGCTGCGCAGCTTGCGCTGAAGCGATTCCGCTTCCCTGCGCGCCGCGTCCAGCTCGGCCCGTACCTGCTCGCCGCCCTGGCGCTGCGCATCCCGCGCGTGGGTCAGTTCCTCGCGCAGCCGGTCCAGTTCGCGCCGGGTCTCCTCGCCGACCCGCTCGGCGTCGGCCCGCTGCGCCTCCTCGCCGGCGGCGGCCACCAGCTTCACCCAGCCGACCGGACGCAGGACGTACGCGGCGGCCGCCACGTCCAGCGGGTCCGCGGCGGCGGGCGGGGCGCCGGACTCCAGGGCCCCGGCCAGCTCGGCCTGCGCCTCCCGGAGCTTCTCGGCGACGCGGCCCCGGAAGACGGCGTCCGTCTCCACCGCCGCGGCCATGGCGTTGCCCGCGAACTTGGCGCGCCGGGTCGGGGTGAACCGGGCGTACTGGCGCAGCTGCGCCGGGAGGTCCGCGACCGTCAGTCCGCCGAAGGCGTCCGAGACGAGCGCGACGACCCGGCGCCGCACGCCTTCCGGCAGCGGGCGGTCGAGCACCTCGGCGGCGTCGCCGGCCGCGTCGGCCGGCTCAGCGCCGCTTGCTGGCTCCACAATCCGTCACCCCTACCGTCATTCACCTGTGGGCGGGGGCTCCGTCAGGAGTCCGCGCCCGGCCTGTCCACGAGCTCGATCTGGTCCACCGCGTTGCACCACCGGCAGCGGACCGACTCGATGGTCTCATTGACCACCTCGCGCTCCTCGACCTTGGGCTCCCCGGCGAGATCCAGGTGGACGTACTCCACGACCTTCGACGAACGAGTGACGTCGAAACGCGTGAGGTTGCCGCACAGCGTGCAGCGCCACCGGGTGGTGTCGGTCGGCAGGGGAACCGTCATCAGGCCGCTCTCTCCTTCATAGCTCATTCAATTAAAGCCGCCGTCCGCGTCAATCGGCGGACCGCAGCACGTAACCCTACGGCCTGCCGGTGCTCGCGGCGGGTCCGCTTGGGTCATGCTCGATCGCATGATCGCAAAGTGGCAGGCCCTGCGGGAGGCCGCCCGGGGCCCGGTGGTCGTCCAGGCGCTGATCGCCGGCTGCTGCGCGGTGTTCCTGTTCGGCCCGGCCTCGGGGCTGAATCCCTCGTACGGGACCGGCGAGCGGTTACTGGAGACGGGGACCGCGTACTTCCGGCACTGGGGCGTCGTCCCGGACGAGCTCTTCACCGGCTCCGCGCGGGCCCTGCTGACGCCGCTCACCGCCCTGTTCGTGCACGGCAGCTGGCTGCACCTGCTGGGCAACATGCTGTTCCTCTACGTCTTCGGCGTGATGACGCAGGAGCGGATGGGGCGGCCGGAGTTCCTGACGTTCTACATCTGTACGGGCTACCTGGCGCTGGCGGCGTACGCGGCGGCCAACGCCTCTTCGGCGCAGACGCTGGTGGGCGCCTCGGGCGCGATCTCGGCGGTGCTGGGCGCCTTCCTGTGCCTGTTCCCGCGCGCACGGGTGACGAGCCTGTTCCCGTTCCTGCTGTTCCTGCCGCTGCGCTTCCCGGCGTGGATGGTCCTGCTGTTCTGGTTCGCCCTCCAGTGGGTGGCCGCGCACCGCGCCGGCAGCGGCCCGGGGGTGGCGTACCTGGCCCACCTGGTGGGCTTCTCGCTCGGCTTCGCCTACGCATGGGTGCGCTATCGGCGTACGACTAGAGTGAGGCGACCAGCGACGGCCACCGAGGGAGACAGCCAGCCGTGATCACCGCGATCGTGCTCATCAAGACCAGCGTGGACCGCATCCCGGAGATCGCCGAGTCGATCGCCGCGCTGGACAGCGTCAGCGAGGTCTACTCCGTCACGGGGACGTACGACCTGATCGCCCTGGTCCGCGTGGCCCGCCACGAGAACCTGGCGGACATCATCCCGGGCCGCATCAGCAAGATCCCCGGCGTCGAGGCGACGGACACGCACGTGGCCTTCCGCACGTACTCCCAGCACGACCTGGAAGCGGCCTTCGCGATCGGCCTCGACGCGTAGCAGGCCCTCTGCGGCGGGGCAGCCCCTCCCTGCCCCGGTACGTCGTGATCCGCGCCGCCTCACACGGCCGGGACGCAGCGGCCTTCCTCCGTGCGGTACCGCCACTTGGCCCCGGAGGTGACCAGTTCCTTCACGGCGCCGACGAAGCGTTCGACGTGCTCGTCCGGGGTGCCGGCGCCGAAGCTGACGCGGATCGCGTTCAGCGAGCGCTCGCCCGGGGCCGCCTCGGGGGCTCCGCATTCGCCCTGGGCCTGCGGCTCGCTGCCCAGCAGGGTCCGGACCAGCGGGTGGGCGCAGAACAGGCCGTCGCGGACCCCGATCCCGTACTCCGCCGACAGCGCCGCCGCGAAGTGCGAGCTGTTCCAGCCGTCGACCACGAAGGAGATGACGCCGACCCGCGGGGCGTCGTCCCCGAAGAGGGAGAGGATCCGGACCGCCGGGACCTCCGCCAGGCCGCTCCGGACCTTGGCGATGAGGTGGCGCTCGCGGGCGACGAGGTTCTCGAAGCCCGCCTCGGTCAGGGCCTTGCAGGCGGAGGCGATCGAGTACACGCCGATCACGTTCGGGGAGCCGGCCTCGTGGCGGGCCGCCGTGGTGTGCCACTCGACGTCCACACCGCCGTCCGCGCGGCGGGCGACCTTCCGGGAGGCGCCGCCGCCGGCCAGGTACGGCTGTCCCTCCTGGAGCCAGTCCGCCCGGCCGGCCAGCACGCCCGAGCCGAACGGCGCGTAGAGCTTGTGCCCGGAGAAGGCCACCCAGTCCACGTCAAGCTCCTGCACGGACACGGGGTGGTGCGGTGCCAGCTGGGCGGCGTCCAGGACGATCCGCGCGCCGTGGGCGTGCGCCGCGGCGGCGAGCTCCTTCACCGGCCACAGCTCACCGGTGACGTTGGACGCGCCGGTCACGCACACCAGGGCGGGGCTTCCCCCGAGCTCCCGGCTCCGCCCGGCCAGCGCCCGCTCCAGGGTCTCCACGGCCTCGGCCGGGGTCCGCGGCGCGTTGAGGTACGTGACCTGCGCGTCCCTCCACGGCAGGAGCGAGGCGTGGTGCTCGGTCTCGAACACGAACACCTGGCAGCCGGCCGGCAGCACGGCGGCGAGCAGGTTCAGCGAGTCGGTGGTGGACCGGGTGAAGACCACCTGATCGGACGGACGGCAGTCGAGGAACTCGGAGACCGTCGCCCGGCTCTGCTCGAAGAGGTCCGTGGACAGCTGGGAGAGGTAGCCCGCGCCGCGGTGGACGCTGCCGTAGTACGGGGCGTAGGCGGCGACGTCGTCCCAGACCCGCTGGAGCGCCGGGGCGCTGGCCGCGTAGTCGAGGGCCGCGTACGTGACCTCGCCGCCGGTGACAAGCGGGACGGTGACGTCCCGGCCGAGGACCGGCAGCGGCTCGGCGCAGGCGGGGTCGGAGGCGGTCACGGCGGTGGTGGCGGCGGTGGCGGTGGCGTTCGGGTACGTGGACATGGCGGCATCTCCCGGCAGGACAGGCTGAATGGCTTCGGACGGCCCGTACGTGGGTGCACGCTGCACGCATCAGTGGATGCGGATGCGGATGCGCGGAACGGATGCGCGGATGCACACGTGCCAGTGGTACGGGAATTGCCTCGACGCGCGGACCGCTCGGGACCGCACGGAGGGTGAAGAAGGGGCGGAGACGCCCTATCGCATTCGCTTGCTCACGGAAAGGCTCCTCGAAGAGACCAGGACCCCTGGTGTCGAGGGATCCGCGCTTGCCGCAGGCCTTTCTGCCTGCGACCTGGTCATCACCCGGGGCACCCCGCCACGGAAGGAGGGTTGCCGGACAGCAAGCCGGGGCCAAAACGCTGTCACTCGTGACCTGGTCAGCATCCTGCCACAAGATCCCCCACGCGCAAGGCCCCGGTCCGCATGGTGGACCGGGGCCTTGGCCGGAAAGGACCGGCCGCGCGGCGGACCGCTACGCGTTGCTCGCGGAAACCCAGCGGTCCAGGGCCGCTCGGGCCGCGCCCGAGTCGACGGCCTCCGCGGCGAGGGCGATCGCGGCGCGGATCTGGTCCTCAAGGGAGCCCGCGCCCGGGTCCAGGGCCACCAGGGCCGCCGCCGCGTTCAGCAGCACCGCGTCGCGCACCGGGCCGCTCTCGCCGGCCAGCAGCCGGCGTGCGACGTCCGCGTTGTACGAGGCGTCCGCGCCCCGCAGGGCCGAGACGTCGACCAGCGGGATGCCGACGTCGCGCGGGTCGAACGGCTGCTCGTCCACCCGGCCGTCGCGGACCCACCACACCCGGGAGGTCGCCGTCGTCGTCAGCTCGTCCAGGCCGTCGTCCCCGCGGAACACCAGAGCCGAGGAGCCCCGCTCCGCCAGCACGCCCGCCACGATGGGCGCCACGCGCGGGTCCGCGACGCCCGTGGCCTGCGCCCGTACCCGCGCCGGATTGGTCAGCGGGCCGAGGAAGTTGAACGTGGTCCGGATGCCCAGCTCCTTGCGGGCCGCGGCCACGTGCCGCAGCGCCGGGTGGAACTTCACCGCGAAGCAGAAGGTGATGCCGGCCTCCTCCGCGACCTCGGCCACCCGCGCCGGGGTGAGGTCCAGGTTGACGCCGAGCTTCTCCAGCACGTCCGAGGAGCCGCTCGCGGAGGACGCGGCCCGATTGCCGTGCTTGACCACCTTGGCGCCCGTACCGGCCACGACGATCGAGGACATCGTCGAGATGTTCACCGTCTTGGCCCCGTCGCCGCCCGTGCCGACGATGTCCACCGTCCGGCCCGGCACCTCGATCAGGTTGGCGTGGTCGTACATCGACCGTACGAGGCCGTTGATCTCCGAGACCGTCTCCCCCTTGGCCCGCAGCGCCACCGCGAAGCCGGCGATCTGGGCGTCGGTGGCCTCTCCGCGCATGATCCGGTCCATGGCCCAGGCCGTCTCGTCGGCGCGCAGGTCCTGGCCGGACAGCAGGGCATCGAGGACGCCCGGCCAGCCGCGGGCCGCCACGCTGTCGCCGCCTGCCGGGGTCGCAACGTTCATGGTCCGCTCCTGCTGTTGATCGGCCACCCGATGTCGGGGCCCACTCGAATGGGAAGGGGTTCAGCCTATCCAGCCCCGGGGACGGCAAAGAGCCCCGTCCGGACACTGGACGGGGCTCTTGCCGTGGCGACACGGGGACTGACCTGAATCAGTCCCTCAAGCTGGGATCAGTGGTGGCCGTGGCCGCTCTGGATCTCCTTGTACTCCTCCACCGTGGGCTTCGGAATCTGGCTGTTCTCCGCGTAGTAGCCCTTGCTGAGCTTCGCGCGGAGCTTCTCCATGCGGCCGACCTTGCGCTCGACGCCGTTCTCGTCGACCGTCGGGCCGATCTCGACCGGCTTGTACTGCTCGTGCGCGGTCAGCGTGTGCAGCTTGCCCTGCGTCAGCGGCTCGTGGACCTCGACGAACTCACCGTGCGGCAGGCGCTTGATGATGCCGGTCTCGCGACCGTGCAGCACCTTGTCCCGGTCCCGGCGCTGGAGGCCGAGGCAGATCCGCTTGGTGATGACGAACGCGATGACCGGACCGACGAAGAAGCCGATGCGGGCGAACCACGTGATGTTGTTGATCGACAGGTGGAAGTACTGCGCGAACATGTCGTTTCCACCGGCGATCAGCAGGATGACGTACCACGTCAGCCAGGCCACACCGAAGCCCGTACGGGTCGGGACGTTGCGCGGGCGGTCCAGGATGTGGTGCTCGCGCTTGTCCCCGGTGACCCAGGACTCGATGAACGGGTACACCGCGATCGCGGCCAGCACCAGCGGGAAGATCACCAGCGGGATGAACACGCCCAGGACGAGCGTGTGGCCCCAGAGGTTGATCTCCCAGCCGGGCATGGCACGGATGAGGCCCTCGGAGAAGCCCATGTACCAGTCGGGCTGCGCGCCGGTGGACACGTGGTCCGGCCGGTAGGGGCCGAGCGCCCAGATCGGGTTGATCGAGGCGATCGCCGCGATGGCCGCGATGACACCGAAGACCAGGAAGAAGAAGCCTCCGGCCTTGGCCATGTAGACCGGCAGCAGCGGCATGCCGACGACGTTGTTGTTCGTCTTGCCGGGACCCGCGAACTGGGTGTGCTTGTGGTAGAAGACCAGGATCAGGTGGGCCACCAGCAGGCCCATCATGATGCCGGGCAGCAGCAGGATGTGGATCGAGTAGAACCGCGCGACGAAGTCGCCGCCGGGGAACTCGCCGCCGAAGAGGAAGAACGACAGGTACGTGCCGACGATCGGCACGGACAGGATCGCGCCCTCCATGAAGCGGACACCGGTGCCCGAGAGCAGGTCGTCCGGCAGGGAGTAACCGGTGAAACCGGTGAACATGCCGAGGACCAGCAGCAGGAAGCCGAAGATCCAGTTGACCTCGCGCGGCTTGCGGAACGCGCCGGTGAAGAACACGCGCATCATGTGCACGAGCATCGCCGCGACGAAGATCAGCGCCGCCCAGTGGTGGATCTGACGGATCAGCAGACCACCGCGGACGTCGAAGCTGATGTCCAGCGTCGAGGCGAAGGCCTCGGACATCTGGACGCCCTGCATCGGCACGTACGAGCCGTGGTACACGACCTCGTTCATGCTCGGGTGGAAGAACAGCGTCAGGTACACACCCGTGAGGATGATGATGATGAAGCTGTAGAGGCAGATCTCACCCAGCATGAAGGACCAGTGGTCCGGGAAGATCTTGCGCATGTTGGACTTGGCCAGGCTGTAGATGCCCAGACGTCCGTCGGCCCAGTCGGCCACCCGTTCGCCCTTGGAGGGCGCCGGGCGCTTCGTGTCGGTGGCAGTGCTCATCCGCGCTCCCAGAATGCAGGACCGACGGGCTCTTCGAAGTCGCCGAGCGCTTCGAGGAAGCCTTCACCGTTCACGCCGATCCGCAGCTGCGGAAGCGCGTGGCCGGCCGGACCGAAGATGACTCGGGCGCCGTCGGAGAGGTCGAAGGTGGACTGGTGGCACGGGCAGAGCACGTGGTGGGTCTGCTGCTCGTACAGGCTGATCGGGCAGCCGACGTGGGTGCAGATCTTCGAGTAGGCCACGATGCCCTCGTGGGACCACTCAAGTTCCTGCTTGTCCTTGATGTCCTCCGGCTTGATGCGGACGATCATCAGGGCGGCCTTGGCGATCTGCGTCTGGAAGTCGTGCTGCTCCTCCTCCAGGCCCTCGGGCCTGGCGAAGGTCAGCGAACCGACCAGCACGTCCTCGGGACGCAGCGGCTCGTTCGTGTTGTCGTTGATGAGCAGCTTGCCCCTGCTCCACACGGTCTTGCGCAGCTTCTCCTCGGGCAGCGGGCCCAGGTCGCGCATGATCATGAGAGCGGACAGCGGCAGCATCGACAGCGCGCCCAGCATGGTGTTGCGGATCAGCGGGCGGCGGGCGATGCCCGACTCCTGCGCGCCGTCCGCGAAGTCCTGCATGACCTTCGCCTTGAGCTCCGGCGGCGCCGCGATCTCGTGGCGCTCGTCGGCGACCTCAACGTCGGACATCAGGGTGCGGGCCCAGTGGACCGCGCCCGCTCCGATGCAGAAGAGGGCCGTGCCCAGGGTCAGACCGAGCGCGAAGTTCAGCGCGCTCACCTTCCCGATCGGGAAGATGTAGACGATCTTGTCGACCGGGAGGGTCACGTACGAGGCGATGAAGCCGATCGTGGCCAGCATCGACAGCGTGAACAGCATCGCCACGGTGCGCTCGGAGCGCTTCGCGGCCCGCTCGTCGATGTCCTGGATACGGGGCTTGTGGACCGGCAGGCCCGGGTCGGCGAACGGATCGTCCGCGACTGCTACGCCACCGTGGTGCGCGTCGCCCTGCTCGCTCGGCAGGTGCTTCTCTTCGGGAATGTCTTGGCTACTCATGACTTCTTGGCCTTAGCGGTGTGGGCCGCGACCCAGACGGCGACAGCGATCAGCGCACCCAGGCCGAAGATCCAGCCGAACAGACCCTCGGAGACGGGGCCGAGGCCACCGAGCTTGAGACCACCGGGGCTGGTCGACTTATCGCCGTTGACGTGCTGGAGGTACGCGATGATGTCCTTCTTCTCCTTCGTCGGCATGGTGCTGTCCGGGAAGGAGGGCATGTTCTGCGGGCCGGTGAGCATGGCCTCGTAGATGTGCTTCGGCTCGACGCCCTCAAGGTTCGGGGCGTACTTGCCGTTCGTCAGCGCGCCGCCTTCGCCGGTGAAGTTGTGGCACTGCGCGCAGTTGTTGCGGAAGAGCTCACCACCCCTGGCGATGTTGGCGCCCGCCGGGTCGTACTGCTTCTCGGTCGGCACGATGGGGCCGGCGCCGAGAGAGCCGATGTACGCGGCGAGCTGGTCGATCTGCGCCTGGTCGTAGATGACCGGCTTCTTCGGCACCTGCACGCCGGGCTGCTGGGCGGGCATGCGGCCCGTGCTCACCTGGAAGTCGACGGCCGCGGAGCCGACGCCGACCAGGCTGGGGCCGTCAGTGGAACCCTGACCGCCGGTTCCGTGGCAGCTTGCGCAGCCCACGGCGTAGAGCTTCTTGCCCTCCTCGATGGCGAGGGACTGGGCGGTTTCATCGGCCTGCGCCTTGCCCGCGGGGGCGAAGGCGGCGTACAGCCCCCCAGTGGCCGCCAGCGCGAGGAGTAGAACGACGACCGCCGCCAGCGGATGGCGTCGTCGTGCGGAGAGCTTTTTCACGGATTACCCCGGTGTCAGGATCTTCTGCGTCGGTGTTTCTGGATGGAGTGCCGGGTCTGGCCCGGTGACGTGTTCGCTACTTGATCAGGTAGATCGTCGCGAAGAGGCCGATCCAGACGACATCGACGAAGTGCCAGTAGTAGGACACGACGATGGCCGACGTGGCCTGTTCGTGGGTGAACCTCTTGGCCGCGTACGTCCGGCCGAGGACCAGCAGGAAGGCGATGAGACCGCCCGTCACGTGCAGACCGTGGAAGCCGGTGGTCAGGTAGAACACCGAGCCGTACGGACCTGACTTGAGAGACATGCCCTCGTGCTTGACCAGCTCGGTGTACTCGAACACCTGGCCGCCAATGAAGATCGCACCCATGACGAATGTGATCATGAACCACGACCGGAGCTTCTTCACGTCACCGCGCTCCGCGGCGAATACGCCGAGCTGGCAGGTGAGGGAGGAAAGCACCAGGATCGTCGTGTTCGTCGCCGAGAAGGGCAGATTCAAGGCCGAAGCCTGCTCTGTCCAGTACTCGGCACCTGTCACGGATCGCAGGGTGAAGTACATCGCGAAGAGGGCCGCGAAGAACATCAGCTCGGAACTCAACCAGATGATGGTTCCGACGCTGACGAGGTTCGGCCGGTTGACCGTCGGGTGCGCGTGCCCGGTATCTACTGTCGTTGCTGTCGCCACGACCGACATTATGTCGGTCGCTTATCCCGCCCTCACCCCGGGGGGTGCCGTTCGGAGTGTCAGGGGCGTGTGCAAGGCCCGAACGGCCCATCAGATCGGCCCGTGACCTTCGACGGCGAGGCTGTCCGAACCGATGTTGACACCGGGTCGGACGGAGTAGCATCCCGCGCAACATCAACGTGATTCACGGCACCGTGGAGGAACGAAATGCGGTCGACTGCACGGGTTCTGGTCTACAGCGACGACGCGGGCACCCGCGAGCAGGTGCGGCTGGCGGCCGGGCGCAGGCCGGCCGCGGACCTGCCGCCGGTCGAGTTCGTGGAATGCGCCACCCTCCCGGCCGTCCTGAGCGAGCTGGACGCGGGCGGGATCGACGTGTGCGTGCTGGACGGCGAGGCGGTCCCGGCGGGCGGCATGGGCGTCTGCCGCCAGATCAAGGACGAGATCTTCCGGTGCCCGCCGGTCCTGCTCCTGATGGGGCGTCCGCAGGACGCCTGGCTGGCCACCTGGAGCCGCGCGGACGCCGCGGTGACCCTGCCGGTCGATCCGGTGCAGTTCGCGGACGCCCTGGCGGGCCTGGTGCGTTCCCGGCTGTCGTCGGCGGCATAGGGGGCGTCGCGCACGAAGGCCGCCGACGCGCCGGGAGTCCGTGGGGACTCCGGCGCGCCGGCAGCGGGCCGTACGGGCCGTACGGGCCCTCCCGGCCCCGGGGCGGGGGCCCGGAGGGCTCAGACCTGCGGGCGCAGCCGGGCCTGGTCGATCGGACTGCGGCCTTCCTGGGTGCCCTTGAGGAGGGCGCTGCCGTCGCGCCACTCCTTCCAGTCCAGGTTCCAGTCGCCGAAGCCGTTGCCGAAGGGCTCCATGTCGTCGCCGATACTGTTGACCACCCGGACGATGTCGCCCTCGGTGATGTTCTCGTAGAACCAGGCGGCGTTGCCCGTGCTCATGCCGGTGCAGCCGTGGCTGACGTTCTCGGAGCCCTGCGAGTCCACGGACCACGGTGCGGCGTGCACGTATTCACCACTCCAGGTGACACGGGTCGCGTAGTAGACGGGCAGGTTGTAGTACTCGCTGCCGCCGATGCCGACGGTGTCGCCGCGCATCTGGACGAAGTACTGCTTGCCGAGCACCACCTTGACCCCGTTGCGGGTGGAGAAGCCGGGCTTTCCGGTGGTCACCGGAATGGTGTTGATCACTTCTCCGTTGCGCTCGAACGTCAGGTAGTGCGAGGACGCGTCGGTGGTGACCTCGACCCGGTCGCCGATCTCCAGCGTCAACGGCGTGGCGGCGGCCCCGTGGAGCTCATCGTTGATCTTGATGCCCTCCAGATTGCTCCGTACGGAGACGGTGGAGTGCGCGGGCCAGTAATCCTTCGGGCGGAAGTGCAGGTTCTTGTCGTCCACCCAGTGCCAGGCGCCCTCGACGCCCGGCGGCGTGCTGACGACCAGGCCCCGCTCCACGATCGCCCGGGCCGCCTTGTCCGTGACGGGCTCGTTGAGTACGGCCGTAAGGGGCTGTCCGACGCCGTACTTGCCCTCGTCCGGGCCGAATTCGACCTTGAGGACCTTCTCGGCCGGAGTGGTCTCGAACGTCAGCCTGCGCTGCCCCGGAGCGCCCCGCTCGTCCTCGGTGTTCACCAGGACCGTGTAATGGACGCCGGCGGCCATCGGGGCGGTGCTGTGCCAGCGGTCGCCCTTGGCGCTCAGCTCGCCCGCGAGACGGCGGCCCTGGGCGTCCACGGCGGACACGTCGGTGATCCGGCTGCCGCCGGTGCCCTTGGCGGTGATCTCCAGGGGCTTCTCGGGGTCGACGGGCCGTCCGCCGGGCGGCTGGTTGAAGACGACCTGGTCGCCCGCGTCGTACGGGCGGACAGACAGCGGGTTGTCTCCGGGCCCGCAAGCGGTGGCGCCGGCCCCCAGGGACGCCACCAGCACGGAGCAGCTGAGTACCGTCCGAAGACGCGGTGAGTGCTTCATGGAGCCCACGCTATGAAGGTATGACCATTACTGCGCGCGGGGTGACTGCAAACGAGGGGCCCGGACTCCTCCATCGGAGGTGTCCGGGCCCCAGGTCTTGTCCTGCTGCTGCGGTCCTACTGGTTCTGGTTCTCACCGCGGTAGTACTCGTACACCCAGCCCCACAGGCCGATCAGGATGATCGGGGCCGAGAAGTACATGAGCCACCAGCCGAAGACGACGCCCAGGAACGCGAACGCACCGCCGATGGCCAGCGAGAGCGGCTGCCAGCTGTGCGGGGAGAAGAACCCCAGCTCGCCCGCCTCGTCGGCGACGTCGGCCTCCAGGTTGTCCTGGGCCATCTCGTCCACGCGCTTGGCCGTGAAGGCCAGGTAGTAGCCGATCATGACGCTCAGGCCGAAGGCCAGGAAGAGCGCGGTGGTTCCGACGGGCTCCTTCGACCACACGCCGTACACGACGGCCATGATCAGGATGAAGAAGGAGAGCCAGAGGAACATCTTGCCCTGGATCTTCACTTGCCGGCCTCCTTGCCACCCGCGACGGCCTTGGGGGCCACGCTGTGGTCCTCAAGGTGGTCGAGGGCCGCGATCTCAGGGTGGTGAAGGTCGAACGCCGGGGATTCGGAACGGATCCGCGGCAGGGTGAGGAAGTTGTGCCGCGGCGGCGGGCAGGACGTCGCCCACTCCAGCGAACGGCCGTAGCCCCACGGGTCGTCGACCTCGACCTTCTTGCCGTACTTCGCCGTCTTCCAGACGTTGTACATGAACGGCAGCATCGACATGCCCAGCAGGAACGAGCTGATCGTCGAGATCGTGTTCAGGGCGGTGAAACCGTCGGCCGCGAGGTAGTCCGCGTAACGGCGCGGCATGCCCTCGGCGCCCAGCCAGTGCTGCACCAGGAACGTGCCGTGGAAGCCGATGAACAGCGTCCAGAAGGTGATCTTGCCGAGGCGCTCGTCCAGCATCTTGCCCGTGAACTTCGGCCACCAGAAGTGGAAGCCGGCGAACATCGCGAACACCACGGTGCCGAAGACGACGTAGTGGAAGTGCGCGACGACGAAGTACGAGTCGGAGACGTGGAAGTCCATCGGGGGCGAGGCCAGGATGACGCCGGTCAGACCACCGAAGGTGAAGGTGACCAGGAAGCCGATCGTCCAGAGCATCGGGGTCTCGAAGGACAGCGAGCCCTTCCACATGGTGCCGATCCAGTTGAAGAACTTCACACCGGTCGGTACCGCGATCAGGAAGGTCATGAAGGAGAAGAACGGCAGCAGCACACCGCCGGTGACGTACATGTGGTGGGCCCACACGGTCACGGAGAGGCCCGCGATCGCGATCGTCGCACCGATCAGACCGATGTAACCGAACATCGGCTTGCGGGAGAAGACCGGGATGATCTCGGAGACGATTCCGAAGAACGGCAGGGCGATGATGTACACCTCTGGGTGTCCGAAGAACCAGAAGAGGTGTTGCCAGAGCAATGCTCCGCCGTTTGAGGCGTCGAATACGTGGGCGCCGAACTTGCGGTCGGCCTCCAGCGCGAAGAGCGCGGCGGCCAGGACCGGGAAGGCGAGCAGGACCAGGACACCGGTCAGCAGCACGTTCCAGGTGAAGATCGGCATGCGGAACATCGTCATGCCCGGAGCGCGCATGCAGATGATCGTGGTGATGAAGTTGACCGAGCCGAGGATCGTGCCGAAGCCGGAGAAGGCCAGACCCATGATCCACATGTCGGCGCCGATGCCCGGCGAGCGGACCGCGTCCGACAGCGGGGAGTAGGCGAACCAGCCGAAGTCGGCGGCGCCGTTCGGCGTCACGAAGCCGGCCACCGCGATGGTCGAGCCGAAGACGTACAGCCAGTACGCGAACATGTTCAGCCGCGGGAACGCCACGTCGGGCGCGCCGATCTGCAGCGGCATGATCCAGTTCGCGAAGCCCGCGAAGAGCGGGGTGGCGAACATCAGCAGCATGATCGTGCCATGCATGGTGAACGCCTGGTTGAACTGCTCGTTCGACATGATCTGCGTACCCGGACGAGCCAGCTCGGCGCGCATGAGGAGCGCCAGCAGACCGCCGATGATGAAGAACACGAACGAGGTGACCAGGTACATCGTGCCGATGGTCTTGTGGTCGGTAGTGGTCAGCCACTTCACGACGACATTGCCCGGCTGCTTGCGCCGCACCGGCAGCTCGTTTTCATACGAGTCGGCGGCGGCACCCTGAGGTTCGTTGAGGATGCTCACAGTTTGTTCGTCTCCGCATTCCGGGCCGGGTCAGTCTGCTTGATGCCGGCCGGGAGGAAGCCGGTCTGCCCCTTCTCGGCCAGTTCCTTGAGGTGCGCCCGGTAGGCCTCGGGCGAGACGACCTTGACGTTGAAGAGCATCCGGGAGTGGTCGACGCCGCAGAGCTCGGCGCACTTGCCCACGAAGACGCCCTCTTCGGAGGGGGTGACCTCGAACACGTTGGTGTGGCCCGGGATCACGTCCTGCTTGAACAGGAAGGGGACCACCCAGAAGGAGTGGATGACGTCGTTCGACGACAGGATGAAGCGGACCTTCTCGCCCTTGGGCAGCCAGAGGGTCGGCCCCGGGTTGCCCGTCTCCGGGTTCCGGTCGTTGGGAACGCCCTTCTCGTAGACGCCCTCGGCGCCCGCGGGGAATTCCTTGGTGAAGCGGTCCGGGATGTTGGCGAGCTCCTTGGGGACCTCACCGGCCTTCGGGGTCGCCGCATCTGCGTCGACGTTCTCGACGTAGTTGAAGCCCCAGCTCCACTGGAAGCCGATCACGTTGATCGTGTGCGCCGGCTTGGGGGTGAGGGCGAGCAGCTTCGACTCGTCACGCGCGGTGAAGTAGAAGAGCACCGAGACGATGATGAGCGGGACCACGGTGTACAGCGCCTCGATGGGCATGTTGTACCGGGTCTGCGGGGGGACCTCCACCTTCGTCCGGCTGCGCCGGTGGAAGATGACGCTCCAGATGATCAGGCCCCAGACCAGGATGCCCGTGATGAGGGCAGCTGCCCACGACCCCTGCCACAGGGACAGGATGCGAGGCGCCTCCTCCGTGACCGGATAGGGCATTCCGAGCCGGGGGAAGTCTTGCCAGTTGTACGAGCAACCAGTGGCGGTCGCCAGGACCGCGCCCGCAGTCAGCGCCTGCAGCAGCTTCCGCCGCATCGGGCGCCGCGGCGAGCGGTCGGAGCCGTAGGGACTCACGTAGCGCCTTCCCGAGAGTCTCGGCCCGCGCGGCCGGCCGCGGCCGTATTCGGGTCGGTCGCCGGCCCTGACGCAGGCAGGGGTTTGGATGTTTATGCGGACCAAACCCTACTGGACGCTATTTGGGGTCGCGCGGGGAGGGTGCCCAACGCGCCGCTACTGCCCCCGAAGGGATGGATCCGCCGTACGGGGGACGGCCCAACACCCCCTGAATGGCGGCCTCCGGAGGGCATCTGACGGCCCCTGACCTCGAAGGGTCCCGCCCGCCGGTTAGCGTGGCCCGATGCCGTACTTCGACACCGCGTCCGCCGCTCCCCTGCACCCCGTGGCCCGGCAGGCGTTGCAGGCCTCCCTCGACGAGGGCTGGGCGGATCCCGCCCGGCTCTACCGGGAAGGCCGGCGCGCCCGGCTGCTGCTCGACGCGGCGCGCGAGGCGGCGGCGGAGGCCGTGGGCTGTCGGCCCGACGAGCTCGTGTTCACTCCTTCGGGGACGCACGCGGTTCACACGGGGGTCGCGGGGGCGCTCGCCGGGCGCCGGCGTGTCGGCGGTCATCTGGTCGTATCGGCGGTCGAACACAGTTCTGTACTCCACGCGGCGGACGCGCACGAGGCCGCCGGGGGGACCGTGACCCGGGTGCCGGTGGACCGCGCGGGCGCGGTGTCCCCGTCCGGATACGCCTGCGCACTCGACCCGTCGACGGCCCTGGCCTGCCTCCAGTCGGCCAACCACGAGGTGGGCACCGTCCAGCCGGTGGCGGAGGTGGCCGAGGTCTGCGCGGCGGCCGGGGTGCCGCTGCTGGTGGACGCGGCGCAGTCGCTGGGCTGGGGCCCGGTGGAGGGCGGCTGGTCGGTGCTGACCGCCAGCGCGCACAAATGGGGCGGTCCGCCGGGAGTCGGGCTGCTGGCCGTCCGCAAGGGGGTCCGCTTCTCTCCCCGATTCCCCGCGGACGAAAGGGAGTCGGGCCGCTCCCCCGGCTTCGTGAACCTGCCGGCCGTCGTGGCGGCGGCCGCCTCGCTGCGGGCGGTGCGGGCCGAGGCCGAGGCGGAGGCGGCCCGGCTGCGGATCCTGGTGGACCGCGTCCGGCGGCGCGTGGCCCGGCTGGTGCCGGACGTGGAGGTGGTCGGGGACCCGGAGCGGCGGCTGCCGCACCTGGTCACGTTCTCCTGCCTGTACGTCGACGGCGAGACGCTGCTGCACGAGCTGGACCGGGCGGGCTACTCCGTCTCCTCCGGCTCCTCCTGCACCAGCTCCACGCTGACCCCGAGTCATGTGCTCCGGGCCATGGGCGTGCTGTCGGAGGGGAACGTACGGGTCTCCCTGCCGCCGGGGACGACGGCGCAGGAGGTGAACGGCTTCCTGGAGGTCCTGCCGGGGGTGGTGGCGGGGGTCCGCGCCACGCTCGGCGTGGTCGAACCGGTCGCCGCGGCGCCGGTGTCGGACGCGCTGGAGATCGACGCGCTGGGCCTGCGCTGCCCCCAGCCGGTGATCGAGCTGGCCCGCGCGATCACCTCGGTCCCGGTCGGCGGCACCGTCACCGTCCTCTCGGACGACGAGGTGGCCCGCCTGGACATCCCGGCCTGGTGCACGATGCGCGGGCACGCGTACGTCGGCGAAGCCCCGCGCGCGGCGGGGGTCGCGTACACGGTCCGCCGGCGGGTCTGAGTCCCGGGCCCGCCGGCGTCCGGTGCGCGTGGGGGTTACGCCGCCAGGTGGGCGCGGACCTCGGCGGCCGCGTCCTCGCCGTACGCCTTGGTGAAGCGCTCCATGAAGTGGGCGCGGGCCAGGGTGTACTCCTGCGTGCCCAGCGTCTCGATCACGAGCGTGGCCAGCATGCAGCCGACCTGCGCCGCCCGCTCCAGGCCCACGCCCCAGCCGAGGCCGGTGAGGAAGCCCGCGCGGAACGCGTCGCCGACGCCCGTCGGGTCCACCTTCGCCGTCTCGTCCGGGCAGCCGACCACGATCGGCTCCTCGCCGACCCGGTCGATCCGCACGCCCCGCGAGCCCAGGGTGGTCACGCGCGTGCCGACCTCGGCCAGGATCTCCGCGTCCGTCCAGCCGGACTTCGACTCGATCAGGCCCTTCTCGTACTCGTTCGAGAAGAGGTACGTCGCGCCCTCCATCAGGGTGCGGATGTTCTCGCCGTCCATCCGGGCGATCTGCTGCGAGAAGTCCGCCGCGAACGGGATCCCGCGCGTGCGGCACTCCTCCGTGTGGCGCAGCATCGCCTCGGGGTCGTCGGCGCCGATGAGGACGAGGTCGAGCCCGCCCACCCGGTCCGCGACCGCCTTCAGCTCGATCAGGCGGGCCTCGCTCATCGCGCCCGTGTAGAAGGAGCCGATCTGGTTGTGGTCGGCGTCCGTGGTGCACACGAAGCGCGCGGTGTGCAGCACCTCGGAGATGCGCACCGAGTCGGTGTCGACGCCGTGCCGCTCCAGCCACGCGCGGTACTCGTCGAAGTCGTACCCGGCCGCGCCGACCAGGATCGGGCGGGTGCCGAGCTGGCCCATGCCGAAGCAGATGTTCGGGCCGACGCCGCCCCGGCGCACGTCGAGGTTGTCGACGAGGAAGGAGAGGGAGACCGTGTGCAGCTGGTCCGCGACCAGCTGGTCGGCGAAGCGGCCGGGGAAGGTCATGAGGTGGTCGGTGGCGATGGAGCCGGTGACTGCGATACGCACGGCGTGGACGCTCCTGCGGAGGACGGCGAGGGTGACAGTCAAAACTACCCGGTCGCCGCCCGGGCCGCCGACCGCACGAAACTACCCCGTAGTAGGTCTTTCTTCGCCCGCCGCGCCGTGCCTACCGTGCCCCCATGACCTACACCGATGGTTTCGGGTACGCGGGCATGGCCAAGGAAAGCGCCGAGAAGGGCGCCGACGGCACGCGGCCCGGCTTCGCGCGGCTGCTGGGCGACTGCGCCAGGATGGCCCCGCACTGGGCGGTCGTGGCCGACCCCCGGCCGGACCGGGTGGCGCCCTCGCAGATCCACGGGATCAGCGTCCCGCCGGCCTCGGCCCGCCTGATCGCCTCGACGGCCGCGTACGGGGACTAGCCGAATACGGGGACCGGGGGAACCGGTTCGCCGCCTCATCCGTCACAGCCCCGTCAGCCACTGCGGCGAGGGCGAAGGAGCAAGCGGTGACCAGCGAACAACCCGACACATCACGCGGCACACGGCGGCGGCCGGCCTGGGCCATCGGCTCGATCGCGGCCGCCGTCCTGATCGCGGGCGGCGGTACGGCGTACTGGGCGGCTGCGGCCTCCGGCGACGGCGAGCCAGGCCGTACGGGTGACAGCGCGGCCTCGGCGCCCCGCGTGGCGCCGAGCCCCTCCGGGCCGGGCATCGCCCCCGGCGAGCCGGACCCGCACGGCGGCGGGGTGACGTACCGGGCCGACGTGAAGCTGCCCGACGCACCCGCGGCGACCGCGCCGTCCTTCGCCGCGACCGGCGAGGTGAGCGCGGAGGAGGCGGCCCGCCTCGCGACGGCCCTCGGCCTCCCGGGGACTCCCCGGCTGACCGGGGAGACCTGGCAGGCCGGGGAGGGCGGCGACGGTTCCGGACCCCGGCTCACGGTGAACCACAAGGCCCCCGGGACGTGGAACTTCTCCCGCTTCCAGGGGACGGGCGGCCAGGGCACCGGCGGCGCCGGCGACGACTGCAAGCGCGGCAAGGACACCTGCGGCCCGGCCACCCTCCCCCAGGCGGAGGGCAACGGCGCCGCGGACGCCAAGGGCGGCACTCCGGTGAGCGAGGAGGCCGCCAAGGCCGCCGCCGCCCCGGTGCTCGCGGCGCTCGGCCAGGGCGGGGCCAAGCTGGACGCCCGGCTCGCCCAGGGCTCCGTACGCGTGGTGACGGCGGACCCGGTGATCGACGGGCTGCCCACCCAGGGCTGGACCACGAAGATCAGCGTGGGCGGGGACTCCCGGGTCGTGGCGGGCAGCGGCGAGCTGAAGGCGCCCGTGCGCGCGGCGGAGCAGCCGGTGGTCGGGGCCGTGGAGGCGCTGGCCCGGCTGAACCGGGCCTCGGCCGGATCCGGCGGTACGGACCCCGGGCCCAGCGGCTGCGCGAGCGCGGTCCCGCTGTCCCCGGACAACCCGGTCGGTCCCGGGGACACGCCGCCCTGCAACCCGGAGCCGCGGCCGATGAAGCCGCCGCGGACCGAGACCGTGAAGGGCGCGGTGCTCGGGCTGGCCCCGGGGACCGTGGAAGGGGCGCGCGGGCTGGTCCCGGCCTGGCTCTTCGAGGTGGCGGGGAGCGGCGGCGGGCCCGGCCGCACCGTGGTCCAGCCGGCCGGCGAGGACGCCGCGGGGACGCCGTCGGCCCCCAAGGGCGGGCGGACCGTGCCGGGCTTCTCGTACCAGCAGGCCGACCGGAAGCTGACCGTGAACTTCTGGGGCGGAGCGTGCAGCACGTACGCGCTGGAGGCCCGGGAGGAGGCGGGATCGGTGACGGTGCGGATCACGGACACCCCGAACGAGCCGGGGCGGTCCTGCATCATGATCGCCCAGGACATGACGGTGTCGGCGACGCTCCAGCAGCCGCTGGGCGAGCGCAAGGTGATCGACGCGACGTCGGGCAAGCCGCTCCCCCGGCAGTGACCCGGCCCGCACGGCGGGAGGCCCCCGGCGCCGATGGCGCCGGGGGCCTCCCGTGTGTCCGTACTCGCTTCCGGCTTAGCTGAAGGAGTCGCCGCAGGCGCAGGAGCCGGTGGCGTTGGGGTTGTCGATCGTGAAGCCCTGCTTCTCGATGGTGTCGACGAAGTCGATCGAGGCACCGTGCAGGTACGGGGAGCTCATCCGGTCCGTGACGACCTTCACGCCGTCGAAGTCCTTGACGACATCGCCGTCGAGGGAGCGCTCGTCGAAGAAGAGCTGGTAGCGCAGGCCGGAGCAGCCGCCGGGCTGGACGGCGACGCGGAGCGCCAGGTCATCGCGGCCTTCCTGCTCCAGCAGGGTCCTGACCTTCTCGGCGGCGGCGTCGGACAGGAGGATGCCGTCGCTCACAGTGGTCTTGTCGTCCTGTACGGACATCTGCATTCACTCCCGAAGTGGGCGGCTCCCCACCCAAGGCAGGGAAACGTCGGACTCTTGCCGTCGATGGCAACGAGCGGGGCCGCGGATTCATTCCGGACCCGACGCATGTTTCAGATTTCCATGCTCGCACACCGTCGCGCGGAGGTGGACCTGACGGACCCGGTGCTTCGTCACGGGCGAATTCGTCACATCGACACTATCGGCATCGTCAAAGTGACGTGAAGGAGCTATGATAGATAACGTCAAATAGACGAGAAGTCGAATTCTGCTTCAGAAGCCCCGCTTCGGAAGTCCCTTGTCGCGGAACAGAAAGGGTGCGTGTCGTGACCACCGCCCAGCCTTTGGACGTCCAGCCGACGCCCCTCGCCCTGCTGCTGCTCGGCCGCGAGGCCGACCCCAAGAGCGAGCGCGGGGTGGAGTGCCCCGGCGACCTGCCGTCGCCGTCGGACCCGGACCTGGTCGCGCGCGCCCGCGCGGCCAAGGAGAAGCTCGGGGACAAGGTCTTCATCCTCGGCCACCACTACCAGCGTGACGAGGTGATCGAGTTCGCCGACGTCACCGGCGACTCCTTCAAGCTGGCCAAGGACGCGGCCGCCAAGCCGGAGGCCGAGTACATCGTCTTCTGCGGCGTCCACTTCATGGCGGAGTCCGCGGACATCCTGACCTCGGACGACCAGAAGGTCGTCCTGCCGGACCTGGCCGCCGGCTGCTCGATGGCCGACATGGCCACCGCCGAGCAGGTCGCCGAGTGCTGGGACGTGCTGACCGAGGCCGGCATAGCCGGTGCGACGGTCCCCGTCTCGTACATGAACTCCTCCGCCGACATCAAGGCGTTCACCGGCAAGCACGGCGGCACGATCTGCACCTCGTCCAACGCGAAGAAGGCCCTGGAGTGGGCCTTCGAGCAGGGCGAGAAGGTGCTCTTCCTGCCGGACCAGCACCTGGGCCGCAACACCGCCGTCCGCGACATGGGCATGTCCCTGGACGACTGCGTGCTCTACAACCCGCACAAGCCGAACGGCGGCCTGACCGCCCAGCAGCTGCGCGACGCCAAGATGATCCTGTGGCGCGGGCACTGCTCGGTGCACGGCCGGTTCTCGGTCGACTCGGTCAACGACGTGCGCGCCCGCATCCCCGGCGTGAACGTCCTCGTCCACCCCGAGTGCAAGCACGAGGTCGTGGCGGCCGCGGACTACGTCGGCTCGACGGAGTACATCATCAAGGCGCTGGAGGCGGCCCCGGCCGGCTCCAAGTGGGCCATCGGCACCGAGCTGAACCTCGTCCGCCGTCTGGCGAACCGCTTCGCCGCGCAGGACAAGGAGGTCGTCTTCCTCGACAAGACGGTCTGCTTCTGCTCGACGATGAACCGCATCGACCTCCCCCACCTGGTGTGGACCCTGGAGTCCCTGGCAGAGGGCAACCTCGTCAACCAGATCCAGGTCGACAAGGAGACGGAGAGCTTCGCGAAGCTGGCCCTGGAGCGCATGCTCGCCCTCCCGTAGCCTTCCCCCGCCGTACGCCGAAGGGCCGCCCCCTCGTTCGGGGGAGCGGCCCTTCGGCGTCTGCCGGACCGTACGTCAGACCCGGACCGGGGACTCCTCGTCGGAGGACTCGTCCGGGGTCGGGACCACCGTGAGGCGGGCCGTGCGCCTGGCCTCGCGCTTCGCGCGGCGGCGCTCCTTGCGGAGCTCGATCATCGTGTAGAGCGTCGGCACCAGGAGCAGGGTCAGCAGGGTCGAGCTGACCAGGCCCCCGATCACCACCACCGCGAGCGGCTGCGAGATGAACCCGCCCCCGCCGGTGACGCCGAGCGCCATCGGGAGCAGCGCGAAGATCGTCGCGAGGGCCGTCATGAGGATCGGGCGCAGCCGGTGCCGGCCGCCCTCGATGACGGCTTCGACCACGCCGAGGCCCTGGGCCCGGTACTGGTTGACCAGGTCGATCAGCACGATCGCGTTGGTCACGACGATGCCGATGAGCATCAGCATGCCGATCATCGCCGGGACGCCCAGCGGGGTACCGGTCACCAGGAGCAGGCCGAGTGCGCCCGTCGCCGCGAACGGGATCGAGACCAGCAGGACCAGCGGCTGGATCAGCGACCGGAACGTGGCCACCAGCAGCATGAACACGATCGCGACGGCCGCGAGCATGGCCAGGCCCAGGGAGGCGAACGCGTCGTCCTGGTCCGAGGAGACGCCGCCGATGGTGGCCGTGGCCCCCTCGGGCAGGTCCAGTGCCTTGATCTTCGTCTGGAGCTCGGCGCCGATCGCGCCGGTGTTGTCGCCGACCGGCTTCGCGGTGACGGTCGCGGCGCGGGCGCCGTCGATCCGGGTCATCGAGACCGGGCCGGGGACCTCCTTGACCTCGGCCACGTCGCCGAGCTTGACCGGGCCGACCGGGAGCGCCTGGAGCTCGGCCAGGGTGGTGGCCGGGTGCGCGGACTTGATGACGATGTCCCGCTCGGTGCCGTCCAGTACGGCCTTGCCCGCCGGGGTGCCCCGTACCGCCTGGGCGACGATCGCGCCGAGGGCGGCCTGGTTCAGGCCCGCTTCGGCGGCCTTCGGGGTCGCGGTCACCGAGATCCGGGGGACGGACTGGGAGAGGTCGCTCTGCACGTCGGTGACGTCGTCGAGCGTGGCCACCTCGGCCCGGACCTGCTCGGCGGCCTTGGCGAGGACGTCCGCCTGGCCGGCCTTGACGACGACGCTCAGGTTCTGGCTGCCGAAGCCGCCGCCCGCCGAGATCGCGGTGTCGCCGATGCCGTCGAGCTTGCCGAGGGCGTCCTCGATGCGCTGCTTGACGCCCTCGGAGTCTCCGGAGTCCTCCAGGGTGACCTGGTACGAGGCCTGGTTGGAGCCCGTACCGCCGCCGAAGGCGGCCAGGAAGCCGGAGGAGCCTACGGTGACCTGGTAGTCCTTGACGCCCTTGACCTCGGTCAGGGCCTTCTCGACCTTGCGGCTCGCCTCGTCGGAGGCGGCCAGCGAGGTGCCCGGGGGCAGCTGCTGCTTGACCGTCAGGACGCTCTGCTCCCCCTGGTCGAAGAAGTTGGTCTTGAGCAGCGGGGCCATCCCGAAGGTGGCGATGAGGACGACGACCGCGACGACGAGGGTGGCGATCCGGCGCCGCGTGACCAGGCCCAGGGCCCGTACGTAGAAGCCCTGGAGGCGGCTCTTGGCCTCCTTCTCCTCGGCCTCGCGCCGCGCCTTCGCCGCGCTCTCGGGGTCCCCCGCCGCCACGCCCTCGGGCGCGCGCAGGAACCAGTACGAGAGCACCGGTACGACCGTCAGGGAGACGATCAGCGAGGCCAGCAGGGCCGCGGTGACGGTGAGGGAGAACGGGCCGAAGAACTCGCCGACCATGCCGCCGACGAAGGCGATCGGCAGGAAGACGGCGACGGTGGTGAGCGTGGAGGAGGTGACCGCGCCGGCGACCTCCTTGACCGCGGCGATGATGGCGGCCTCGCGCTCCTCGCCGTAGCCGAGGTGGCGCTTGATGTTCTCCAGGACCACGATCGAGTCGTCGACGACGCGGCCGATGGCGATGGTGAGGGCGCCCAGGGTCAGCATGTTGAGCGAGAGGTCGCGGGTCCACAGCACGATCAGCGCGAGGACCACGGACAGCGGGATGGAGACCGCGGTGACCAGCGTCGAGCGCAGCGAGGCCAGGAAGACCAGGATCACGAGCACCGCGAAGAGCAGGCCGAGCAGGCCCTCGGTGGTGAGGCTGGAGATGGACTTGGCGACGGGCGGGCCCTGATCGCTGACGACGGTCAGCTCGGCGCCGGCGCCGAGCGCGGAGCGCAGCTCGGGCAGCTTGTCCCGGACGGCGTCGGAGATCGCGACGGCGCTGCCGTCCTTGTCCATGGTGAGGACGAGGGCGAGGCTGGGCTTGCCGTTGGTCCGGGTCAGGGAGACGGCCTTGGCGGGCTCCTGCGTGACGGTGGCGACGTCGGCCAGGCGCACGGCCGGCTTGCCGGAGCCGCCGCCGAGGCGCAGTTCCTGGAGCTGGGCGAGGGAGGTGTAGCCGCCGCCGACGCGGACGGTCCGGTTCTTGCCGGCCTCGTCGAAGGAGCCGGCGGGGACGGTCGCGCCGCCCGCCTGGAGGGCCTGCGCGAGCGCGGCGCCGTCGAGGCCCGCCGCCGCCAGCTTGGCGTTGTCGGGGGTGACGGCCACCTGGAGGTCCTGGACCCCGTCGACGCTGACCTGGCCGACGCCCTCGATGTCCTCCAGGACGGGGACGACGGAGCGGCTGAGCTGGTCGGCGAGGGCCTGCTGGTCCTTGTCCGAGGTGACGGCGAGGACGACGGTCGGGATGTCGTCGGTGGAGCCGGCCACGACCTGCGGGTCCACCTCGGCGGGCAGCCGCACGCGGGCCCGGTTCACGGCCTGCTGGACGTCGGCGACGAGCTGCTTGGTGCCGCTGTCGCCGTAGTCGAACGAGGCCATGATGAGGGCGTTGCCCTCGCTGGCGGTGGAGGTGATGCCGGTGATGCCGTCGACGCCCTTGAGGGTGGCCTCGATCGGTTCGATGACCTGCTTCTCCACCACGTCGGGCGAGGCGCCCTGGTAAGGGGCGAGCACGGACACCATCGGCAGTTCGATGGACGGCAGCAGCTGCTGCTTGAGCTGCGGGATGGCTATGGCGCCGAAGAGCAGTGCGGTGATCGACACGAGGCCGATCAGCGCTCTCTGGGCCAGGCTGAAGCGGGACAGCCAGGACATGGGTGGGATCTCTCTGCAGTGGCGTGCGCGGGGCTGGGCCTGAAGGCCGCGGGCCTTCAGCCTTTCGTACGCGGGGGCGGCGCTGCGTCGCTCCCAGGTGCCGCGTCTTTATGTGCCGCATACCGCGTCCGCAGTACGCGGCCGTACTCCACCGCCCGGCCCGCCGGCCGTGCTCCCTCAGTCGACCCGGGGTCGGACCAGGCCCGATTCGTAGGCGATGACCACCAGTTGGGCCCGGTCGCGGGCACCCAGCTTGGCCATGGCCCGGTTCACGTGGGTCTTGACGGTGAGCGGGCTGACTTCGAGCCGGCCGGCGATCCCGTCGTTGGACAGGCCCGCGGCGACGTGGACGAGGACCTCGCGCTCGCGGACGGTCAGCGCGGCGAGCCGTTCGGCGTGCGCGGCGGGGGCTCCGGGGTCGGCTCCGCCGCCCTGGGCGAGGAAGGTGGCGATGAGCCCTTTGGTGGCGGCCGGGGACAGGAGCGCCTCGCCGGCGGCGGCGACGCGGATGGCGTTGAGGAGCTCGTCCGGCTCGGCGCCCTTGCCGAGGAAGCCGGAGGCGCCGGCCCGCAGGGACTGCACGACGTACTCGTCGACCTCGAAGGTCGTCAGCATGACGACGCGGACGGCGGCGAGCTCGGGGTCGGCGCTGATCATGCGGGTGGCGGCGAGCCCGTCGGTGCCGGGCATCCGGATGTCCATGAGGACCACGTCGGGCCGCGTCTCGCGGGCGAGCGCGCAGGCCTGGGCGCCGTCGGAGGCCTCTGCGACCACCTCCATGTCGGGCTCGGAGTCGACCAGCACCTTGAACGCACTGCGCAGCAGTGCCTGGTCGTCGGCGAGCAGCACCCTGATGGTCGTCGGCGTCTCTTCCACGCCCCGCACCCTACGCGGATGCGCCCCCGGGCGGTCAGCCCAGGGCCAGGACCACGAGGGCCGTGGTCGCCGCGACTTCGGCGAGGGCGCCGAACACGTCGCCGGTGACCCCGTCGAAGCGGCGTACGCACCGGCGGAGCAGGGACTCCGCCGCCCCCAGGGCGATCAGGACCGCGCCCGCGCACTGGACGGCGGCGCCCGGCCCCACCGGGAGGGCGGCGGCCCCGGCCGAGGCGGCCACCAGTACGGCGATCCAGGCGGCCGAGCCCGTGGGGAGCACCCCGGCGACCGCCGCGCCCAGCCCCTCGGGGCGGGCCGGCGGTACGCCGTCGCGGGCGGCCAGCGTCATGGCCAGCCGGGCGGTGACGGCGGCGATGACCGTCGCGAGGGCTCCGTGGACCCAGCTCTCCGCGTAGAGGTCCGCCAGCGCCCCGGCCTGGACCAGCAGCACCAACAGCAGCGCCACCACGCCGAAGGGGCCGATGTCGGACTGCTTCATGATCCGCAGCGCCGCCTCGGCGGGCTTGGCGCTGCCCAGCCCGTCGGCGGTGTCGGCGAGCCCGTCGAGGTGCAGCCCGCGCGTCAGGGCGGCCGGTACGGCGACGGTGACGGCCGCCGCGAGCAGCGGACCGCCCCCCAGCACCAGCAGCAGCACCCCGGGCACGGCCGCGAGTACGCCCACGACGAGCCCGGCGAGCGGGGCGCAGGCCATGCCGGTACGGGCCGCGGGCCGGTCCCAGCGGGTGATGCGGGCGGGCAGCACGGTGAGCGTGCCGAACGCGAAGCGCACTCCGTCGCGCAGCGAGGCGCCCTCGTCGGGCGGCGTCAGCGGCGGCTCGGGCGGCTCGCAGGGCTGGTCATCGAACGAATCTTTCATCGGCGCGAACGCTACCTGCTCGCCGCGGGCGGTAAATTGCCGCATACGGGAAAAATCGGGAGCTGCCACGACAGGGGAGCCGGCGGTATGGGTCACTGGTGGTACCGGAACATCGTCGAGCCGGGCAAACTGCCGCTGCTCCTCGCCCTGCTGTCCTTCGTCCTGTCGTTCCTGATCACCCGCGTGATCACCCGGCTGATCCGGGCGGGACGGGGCCCGTTCAAGAACATCACCCCGGGCGGCGTGCACGTCCACCACGTGGTGCCCGGCGTCATCCTCGTGATCATCGGCGGGTTCGGGGCGGTCGGCAGCGGCCGGCACGGGTTCGGCGCCATGCTCTCCGCCGTGGTCTTCGGACTGGGCGCGGGCCTGGTGCTGGACGAGTTCGCGCTGATCCTGCACCTCGACGACGTCTACTGGAGCGAGCAGGGCCGCAAGAGCGTGGAGATCGTGGTGCTGACGGCCGCGCTGGTGGCGCTGGTGCTGGGCGGGTTCCTGCCCTTCGGCGTCAACGACCTGACCTCCGAGGAGCGCCAGAGCCGCGGCCTCATCATCATGAACACCGCCACCAACTTCTTCCTGGCCCTGATCGCCCTGTGGAAGGGCAAGGCCCGCACCGCGTTCTTCGGCACGGTCATCCCGTTCGTGGCGCTGATCGGGGCGGTCCGGCTGGCCCGGCCCGGCTCCCCGTACGCGAAGAGGTTCTACGCCAAGCGTCCGCGGGCCCGCGCCAGGGCCAGACTGCGCGCCTTCCGCCACGACCGGCGCTGGGCGGCCCCGCGCCGCAAGTTCGAGAACTTCATCGGCGGCACCCCGGACCCGGAGCGGGCACCGGTCTCGAAGTCGACGAAGCACTGACGGGACGCCGGGGGGGACACGACGGCGCCCGGCCCGCCCCCGCGAAGGGGACGGGCCGGGCGCCGTCACGCGCGTGTACTGCCGCCGGCGCTCAGCCCGGGATCAGCCCGTCGTCGCTCAGCATCTCCCTGACCTCGACGAGCGAGGCGTCCGGCGCGGGGAGGATCAGCTCGGACGGCTCCAGGGCGTCGTCCGGCAGCGGCGAGCCCAGCCGCCGTACGGCGTCGAGCAGCGCGCCCAGCGTCCGCCGGAAGCCCTCCTCGTCGCCGCCCTCCATCTCCGCGAGCAGGTCGTCGTCCAGCTTGTTGAGCTCGGCGAAGTGGCTGTCGGCCACCTCCACCTGACCTTCCCCCATGATGCGGACAATCATGACGGGCCCCGTCCTACTGCTTGTCGAAGCGGTGCTGGGTCTGGGGGGACTGCTGGGCGTTGCCCTGGGCGCCGCCCTCGATGGCCTGCTGCTGCGCCGACGGGCCGCCGGCCAGCTCCGCCTTCATCCGCTGGAGCTCCAGCTCCACGTCCGTACCGCCCGAGAGGCGGTCCAGCTCGGCCTGGATGTCGTCCTTGGAGCCGAGGCCGCTCTGGTCGTCGAGGGCGCCGGAGGCCAGCAGCTCGTCGATCGCTCCGGCGCGCGCCTGGAGCTGGGCCGTCTTGTCCTCGGCCCGCTGGATGGCCAGGCCGACGTCGCTCATCTCCTCCGAGATGCCGGAGAAGGACTCCGCGATCCGGGTCTGGGCCTGCGCCGCCGTGTACGTGGCCTTGATGGTCTCCTTCTTCGTACGGAAGGCGTCCACCTTGGCCTGCAGGCGCTGCGCGGCGAGCGTCAGCTTCTCCTCCTCGCCCTGGAGGGTCTGGTGCTGCACCTCCAGGTCGCTGACCTGCTGCTGGAGCGAGGCGCGCCGCGACAGCGCCTCGCGGGCCAGGTCCTCGCGGCCCAGCGCGAGCGCCTTGCGGCCCTGGTCCTCCAGCTTGGCGGACTGGCCCTGGAGCTGGTTGAGCTGCAGCTCCAGGCGCTTGCGGGAGGTCGCCACGTCGGCGACGCCGCGGCGCACCTTCTGCAGCAGCTCCAGCTGCTTCTGGTACGAGTAGTCGAGGGTCTCGCGCGGGTCCTCGGCCCGGTCCAGGGCCTTGTTCGCCTTCGCGCGGAAGATCATCCCCATACGCTTCATGACACCGCTCATGGGCTTCGCGCGCCCCCTTCTAGACGGACTGTGCTCCAGGTCACCGACAGAACCCACAGTACGGGCCCTGTCTCCATTACCGCACTGTTCCTGTGCGGATGCGCTCCTCCTCCAGGACGACTCCACCCCTGCCCTTGTCAGGCGTAGGGAGTAGGTGCTCCCCCGAGCGCGCCCGCCGCAAGAACCCTGCACAGGGAAGACGCCCGCCGTTGCCGGATCGTTCCCCGGCAGAGTGGGGTACCCGCCTGCGACCACGTAGGCTTGGGTTTTGTGTTTGGTAGCCGTTCCTCCAAGGAAGAGAAGACCGCCGCCACCGACAAGGTGAGCGCCGATCTCTCGCAGCCCCGTGATCCGCAGGCCCCGAAGGGCCGCCCGACGCCGAAGCGTGCTGTGGCCCAGTCGCAGCGCAAGTCCGTCGTGGCATCGACCGGCAATCGCAAGGAGGATGCAAAGCGCGCCCGCGAGCGCCGTCGCGAAGAGATGGCCAAGCAGCGCGAGGCCCTCGCCAACGGCGACCAGCGTTACCTGCCGGCCCGCGACAAGGGCCCCGTGCGGGGGTTCGTCCGCGACTACGTGGACTCCCGCTTCTCCGTCGCCGAGATGTTCCTGCCGCTGGCAGTGATCATCCTGGTGCTGAGCATGGTGCGGGTGCCGTCCATCCAGAACATCGCCCTGCTGCTGTGGCTCGCCGTGATCGCCCTGATCCTCGTCGACTCCGTGGCGCTCGGCTTCCGGCTGAACAAGGCCCTCACCCAGCGCTTCCCCGACGAGCCGCGCCGCGGCGCCGTCGCTTACGGCCTGATGCGCACCCTCCAGATGCGCCGGCTCCGCCTTCCGAAGCCGCAGGTCAAGCGCGGGGAACGGCCCTGACCGGAGGGAAGCCCGGAGCGTCGGGGGACGGCTTCGCGGGGGGCGCCAGGCTGTGGCTTGAGGGACTGGGCGGACTGCGCAACGCCGTCCGCCAGGAACTCGTGGGCCGACAGGTCGACGAACAGATCGCGCACCGCTTCCCGGTCGGGCAGCGGCTGCGCGTCCTCGACGTCGGCATGGGCCAGGGCACCCAGGCGCTGCGTCTCGCGCGCGCCGGGCACAAGGTCACCGGACTCGAACAGGATCCCGCGATGCTGGCCGTCGCCCGGGAGGCGCTCGCCGCCGAGCCCGCCGGGATCCGCGACCGGGTCAAGCTCCTGGAGGGCGACGGCCGCGAGACCGGCGCGCACTTCCTGCCGGGCAGTTTCGACGTGGTGCTCTGCCACGGCGTGCTGATGTACGTGCCCGAGCCGGACGCGATGCTCGCCGGGCTGGCCCGGATGCTGGCGCCCGGCGGGCTGCTGTCCCTGCTGGTGCGCAACGGCGACGCCCTCGCCATGCGGCCGGGGCTGGGCGCCGACTGGTCGGCCGCGCTGGCCGCCTTCGACACCACCGACTACACGAACCGCCTCGGCCTGGACGTACGGGCCGACCGGCTGGCCGGGCTCACGGCCACGCTGTCCGGGATCGGCGCCCCGCTGTCGGCCTGGTACGGCGTACGCGTCTTCACCGACGGCACCGAGGCCGGCGACACGCTGCCCCCGGACGAGGAACTGGAGCGGCTGCTGGCCGCCGAGGACCGCGCCGGGCGGACCGACCCGTACCGCGGGGTCGCCGCGCTGCTGCACTTGTGCGGCGTACGGGGCTGACCCGCCGCGACATGCGCAGGAGCCCGGACCCCGCAGGGGGTCCGGGCTCCTCGCGTCAGCGGCCGCCGCTCAGGCGTCCAGCGCCGAGCGCAGGCTCATCGTGTACAGCTCGGTGCCGTTGTCGTCGGACAGCTTCACCGTCTCGGTGCCGCCTTCCAGCAGCTCCTTCCACACCTCGCCGATCCAGGACTCCGCGTCGCCCTGCGTGGTGAACTCCTCCGGCTCGACCGCCGGGCTCGTCTCGGTGCCGTCGCCCGTCTCGAACCGCCACGTCCACGCCATGTCCGCCTCCGTTGCTCGTCCGCTGCCCGCACGTTCCCGCACGCTGCTCCCCTTGAGTCTGCCCGCAGAGTAGCCGGGCGCGCAGCAGTCTCGGGGACGCGGGAGGATCTTCCTGTGGAACTCACTCTGCTCGGCACCGGCACACCCGAAGGACTGCCCCGCCCCGGCTGTCCCTGCGCGGCCTGCGCGGTCTCCGTAGGCCCCCGGTCGCGCGCCGCGACCTCGCTGCTCGTCGACGGTGCGCTGCTGCTCGACCTGACCCCCGGGGCGGTGCCGGCCGGCGCCCGCGCGGGGCATTCGCTGGCCGGCGTACGGCAGGTCCTGCTCACCCATCCGCACGACGGGCCTCCGGTCGAGCTGCCCCCGGGGCTGCCGGCCGCCGGGCGGGTGCCGGACGGGCGGGAGCTCGCGGTGATCAGCGGGCACCGGGTGCGGGCGGTGCCGATGGACGCGCCGGGCACCGGGTACGAGGTGACCGGCCCGGACGGCAGCCGCCTGCTGTACCTGCCGCCCGGCGGCGCGCCGGCGGGTACCGCCGGGACCGCCGGGCAGCGGCCGTACGACATGGTCCTCGTGGACGTGCTGGGCCGGCCGGAGGCGCTGGCCCGGCTGCGGGCGAGCGGCGCCGCCGGGCCGACCACGGACGTGATCGCCGTGCACCTGGACCACGACGTGCCGCCGGGCCGGGAGCTGGAGCGCCGGTGCGCGGCGGCGGGGGCGCGGGCGGTGCCGGACGGCACGACGGTGACGGTCGGCGAGTACCACGCGCTGCCGACCCTGCCGCGCCGGACGCTGGTGCTCGGCGGGGCACGCTCGGGGAAGTCCGTCGAGGCGGAGCGGCGGCTGGCCGGCTTCCCCGAGGTGGAGTACGTGGCCACCGGCGGCACCCGCGACGGCGACGCGGAGTGGGCGGCGCGGGTCGGCCTGCACCGGGAGCGGCGGCCGGCGAGCTGGCGGACGGTGGAGACGTGTGAGCTGGCCCCGCTGCTGGTGGAGGGCGGGCCGCCGCTGCTGATCGACTGTCTGGCGCTGTGGCTGACGGACGCGATGGACCGGGCGGGGGCCTGGGACGACGCGGTCTGGGCGGCGCAGGGGCAGAAGGAGCTGCGGGAGCGGGTGGCGGAGCTGGTGGCGGCGGTGCGCGCGACCCGCCGGACCGTGGTGGCTGTCAGCAACGAGGTGGGCTCCGGCGTCGTTCCCGCGACGGCTTCCGGGCGGCGTTTCCGCGATGAACTGGGGCGCCTGAACAGCCTGGTGGCGGGCGAGTGCGAGCACGTCCTGCTGGTGGTGGCCGGGCAGGCGGTGGCCTTGAAGGACTGACCGCGCGCCCCGTCCGGCGAGGTCGCGGGACGGGGCTTGGGGAGGGCCTTACCCGCTGTACGCTCTGGCAGATGACCACGCTGAATCTCGACGACTTCTCCGATCTGATCGAGCGCCCCGACGGGGGCGTCCGGCGTGACGCCGAGGAACGCCGTGAGCGGCTGGCCGTGCCCGCCGGGGCGCTGGGGCGGCTCGACGAGCTCGCCGAATGGCTCGCCGCCGCGCAGGGGCGGGTGCCCGTCCGCCCGATCGAGCGGCCCCGCGTCGTGCTGTTCGCCGCCGACCACGGGATCGCCGCCGCGGGGGTGTCCGCACGGGCCGCCGGCGGCGCGCACGAGCTGGTGCGCTCGGTGCTCGACGGGAGCAGCCCGGTGTCGATCCTGGCCGGCCGCCTGGGCGCCGGCGTACGGATCGTGGACGCCGGCCTGGACTGCGAGCCCGCTCTGCTGCCCGAGGACGTGGTCCGCCACCGGGTGCGCCGCGGCAGCGGGCGCATCGACGTCGAGGACGCGCTCACCCTCGAAGAGGCCGACGCGGCTCTGCGGCTCGGGATGCGGATCGCCGACGAGGAGGCCGACTCCGGCACCGACCTCGTGATCCTGGGGGACTTGAGCGTCGGTGGAACCACGGTCGCGGCGACGCTCGTCGCGGCCCTGTGCGGAACCGACGCCTCCGTGGTCACCGGACGCGGCGGGCGGCCCGTCGACGACCTGACCTGGATGCGCAAGTGCGCGGCGATCCGCGACGCGCTGCGCCGGGCCCGCCCGGTCCTCGGCGACCAGGTCGCCCTGCTCGCGGCGGTCGGCGGCGCGGACGTGGCCGCGATCACCGGCTTCCTGCTCCAGTGCGCGGTGCGCCGTACGCCGGTCATCCTCGACGGGGTCGTTTCCGCAGCGTGCGGGCTCGTGGCCCAGCGCGCGGCGTTCCGGGCGCCCGACTGGTGGCTGGCCGGGCAGGCCAGCGGCGAGCCGGGCCAGGCGAAGGCCCTGGACCGGATGGCACTCAACCCCGTACTCGACCACGGCGTCACAGTGGGAGAGGGAACCGGGGCACTGCTGGCCCTGCCCCTGGTCCAGGCGGCCGCCGCACTCGCGGCGGAACTCCCGGAGCGGGCGGCGCAGGAGCCGGAAGAGTCGCAGGAGCCGCAGGAGCCGCAGGACTGAGCGGCCGGTCGGCGGCGCCCCATATGATCGCGTTTCATGGGAGAGGCCCGCTTGACCAGCGCAGACATCGACCGGACCGCACAGGCTGCCAAGGCAGCGCAGGGATCCGGCAAGGACACGAACAACAGGAAAGAAGAGAAGAAGGACGAAGGGGGCGGCCGGGAGACCGGCCGGGGATCCGCCCGCTCACGGCGCAGTGCCGCGTTCGCGGTCTGGTACCTGCGCGCCGTCACCTTCGTCAACTTCCTGAGCGCGGTGTGGCTATCGCTCGGCCAGGACCTGCGCCGGCACAACACCGCCGATTTCTACACCCCGTACCTGCTCACGGCGGGCTTCGCCTCCGGCATGTTCTCGCTGCTGCTCGCGGTCACCATGGGCCGCCGCAAGCGGGCCGCCTGGATCCTGAACCTGGTGCTCGGCGGCATGCTGCTGCTGGCCTTCGCCACGGCGGCCTTCGCGCCGTGCACCAGCGGTGACTTCAACCTCTGCTACCCGGAGTTCCGCGACCACACCCAGAACTGGGTCTCCCTCGCCCTGACCGCCGCGTTCGTCGGCGCCCTGCTGCTCGGCCGCCGCGAGTTCTACGCCAAGGGCGACCGCTCCAACCCCAAGCTGGCCACCGCGGTGGGCGCCGTCGGCCTGCTGTGCACCTCGCTGCTGGCCGCGCTGATCGTCGGCGCCGCCAACACCGACCCGGACGCCGCCGAGGCCACGTTCCTGGCCCGCTGGCGGTACGGCGTGATGCGGCTGATCACCCTGGAGCCCAACGCCCGCGACTACGCCGCGATCACCACGCCCGGCTGGGTGGACATCGTGATCAACGTCATGTCGACGCTGCTCCTGATCGCCGTCCTGCTCGCCGCCTTCCGCTCGCGCCGCGCCGTCGACCCCCTCACCCCCGACGACGAGGAGCGGCTGCGCGCGCTGCTCGCCAAGCAGGGCGACCGCGACTCGCTCGGTTACTTCTCGCTGCGCCGCGAGAAGTCCGTCATCTGGTCGCCCACCGGCAAGGCGGCCGTCACGTACCGCGTCGTCGGCGGGGTCTCGCTGGCCTCCGGCGATCCGATCGGCGACCCCGAGGCCTGGCCGGGCGCCATCGAGCCCTGGCTGGCCGAGGCCCGTGAGCACGGCTGGGTGCCGGCCGTCATGGGCGCGAGCGAGGAGGCCGGGCAGATCTACGCGCGCCACGGCCTGGACGCGCTGGAGCTGGGCGACGAGGCCATCGTCGAGACCGACGAGTTCACGCTGGAGGGCCGCGCCATGCGGACCGTCCGGCAGGCCTACAACCGCGTCAAGCGCGCCGGGTACACCGTCCGCATCCGCCGCCATGCCGAGATCCCCTTCCACGAGATGGACGTGCTCCTCGCCCTCGCCGACGACTGGCGCGACGGCGCGACCGAGCGCGGCTTCTCCATGGCGCTGGGCCGACTGGGCGATCCCGGCGACGGCCAGTGCGTGATGCTGGAGTGCACCGACGGCAACGGCGATCTGCGCGCCGTGCTCTCCTTCGTGCCGTGGGGCGCCAAGGGCCTGTCGCTGGACCTGATGCGCCGTGACCGCGATTCCGAGAACGGCCTGATGGAGTTCATGGTCATCGAACTCCTCGAACGCTCCAAGGAGATCGGCGTCACACAGGTCTCGCTCAACTTCGCGATGTTCCGTTCCGTCTTCGAGCGGGGGTCCAAGCTCGGCGCGGGTCCGGTGCTGCGCATGTGGCGCTCGCTGCTGAGCTTCTTCTCCCGCTGGTGGCAGATCGAGTCCCTCTACCGGGCCAACGCCAAATACCGGCCGATCTGGGAACCGCGGTTCATGCTCTTCGAGAAGAGCTCCGACCTGCTGCGGATCGGTATCGCGGCGGGCCGGGCCGAGGGCTTCCTGGAGGCTCCCGGGCTGCCGAAGTGGCTGAACCGCAAACATCTGGAGACCAATCGTTGACGGCTTGGACGACCACCCCCCTGCGGCGGTTCGCCCGCCGCGAGTGGGGGCCCCTGTTCTGGACCGTCCGGGACGCCCTGGTCCGCGACAAGTGGCGGGCGGCCCCGATGACCTTGGGGGCCGTCTGCCTGACCTCGGTCTTCCAGATCGTCCAGAACACGTCCTGGGGGTTCCAGCCCGTCCAGAACCTCGGGTCGGTCAAGGCCGTCGACCCGCTGTGGCTGGCCCTGCTGCGCACCCCGCTGTCCCTGTTCGTCCCCGCCCTCGACCTGCCCGTGTGGGGGGCGCTCGCCCAGATCCTGCTGGTCTTCGGGATCTCGGAGATCTGCATCGGCTGGTGGCGCACGCTGGTCATCGGCTACGTCGCCACCCTCGCCGGGACCACCTACGCGCGGATCGGCCTCTCGCTCGGCCCGGACCACCCCTTCGGACTGCCGGTGTCGGACCGCATCGTCAACGACACCGGGCCGTCGGCGGCGGTGGTCGGCCTCGCGATCTACGTGTGCTGGCGCTACCGGGCGTACCTGACCGGCGCGGTCGTGATCGCGGTGATGATCGGCGAGGTGCTGGTCAAGGACAACCTGGCCGGCAAGGAGCACCTCGCCGCCATCGCCGCCGTCATGGCGGTGTGCGTGGTCCGCGCCAAATGGGGCCCGGAGCGCTCCCGCGTCCCCCTCGGCCGGCGACCGCCCCCGGCGGCCCCGCTGCCCCCGCAGCGTCCCGGCACCTGACGGGCCCGCCCGCCCCGCGGCGGGCAGGCCGTACCGTATCGGGGTGACGACAGACCTCGGGCCGTTCGCCCCCACCCGGCACTGGATGCGGTCCCATCCGCTGGCCACCGATGCCTTCGTCGCGCTCGGGGCGCTCGTCTCCATGGTCCTCGGCTCCTTCGCCGGTCCGCACGGCCCGCACGGGCCCACCTTCGTGACCCGCGCCCCCGAGCCGCTCTCCCTGCTGCTGATGGTGCTGGGCGCGGCCGCGCTGGTGTTCCGGCGCCGGCACACGCGCGCCGTGCTCGCCGTGACCGGCGCGCTCTGCCTGCTGGAGCTGGCCACCGGTGAACCCCGGGCGCCGGTCGCCATGTCCACGGTGATCGCCCTGTACACGCTGGCCTCCCGTACCGACCGGCCCACCACCTGGCGGATCGGCGTGCTCACGATGACGGGGCTGACGGGCGTGGCCATGCTGGCCGGCCCCCCGCCCTGGTACGCGCAGGAGAACATCGCCATCTTCGCCTGGACCGGGATGGCCGCGGCCGCCGGCGACGCCGTGCGCAGCCGGCGGGCCTTCATCGGCGCGATTCGGGAACGGGCGGAGCGGGCCGAGCGGACCCGCGAGGAGGAGGCCCGGCGGCGGGTCGCCGAGGAACGGCTGCGGATCGCCCGTGACCTGCACGACGTGGTGGCCCACCACATCGCCCTGGTCAACGTGCAGGCGGGGGTGGCCGCGCACGTCATGGACAAGCGTCCCGACCAGGCCAAGGAGGCCCTGGCGCACGTACGGGACGCGAGTCGCTCGGCGCTGAACGAGCTGCGGGCCACGGTCGGGCTGCTGCGGCAGTCCGGTGATCCGGAGGCGCCGACCGAGCCGGCGCCGGGGCTGGGCGTCCTGGACGCGCTGGTGGACACCTTCCGGCACGCCGGGCTGCCCGTGAAGGTGATGGTCGAGCTGGGCGGGGACCGGGACGCGCTGCCGGCCGCCGTGGACCTGGCGGCGTACCGGGTGATCCAGGAGGCGCTGACCAACGTGCGCAAGCATGCCGGGCCCGAGGTGCGGGCCGAGGTCAGCGTGGTCCGGGTCGGCGCCTCGGTGGAGGTGACCGTGCTGGACGACGGCGGGGCCCCGGCGGCCGGGGAGGGCGGGGGCGCGGGCGGCGGCCACGGACTGCTCGGGATGCGCGAGCGCGCCACGGCCCTGGGCGGCTCCTGCTTCGCCGGACCGCGGTTCGGCGGCGGCTACCGGGTGCACGCCATCCTGCCCGTCACCTGACCTTCAGTCCCCGGGCGGGCAGAACTGCCGCCAGGCGTCCAGTTCGTACTTCTTCTGCAGCGAGCTGAGCCTCAGCTCCTGCGACTGCCCGCACCACTGGCCGATCCGGCCCTCGTACTCCACGTGGAAGACGGCCTTGCCCGCCGCGATGAACGGGGTGAGCAGCTCGCACTCCTCGTACTCGGCGCACTGCTCGTTGACCGCGAAGTCGAAGTCCCCCACCAGCTGCGGGATCTGGTCGAGGTCGTTCTTCAGCCCGACCGCCATGCCCCGGTCGTGGGCCAGCTTCGCGATCAGCCGGTTGTACGCGAGCTGGTCCTCGGCGGTGAGCGGGAAGCCGGAGGTGTTGCGGTAGCCGTCCATGTTGTCCGGCTCCACCGCGTCGAAGCCCTTCTCCCGGCACATGTCGAAGCGCTTCGCCATCAGCGGCTCCAGCTCGGCGAGCCGGCGGATGTCCAGCCAGCGCTCGCCCTCCCAGCCGTTGCCCTCGCCGAGCAGCTCCTTCGGGAAGGTCCCGGCGTCCGGGCGGAACTCCTCCCAGGCGCCGGTGGACAGGTAGCAGATGGTCCGCCGGCCCGCCTTCTCCAGCGCGGCGACCTGCTCCTCGGTGGTGTTGAACCCGTCGACGTCGTACACCGCCGCCTTCACGGAGGTGTCCAGTTTCCCGGTGAGCTGCCACTGCCAGCTGACCTCCGGCGCGGGCTGCCAGCGCTTCCCCGGCACCGGGGCGGGCGACAGGTCGTCAGGCTCGTCCGGCCCCTGGGTGGTACAGGCGGCCAGCAGGAGCAGTACGGCGAGCGGCAGGGCGCGGCCGCCGCGCACCGCCCGGCGCGGCGGGCGGGTCATCCGGCGGCCTCCAGCGCGTACGGGAGGGTCCCCCACGGGTGCGCGCCGGTCCCGGGGACCGCGCAGTGCACCCCGGCCCCCCGCTGCCGGGCGAGCTCGGCGGCGGGCGCGCCCGGCGGGACCGCGTACACGAGGTGGCAGAACCGCTGGGCGGGGTGTTCGGCCGTCCAGTCCGGCACCGACGCCTCCCGGTAGGCGTCCCAGGGGCCCTCGAAGGTGACCAGCAGATCGGCGAGTTCCGCGTAGCCGGGGTGCGGGTGGACCCCGTGGTTGAGGACGAGGGTACGGGCGCCCGCGGCCCGGGCGGCGATCCCGAGCCGCCCGTAGTGCGGGAGCAGGGCCGGTTCGGCGGAGGCCTGGTCGAGGAAGGCGCCGTCGGCGCCGTACCAGTCGCGGTGGCGCAGCAGGTCCTGCACCACCGCGGAGTGCGGGCGGCGTCCGTAGTCGGTGTCGGTGTACCCGAGGACGGGCACCCCGGCGTCGCGCAGCCGCTGTGCCACGGCGGCGAACCGCGGGTCGGGAGCCTCGCCCGGCCCGCTGGCGGGATTGAGCACCACGGAGTGCAGTCGCCCGGCACAGCGGATGAGCCGCTCCCAGTCCTCGGGCCGGTCGGCGGGGTGCTCGTAGAGGGGCACCAGCAGCATCGGGACCTTCTTCTCGTACGGGGTCGGGTGGTCTGGGTGAGGTGATCGGATCAGCGGTGGGCCGTCGCGCGGCCCAGCAGCAGGCAGACGAGCGCACCCAGCGCGGCCGCGGCCGCGGCCGCCACCACCAGCTGGACCAGCCGCGGCTGCCCCACCCCCAGCAGCAGCGCCACGCTCTGCGCCAGCGCCGCCGAGGCGCAGACCACGGCCGCGGGCCGGACCGCCCCGAAGGACTGGAGCAGCAGCCCGGTCCACATCACGGCGCCGAGCAGCAGCAGGGTCGCGGCCCGGATCCCGGTCAGCCCGGGGGCGCCCGGCCAGAGCAGGGTGCCTGCCAGCCCGAGGGCCAGCAGCACCGAAAGGTACGCGGCGAGGCAGCGGCCCAGCGTCCCGAGCATCCGCAGCCAGAACTGCCGGGGCGAGCGGGCCGCCCGCAGCCCGGACAGGCTGCCGCTGCGGAACCGGTGGAGCAGCCATTCGGCGGGACCCATGCTGAGGGTGAGCGCCACCGCCGAGGGGGCGGCGACGGCCTCGGCGGGCCCCCCGGCGAGCACCTCCCCCAGGGCGGCGTACAGCACCAGCAGGCCGGTGCCGAGGCCGAACATCCCGTACGGCACGGAGTCCCCGATCCGGGGTCCGCGCGGCCCGTACTCCTCCTCCGCGCCCCGCAGCATCCGCCAGCGCACCGGGCCCTCCCCGGGCCGGTGTCCGGTCCAGCCCCGGAGCCGGCGCGCCCCGGCCCGTACGCCGTCGGCCACCGGCAGCTCCCGCACGGCGAGGGCGCAGGCGGCCAGCAGCGATGCCACGAGCAGGCCCACCCGTACGGGCACGGGCACCTCGGTGAAGAGCGCGAGCACCGACCCCGCGGCCATCGGGCCGAGCGCGGCGAGCAGCACCCGCTCCCGGCCGAGGACCAGCAGTACGGTGGCGGCGCCGACGTACAGGGCCTGGCCGGCGGCGAAGGCGTAGCTGAACGGCGGCCCGCCGGGCACGGTCAGCGCGGCGGCGATGCCGAGCAGGGCCCCCGCGGGGGCCCCGACCAGCAGGGTCCGCCCGGCGGCGGCCCGGTCTCCGAGGCCCAGCCAGGTGTAGGCGCGGTGGGACAGGGTCTGGTCCCACACCCAGCCGATGAGCGCCCCGGCGAGCAGGGTCAGCGTCCCGGCGGGCAGCCCGAGCCGGTCCTTGGGGCCCTCCAGCAGGGGGGCGCCCAGGACGTAGGCGAGGCCGGGCAGCGCGAAGACCACTCCGCGCAGCAGGCAGGCGGTGAGGGAGACCTTCCAGGGGTCGGGGACGTGCTCCGGTTCCGGGAAGGCGCGGGGCACCCGGGCGTAGAGCTCCTCGGCGAGGCCGAAGGAGTCGTGGCGCCCGTAGGTGAGGCGGATGTGCTCGTCGGTCATCCCGTCGGATTCGAGGACGGCCGCGATCTCGTCGGGGTGGACGGCGGCCGCGATCAACCCGTCGAGGCGCTCGGCGAGTTGGTCCATCGGGTCGCCGGCCGGGCCGTCATCACCCGGCCCCGGCCCGGTGCGACGGGGCCGGGGGATGACGGGGAGGGTGTCCCCGCCGGGGACGCGCAGCCAGAGGGATCCGCTCACCACAGGCTCCCGTCGGCGGCGAGTTCGCGGTACCAGGGGTCGGCGAGCCGCTGGGTCCAGTCGTCGCCCGGGCGGACCGGCAGGACGGGCTGGCCCGCGAGTTCGCGGTAGATGTGGCGGAAGCCGTCCACGGACTGGTGGAGGGTGAACTTCTCGACGACCCGTTTGCGGGAGCGGCGGCCCAGTTCGGCGCGGCGTTCGGGGTCGCGGAGCAGGGCGAGGGCGGCGCGGGCCATGGTCTCCGGTTCGCGCGGCGGGACCACCAGCCCGGTGTCGCCGACCGCCTCGCGCACCCCGCCGACGTCGGTGGAGACGGTGGTGCGCCCGCAGGACATGGCCTCGATGATGCTGAAGGGGAAGCCCTCGCTGATGCTGGAGAGCATGACGATGCTGCCCGCCGCGTAGGCCCGCGCGACGTCCTCGATGCGGCCCTCGTACGAGATCCCGTCGGCCACGCCGAGTTCGGCGCCGAGTTCCTCCAGACGGATCTTGTAGTCCTCGCAGCCGGCCGGGACCGGGCCGAACAGGCGCAGCCGCAGGGCGGGCAGCTCCTCGCGCATGAACGCGTAGGCCCGGATGAGGGTTTCGAGGTCCTTGATCGGGTCGATGCGCCCGCACCAGCTGAGCGTGGGCACCTCGGGTTCGGGTCCCGCGTCGGGGAAGGCGTACGGGTCGACGCCGTTGTAGACCGTGCGGATGCGGTCGGGGGCGGCGCCGCCGCGCTCCTCCCAGCGGCGGTTGTACTGGTTGCACGGGGTGATGAGGTCGGCCTGCCGGTAGCCCTCGGTGTTGAGCTCGCGGTAGAAGCCGAGCAGCAGGGCCTTGACGGGCCAGCGCTGCTCGGCGGTGCGGTAGCCGAGGTAGCGCTCGCGCAGGTAGATGCCGTGCTCGGTGAGGAGGAAGGGCACCTTGTCGAGGTACTTGGCGGCGAGGGCCGGGAGGGTGGCGAGCCCGCTGCTGACCGCGTGCGCGACGCTGTCGGGCGGGATCCGCACGGACAGCGGCCGCAGCGCGTGCTCGATCAGGTCGGTGGCGGTGAGCGCGTCGTGGATGGTGGGCTCGGCCGCGGCGGTGGGGAGGCCGGGCCGGGTCCACACGTCCATCAGCAGGCGCAGGACCGATTCGCAGCGCAGGGCCGGGGCGAGCCGGCCGCCCCGGGCCAGGACGGCGAGTTCGTGCAGGGCCTCGGAGAAACCGCCGTGGGTGGGGTCGAGCAGGGAGAGCAGGAAGGTTTCGTACGTTGCCGTGAACCGGCGGTGCGCCTTGCCCCGCAGGGCCGAGCGGCGGCCGCGGCCGGGCACCGGTCCCCAGAGCGGGACGGCGGTGTGCCGGTAGACGTTGCGGGGCAGCTCCCAGGTGACCGGCTCGCGCCCGGAACCGGTCAGGGCTATGACGTTGAAGTCGACCTCCGGCATCCCGCGTACCAGCTGGTCGCACCAGGTGCTGACTCCCCCGTGGACGTGCGGATAGGTGCCTTCGGTGAGCATGGTGACGTGACGCCCATGACTCATGTGCTGTGTCCCCCCAGGACGGAAAAGGGGCCGGCGCCCGTGTGCGGAGCGCCGGCGCTGGGTGGTACCGGGTGTCGAAGCCGAACAGGGGTCGGCCGGACGGTGGCCGGCCGGCGGTGGCCGGCCGGCGGTGGTCAGCTGGGCAGCTTGAGCGTGACCGCGCTCTGCAGCAGCTCGGGCGAGGTCCACGCCGAGCGGCTGCCCGCGTAGGCGGTGCCGAAGTCGGCGCTGCCCAGCAGGAGCTGCTTCTTGGTGCCGTTGGGCGCGGTCACCGGGGCGACGACGCCGGAGGGCGCCTTGACGGTGACGTCCTTGCCGATGCGGTAGGCGGTGACCTGGTTGTTGGCGACGGCCTTGTCCCAGGCGGCCCGGCGGCTGAGCTCGACGCCGGTGTCCTTCATGCTCTGGTTCACGATCGGGGCGCTGGGCGCGTAGAGCGTGCGGTAGGTGTCGAGGACCTGGTTGAGCACCGGGTAGAGGGTGCGGTCCTCGGCGAGGTTGGACTGGTGGACGTAGTGCGGACGCGGGTCGTTGGCCAGGACGTGGCGCAGGGCGGTGCGTGCCTCGGCGGGGACGATGTAGTCCAGGTAGCCGGTCGCGGTGTTGAGCGGGGCCGGCAGACAGGTGGAGGTCGCCGGGTTGTCCTCGCAGGTGCCGCTGCCGCCCTGGGCGCGGCTGGTGTAGATCCAGTTGTACTCGTCGGCCATCTCCGCGTTGGTGCCCGTGTTGTAGTACACGTTCATCGGGTAACGGGGGACGGTCAGGGCGGCGCCGACGGCGCGCTGCGCGGGCTCGCGCGAGCTGTCGCTGCCCGCCCACTTGACCCCGTTGTCGGCGAGGGCCCCCGCCAGGTTGGGGTTGTCCTGGGCCTGCTGCGGCAGGGTCTTGAGGCCGGAGTGCTCGCCGGTGACGAGCTCGGTGCGGTCGGTGGTGATGCCCTTGGCGGCGGCCCAGTTGTTGTTGTCGCGGATCTGGGCGGAGATGTCGGCCCGGCTCATCCAGTTGATGGCGCCCGCCGCGTTCTTCGTGCAGGTCCACGGGACGACGGCGGTGTTCTGGACGCAGCCGAGGAAGGGGTGGGAGTACGTGTGGTTCATCCAGCGGTATTTGGCCCGGTCGGCGACGAGCTGCGCGGTGAGGGCGTCCGTTCCGCCGTTCTCGGCCTTCCACTCCTCGCCGGCTCCGGCGTTGAAGAGGAGGTCGAGTTTGAAGTTCTTGCTCGTCTGCCACTGCGCCGCGTACTGGGCGTCGGCGGCGGACATCCGGATGGTGCTCTCCTTGCCCTCGCCGCCCGGGCAGGCGTAGTCGCCGGGCGTGCAGTTGAGGTCCTTGCTCCAGCGGGCGTCCGGGGCGAAGACGTCGTCGACGTGGACCGCGAAGTAGTTGCGCTCCTGGCCGAGGTGGATCCCCTGGGTGAGCCAGTCGACGATGCCGCGGGCGAGCAGCCGGAACTGCTGCTGGTACTGGTTGTACCCGAAGGTGACGACCAGTTCGCTGCGCCCGTCGTGGGCGTACTCGCCGACGAGTGAGGCCCGTCCGCCGGCGACGGGTGCGTCGAGGTAGCTGGTGTAGCCGGCCCGCGGCTTGCCCATGAACCCGTAGCTCTCGGGGACCAGGGCGGAGTTGTCCTCGAAGGCGACCTGGCCGCCGAGGTAGTTGAAGGGGCCCGCCTTGCCGGCGGCGGTGACGGCGGCCTGCGTGCCGTCGAGCTGCCCGCTGTAGCCGCCGTTGTCGGTGTACTCCAGTCCGACGCCCGGGTGGGCCCAGGTGTACGCGTCGACCTGGCGGATGCCGTAGGTCGTCTCGTACGCGCTGAGCGCGGCCATCTCGGCCGAGCCCTCGCCGAACGGGTTCTCGTTCGGCAGCACGACGCCCTGGTACTTGGCGCGCGGCCGGCCGTCGACGGTGTCGGCGAGGAACCCGGCGTTGATGACCGGGCGGCCCGAGCTGCCCAGGAGGACCCGGGTGTACGGGACTCCGGTGTCCCGGAGCTCCGCGGTGATGGCGTCGACCGAGCTGCCGCCGTCGTCGACGACGAGCACCTTCAGGTCGATGCGCGGTGTCACGGCCGCGTGCGCGGTCGCGGCGGGCAGTGCCACGGACATCAGCGCTGCCACCCCCATGGCGGCGGCAGCCCTGTTCATCCGGTTCTTGTTGACCATTTCGGCCTTTCCCCCCGCAGGCATCACTCGACTACGGCCCTGTGGCGGTCGGCCGGGCCGAGGAGGCTCTGTGGAAATCATGCAAAGGGACCCCGCGTCCCCTTGCGAGAGTGGGTCGAGTCTCTCCGACCTCGTCAGGTCTAAGGGGCAAACCTGGTGCGGAAACCACGGATGGGTGAATCTCCCGGCGTCTTGATCGAACAACTTGCCAAACCTTCGAGTGGCGTGCGGACGAGCCCGTACGCGTAGGCTCATTTCTGGCGGGGGCCGGGCCGGAATACGATCGCTGCGGATGGCCGGCCACCCACTCGGCCCACAACACAAACGGAAGCGAGACTTCACCACCGTGACTGCTCTGACTCTCAGCACTGCCGGCGCGGCGACGCTGCGCGCCGACGCCCTCGTGGTCGGCGTGGCGAAGGGCCCCAAGGGCCCGGTCGTCGCCGCGGGCGCCGAGGCCGTGGACAAGGCGTACGACGGAAAGCTCGCCGCCGTGCTCGACGCGCTCGGTGCCTCGGGCGCCGAAGGCGAGACCACCAAGCTGCCGGCGCCGGACGGCCTGAAGGTCCCGGTCGTGCTGGCGGTCGGACTGGGCTCCGTCCCCGAGAAGGACGAGTCGTTCGACGAGGAGGCCCTGCGCCGCGCCGCCGGCGCCGCCGCCCGTGCGCTGCACGGCGCCAAGAAGGCCGCCTTCGCCCTCCCGCTGGAGGACGCCTCCGCCGTCACCGCCGTCGCCGAGGGCGCGCTGCTGGGCGCGTACGCCTTCACCGTCTACCAGGGCGGCGAGAAGAAGGCCGGCAAGGGCGCCGAGAAGAACGGCGGCCCGAAGCAGCCGCTCGCCGAGGTGGTCCTGCTGGGCGCCAAGCCGCGCGACAAGGGGCACAAGGCCGCCGCCGAGCGCGCCTCCGTCGTCGCGACCGAGGTCAACGTCGCCCGCGACCTGATCAACACCCCGCCGAACGACCTCACCCCCGAGGCCTTCGCCGCCGTCGCGTCCGCGACCGCCAAGGAGCACGGGATCAAGGTCCAGGTCCTGGACGAGAAGGCGCTCACCAAGGGCGGCTACGGCGGGATCATGGGCGTCGGCAAGGGCTCCGAGAACCCGCCGCGCCTGGTGAAGATCGCCTACACCCACCCCGACGCGGAGAAGCACCTCGCCTTCGTCGGCAAGGGCATCACCTACGACTCGGGCGGCATCTCCCTGAAGCCGGCCGGCCACAACGAGACGATGAAGTGCGACATGTCCGGCGCCGCCGCCGTGTTCGCGTCCGTCGTCGCCGTGGCCAAGCTGGGCCTCCCGGTCAACGTCACCGGCTGGCTCGCGCTCGCCGAGAACATGCCGTCGGGCTCCGCCACCAAGCCCGGCGACGTGCTGCGCATGTACAGCGGCAAGACCGTCGAGGTCCTGAACACCGACGCCGAGGGCCGTCTGGTCCTGGGCGACGCCCTGACCAAGGCCTCCGAGGAGAACCCGGACGCGATCGTCGACGTCGCCACCCTGACCGGCGCGATGGTGCTGGCGCTGGGCGACCGGACCTTCGGGATCATGGCGAACGACGACGCCTTCCGCACCTCGATCCACGAGATCGCCGAGGAGGTCGGCGAGGCCTCCTGGCCGATGCCGCTCCCCGAGGACCTGCGCAAGACCATGGACTCCCCCACCGCCGACATCGCCAACATGGGTGTCCGGATGGGCGGCGGCCTGGTGGCCGGCCTCTTCCTCCAGGAGTTCGTGGGCGAGGGCATCACCTGGGCGCACCTCGACATCGCGGGCCCGGCCTTCCACGAGGGCGCCCCGTACGGCTACACCCCCAAGGGCGGCACCGGCTCCGCCGTGCGCACCCTGGTGCGGCTGGCCGAGCGCACGGCCACCGGCGACCTGGGCTGACGCAGCCCTGACACGGCCCCGCAGCGCCGACTGTGATCTGCCTCAAGCCTTGATCGGATACTCGATCAAGGCTTGAGGCATGTTCACTGACAACGAAATCCGTAGGTTTCTACGCACTGGTAACCCCTACTTCGGGCAGAACGACCTGCCACATCATGGGCCCGGCGTCCCGCGTTCCCCCGACAAATGCGAAGATGGGTTCTCGGCAGGACAGGGCCCCCACCACAGGGCCGAACAACTAGCGGCCGATTACCAGCCGCCGCCCGGTCACAGAGGACCGGTGCCCGGCGCACATGCATGGAGGACGTGACGTGGCGAACGACGCCAGCACCGTTTTCGACCTAGTGATCCTCGGCGGTGGCAGTGGCGGTTACGCCGCGGCTCTGCGCGCATCCCAGCTGGGTCTGGACGTTGCCCTGATCGAGAAGAACAAGCTCGGCGGCACCTGCCTGCACAACGGCTGCATCCCCACGAAGGCCCTGCTCCACGCGGGCGAGATCGCGGACCAGGCGCGCGAAGCCGCCCAGTTCGGCGTGAAGGCCACCTTCGAGGGCATCGACATCGCGGGCGTGCAGAAGTACAAGGACGAGGTCATCTCGGGCCTGTACAAGGGCCTGCAGGGCCTGGTCGCCTCCCGCAAGGTGACGTACATCGAGGGTGAGGGCCGCCTTTCCTCGCCGACCTCCGTCGACGTGAACGGCCAGCGCATCCAGGGCCGCCACGTCCTGCTGGCGACCGGCTCCGTGCCGAAGTCGCTGCCGGGCCTGCAGATCGACGGCAACCGCATCATCTCCTCGGACCACGCGCTGGTCCTGGACCGCGTCCCCGAGTCGGCGATCGTCCTGGGCGGCGGCGTCATCGGCGTCGAGTTCGCCTCGGCGTGGAAGTCCTTCGGCTCCGACATCACCGTGATCGAGGGCCTCAAGCACCTCGTCCCGGTCGAGGACGAGAACAGCTCCAAGCTGCTGGAGCGCGCGTTCCGCAAGCGCGGCATCAAGTTCAACCTCGGCACCTTCTTCGACAAGGCCGAGTACACCGAGAACGGCGTCCGGGTCACCCTCGCGGACGGCAAGACCTTCGAGGCCGAGGTGCTGCTGGTCGCCGTCGGCCGCGGTCCGGTCTCCCAGGGCCTGGGCTACGAGGAGCAGGGCGTCGCGATGGACCGCGGCTACGTCCTGGTCGACGAGTACATGCAGACCAACGTGCCGACGATCTCGGCCGTCGGCGACCTCGTCCCGACCCTGCAGCTCGCGCACGTCGGCTTCGCCGAGGGCATCCTCGTCGCGGAGCGTCTGGCCGGTCTGAAGACCGTCCCGATCGACTACGACGGTGTTCCGCGCGTCACGTACTGCCACCCCGAGGTCGCCTCGGTCGGCATCACCGAGGCCAAGGCCAAGGAGATCTACGGCGCGGACAAGGTCGTGGCCCTGAAGTACAACCTGGCGGGCAACGGCAAGAGCAAGATCCTGAAGACCGCGGGCGAGATCAAGCTCGTCCAGGTCAAGGACGGTGCCGTGGTCGGCGTCCACATGGTCGGTGACCGGATGGGCGAGCAGGTCGGCGAGGCCCAGCTGATCTACAACTGGGAAGCCCTGCCGGCCGAGGTCGCGCAGCTCATCCACGCGCACCCGACCCAGAACGAAGCGCTCGGCGAGGCCCACCTGGCCCTGGCCGGCAAGCCGCTTCACTCCCACGACTAATCCACAGTCACGGGCGCGACGACCACTTCCGCACTTTCGTAAGGAGCAACTGAAACCATGTCGGTTTCCGTAACCCTTCCGGCGCTCGGCGAGAGCGTCACCGAGGGAACTGTCACCCGCTGGCTGAAGGCCGAGGGCGAGCGCGTCGAGGCCGACGAGCCGCTGCTCGAAGTCTCGACCGACAAGGTCGACACCGAGATCCCGTCGCCCGTCTCCGGCATCCTGGCGTCCATCAAGGTCGCCGAGGACGAGACCGTCGAGGTCGGTGCCGAGCTGGCCGTCATCGACGACGGCTCCGGCGCGCCGGCTGCCGCCGAGGCCGAGACGGTCGTCGCCGAGGTTCCGGCCGCGGCCGAGGCTCCGGTCGCCGAGGCCCCCGCGGCCCCGGCCCCGGTGGCCGAGGCTCCGGCCGCCGCCGCTGCGCCCGCCGCCTCCGGCACGGACGTCGTTCTCCCCGCCCTGGGCGAGAGCGTCACCGAGGGCACCGTCACCCGCTGGCTGAAGCAGGTCGGCGAGTCCGTCGAGGCCGACGAGCCGCTGCTTGAGGTCTCCACGGACAAGGTCGACACCGAGATCCCCGCTCCGGTCGCCGGCACCCTGCTGGAGATCCGGATCAACGAGGACGAGACCGCCGAGGTCGGCGCCGTCCTGGCCGTCATCGGCGCCGCCGGTGCCGCTCCGGCCGCCGCCCCGGCTCCGGCCGCGGCTGCCCCGGCCGCCGCCCCGGCCCCGGCCGCTCCGGCTGCCCCGGCTCCGGCCGCTCCGGCTGCCCCGGCTCCGGCCGCTCCGGCTGCCCCGGTCGCCGCCCCGGCTCCGGTCGCCCCGGCCGCCCCGGTCGCCGCCCCGGCTCCCGTGGCCGCTCCGGCTCCGGTCGCCCCGGCTCCGGCCGCCACCCCCGCCGCCGCGGTCTCCGCCGGTGACGAGGGCGCGTACGTGACCCCGCTGGTGCGCAAGCTGGCCTCGGAGTCCGGCGTCGACCTGGCCTCGGTCTCGGGCACCGGTGTCGGTGGCCGCATCCGCAAGCAGGACGTCCTGGCCGCCGCCGAGGCCGCCAAGGCCGCCGCTGCCGCCCCGGCCGCCGCGACCGCCGCCGCTCCCGCCGCGAAGGCCCCGGCCGCCGCGGTGTCCGAGCTGCGCGGTCAGACCGTCAAGATGACCCGCATGCGCAAGGTCATCGGCGACAACATGATGAAGGCGCTGCACTCGCAGGCCCAGCTCAGCTCCGTGGTCGAGGTGGACATCACCAAGATCATGAAGCTCCGCGAGCAGGCCAAGGGCTCCTTCCTGGCCCGCGAGGGCGTCAAGCTCTCGCCGATGCCGTTCTTCGTCAAGGCCGCCGCCCAGGCGCTGAAGGCCCACGCGGTCGTCAACGCCCGGATCAACGACGACGAGGGCACCATCACCTACTTCGACTCGGAGAACATCGGCATCGCCGTGGACTCCGAGAAGGGCCTGATGACCCCGGTCATCAAGGGTGCCGGTGACCTCAACCTGGCGGGCATCTCCAAGGCCACGGCCGACCTGGCCGGCAAGGTCCGCGGCAACAAGATCACGCCGGACGAGCTGTCGGGCGCGACCTTCACCATCAGCAACACCGGTTCGCGCGGTGCGCTGTTCGACACCGTGATCGTTCCCCCGAACCAGGTCGCCATCCTGGGCATCGGTGCCACGGTCAAGCGTCCGATGGTCATCGAGACCCCCGAGGGCACCGTCATCGGCGTCCGCGACATGACGTACCTGACCCTGTCCTACGACCACCGCCTGGTGGACGGCGCGGACGCGGCCCGGTACCTCTCGGCCGTCAAGGCGATCCTGGAAGCCGGCGAGTTCGAGGTCGAGCTCGGCCTCTGAGCCTTTGGCCCCATCGGCGGGCGACTCGTACGGCGCCCCCGCCCGGAACCACTTCGGGCGGGGGCGCCGTCGTCTTACCCTGGTGGGTCCATGTGTGACATCTCGGGGGGCGGCGTATGGCACGGGCACAGGTGACGGATCTCGTCGTGGTACTGCCGGGGATCCTGGGCAGCCGGCTGGCGGACGCCGAGGGCAGAGCGGTCTGGGACCTGTCCGGCCCGGCCCTGTTACGCGGCCTGCGCAGTTTCGGCGGCTCCGTGAGCGCCCTGCGCCTGCCGAAGGACACCGGCGACGGCGACCCGGGCGACGGTGTCGTCCCCGTGGGCCTGATGCCCGATCTGCACGCCCTGCCGGGCATCTGGCACCCGGTGGACGGCTACACGGACCTGCTGCGCTGGCTGGAACGGCATTTCACCCTGTCGGTATCGGACAATCTCCTCACCTTCCCCTACGACTGGCGGCTGTCCTGCCGCAACGCCGCGGAGCGGCTGAAGGGCCGGATCGATCTGGAGCTGGAGCGCTGGCGGGCCTCGGCCCCCGAGCGCCGCGAGGCCCGGGTGGTCTTCCTCTGCCACGGGATGGGCGGGCTGGTCGCCCGGCACTACGCGGAACGCCTCGGCGGGCACGAGGTGACCCGCCGCGTGATCACCCTGGGCACCCCGCACCGGGGCTCCCTGCGGGCCCTGGCCGATCTGGTGGACGGCGGGGGCCTCAGGGACCCGGAGCCGGGCGCCTTCGCCCGCAGCCTGCCGTCCCTGCACCAGCTGGTCCCCGACCACGCCTGCATGGAGGGGCCGGGCGGGCTCGCGCACGTCCGCGATCTGCCGGCGCTGCCGGGCGTGGACGAAGCGCTGCTCGCGGATGCGGCCCGCTTCCACGCCGACCTGCGCGGCACACCGCCGCGGGCCGAGCTGTTCGCGATCGCCGGCGCGGGCCAGCCCACGGCGGTGACCGCGCGGTACGCGGGCGACCGCCTGACCCTCGCCTCGGAGGGCGACGGCGACGGCACGGTCCCGCTGCCCGGCGGGGCACGGCCGGAGAACGGCCCGGCGGGCGGCCGGCCGGGCGGCCCGGCCGCCGGGTCGTGGGCCGCGTACGAGCAGCACGGCTCGCTCCAGAACAACAAGGCCGTACGGGAGGCCCTGCGCGGCCTCTTGGGCGAGGAGCCGGTGCTCCCGCCGGGCGCCGGGCAGCTCTCGGACCCGGCCGCCCGCCTCGGCGTGCGCGTACCCCCCGTACTGTCCGCGGGAGTTCCCTACGAGGTCACGGTCACGGCTCCCGACGACGCGCGGCTCATGGCGGAGCTGCGCCCGGCCGACGGCGGCCGTCCGGTGACCCGGCCCCTGCGGAGCCTGGGCGGCGGCCGCCACGCAGCCGCGTTCCCGCCGCCCGAACCGGGTGCGTACCGGCTGTCGGTGGGGCCGGTCACGGCCCTGAGCCTGATCCGGCGCAGCGCCTTGTAACCAGCCTCACCCAACGGCCCTGACCAGGAACGCATCCCCGCGGCCCACTCCGCCGTATTGTCTACGCATCGAAGCGATGCGCGGCCCCACAGGAGATGAAGCCCCGATGATCACCCCACCCGTCGTGCACTCGCTGCGCGAGCAGATCCGCGAGCACATCGTGGAGGGGATCGTCAGCGGACGCTGGAAGCCCGGCGAGCGGATCGTCGAGCGCCGGATCGCGGTCGAGCTGGAGGTCAGCCAGACGCCCGTGCGCGAGGCCCTGCGCGAGCTGGAGACCCTGCGGCTGATCGAGTCGGCGCCGAACAAGGGCGTGCGCGTGCGGAACCTGTCCGCGGCGGACCTGGAGGAGATCTACCCGGTCCGGGCGGGTCTGGAGCAGATCGCGGCCGAGCTGGCCGCGCCCCGGCTGGCGGCGGACTGCTCCGCGCTGGAGCCGCACGTGGCGGCGCTGTGGGAGGCCGACCGGACCGAGGACGGGACCGCGCAGGTGCGGCACACCGTCGGGTTCCACCGGGAGCTGGTGCGGGCGGCCGGGAACAGCGTCCTGCTGCACACCTGGGAGAGCCTGGGCATCGAGGTCTTCACGGCCCTGTCGATCCGCTGGCTGGGAACCGTGCAGAAGTCGTACGCCGAGGAGCACGCGGCCCTCGTGGAGGCGTTCCGCAGTCAGGATCCGGACATCGGAGTGCTCGTGAAGCGGCATGTCCTGGGGTGCGCGCCCCGCGCCTGACGGGTTGGTCCGTCCCGGTTTGCCCGGCACCGGGTGCCTGATTTCATGGCACCGGGTGCCGACTTTTGGCCGGATGGCCATTTCAGTGTCACATTCATTTGATCGATCATCGATCAGCGATTTACAGTCGTCGACGGACCCCAACCGGGCCCATCGACCCTGTCCTGCCCGTCAGGGATTTTTCACCACCTCTCCTTTGTCCGGAAGGCGGCGCACACCGATGTCCGACCCCGTAGGAAAGCTTCCGAGCGAGCTCGACCAGCTCCCGGACCGCGACACCGAGGAGACCGCCGAATGGGCGGCCTCCCTGGACGCCGTCGCCAAGGCCGCCGGTACGCGCCGCGCCGAATACCTGCTCCGCCGCACCCTCCAGCACGCCGAAGCCGCCGGCCTCGCCCTGCCGAAGCTGCTGGAGACGGACTACGTCAACACCATCCCCACCTCCGCCGAGCCCGAGTTCCCGGGTGACATGGAGATGGAAGCCAAGATCACCGCATGGAACCGCTGGAACGCGGCCGCCATGGTGACCCGCGGCTCCAAGTACGGCGTCGGCGGCCACATCGCCACCTTCGCCTCGGCGGCCTGGCTCTACGAGACCGGCTTCCAGCACTTCTTCCGCGGGAAGGAGGCCGACGGATCGGGCGACCAGCTCTACATCCAGGGCCACGCCTCCCCCGGCATCTACGCCCGCGCCTTCCTCGACGGGCGCATCTCCGAGCAGCAGCTCGACAACTTCCGCCAGGAGTCCGGCGGCAACGGCCTGCCGTCCTACCCGCACCCGCGGCGCCTGCCGTGGCTGTGGGAGTTCCCGACGGTCTCCATGGGCCTCGGCCCGCTCTCCGCGATCTACCAGGCGCGCTTCAACCGCTACCTGCAGAACCGGAACATCAAGGACACCGCCAACTCGCACGTCTGGGCCTTCCTGGGCGACGGCGAGATGGACGAGCCCGAGTCGACCGCCGCCCTGGCCCTGGCCTCCCGCGAGCAGCTCGACAACCTGACCTTCGTCATCAACTGCAACCTGCAGCGCCTCGACGGTCCGGTCCGCGCCAACTTCCGCGTGGTCCAGGAGCTGGAGGCGCAGTTCCGCGGCGCCGGCTGGAACGTCATCAAGTCGCTGTGGGGCTCCGCCTGGGACGAGCTGTTCCGGCTCGACACCACGGGCGCCCTCGTACGCCGCCTGCGCGAGGTACCCGACGCGCAGTTCCAGACGTACGCGACCCGCGACGTGGCCTACATCCGCCAGCACTTCTTCGGCGCCAACGCCGAGCTCGTGCAGCTGGCCGGGGTGCTCTCCGACGCGAAGATCGCCGAGTGCTTCCACAGCTCCCGCGGCGGCCACGAGCCCCGCAAGGTCTACGCCGCGTACAAGGCCGCCGTGGAGCACAAGGGCGCGCCGACGGTCATCCTCGCGCAGACCGTCAAGGGCTACACGCTGGGCGCCGGGTTCGAGTCGAAGAACGCGAACCACCAGATGAAGAAGCTGACGATCGACGAGTTCAAGGGCATGCGCGACCTGCTCGGACTCCCGATCCCGGACAGCGCCTTCGCCGACGGCGTCGTCCCGTACGGCCACCCGGGCGCGAACAGCCCCGAGGTGCGGTACCTGAACGAGCGCCGCGCGGCCCTCGGCGGCCCGGCCCCGGCCCGCAAGGTGCACCACGTGGCCCTGCCGGCTCCGGCCGAGCGCTCCTTCGCCCCGCTGATCAAGGGCTCCGGCAAGCAGGAGATGGCCACGACCATGGCCTTCGTCCGGCTCGTCAAGGACCTGATGCGGGACAAGGAGACCGGCAAGCGCTGGGTGCCGATCGTCCCCGACGAGGCCCGCACCTTCGGCATGGAGTCGCTCTTCCCGTCGGCCGGCATCTACTCGCCGCTGGGCCAGACGTACGAGCCGGTCGACCGCGACCAGCTCATGTACTACAAGGAAGCCAAGGACGGCCAGATCCTCAACGAGGGGATCACCGAGGCCGGCGCCATGGCCGACTTCATCGCCGCCTGCACGTCGTACGCGACGCACGGCGAGCCGATGATCCCGTTCTACATCTTCTACTCGATGTTCGGCTGGCAGCGCACCGCCGACCAGATGTGGCAGCTCGCCGACCAGCTCGGCAAGGGCTTCATCGTCGGCGCCACCGCCGGTCGTACGACCCTGACCGGTGAGGGCCTCCAGCACGCGGACGGCCACTCGCACCTCATCGCGTCCACGAACCCGGCGTCGCTCAACTACGACCCGGCGTTCGCGTACGAGATCGCGGTGATCGTCAAGGACGGCCTGCGCCGCATGTACGGCGAGAAGCCGGAAGACGTCTTCTACTACCTGACGGTCTACAACGAGCCGAAGGTGCAGCCGGCCATGCCCGAGGGCGTGGAGGAGGGCATCCTCAAGGGCCTCTACCGCTTCAACGAGGCCTCCTCGCTGGAGTCCGCCCCGGCCGCCGACGCCCCGAAGATCCAGCTGATGGCCTCCGGTACGGCCATCCACTGGGCCCTCGACGCCCAGAAGCTGCTCGCCGCCGACTGGAACGTGGCCGCCGACGTCTGGTCCGCCACCTCCTGGGGCGAGCTGCGCCGCGAGGCGCTGGAGTGCGACGAGGCGCTGCTGCGCGGCGAGGTCCGCACCCCGTACGTCACGCGTGCGCTGGAGGGCGTCACCAGCCCGGTGCTGGCCGTCTCCGACTGGATGCGCCAGGTCCCGGACCAGATCAGCCAGTGGGTGGAGCAGGACTGGACCTCGCTCGGCACGGACGGCTTCGGCCTGTCCGACACCCGCGAGGGCGCCCGCCGCCACTTCGGCGTGGACGCGCAGTCGATCGTGGTGGCCGCGCTGGCCCAGCTCGCCCGCCGCGGCGAGGTTCCGGCCTCCGCCATAAAGGAAGCCCGCGAGCGCTACGGCCTCTGAGCCGCAAGCAGACCGCGCCGTGAGGCGGTCCGCCCCTTCAGGGGGCGGACCGCCTCACGGCGTTTCCCGCCCCGGGCGCGTCGTCCGGGATCTTCCCGGCCTTTGGCCGTATGAGCGGTGGCGGCGAGGGGGCGCACCCGTGATGCTTGAGCGGTGATGGACGAGACGGAGTTCTGGGAGATCGTCGACCGTACCCGCGAGGCCGCCGAGGGCGACCCCGAGGAGCACGCCGAGCTGCTCGTGGAGCGGCTGGCGCAGCTCGATCCGGACTCCGTCCTGGACTTCGCCCGGCACTTCGAGTCCCGGTACAACCGGGCGTACACGTGGGACCTGTGGGGCGCGGCGTGGGTGCTGCTCGACGGGGCGAGCGACGACGCGTTCGACTACTTCCGCTGCTGGCTGATCGGCCAGGGGCGGGAGGTGTTCGAGGGCGGGGTGCACGATCCGGACGCGCTCGCGGAGCTCCTGGACGAGTTCGACGAGGAGATCGACGGGGACGGCGAGGAGCTCGGGTACGCGGCCGACGAGGCGTACGAGCAGCTGACGGGGGTGGTGGCGCCGGACCTGGGCGTCGCGCTGCAGGCGGCCGAGCCGGAGGGCGCTGCGCTGGACTTCGAGAACGAAGCCGTGCTCGCGGAGCGCTTCCCCCGGCTCTGGGACCGTTTTCGCGCCTAGCGCCTAGCGCCTAGCGCCTAGCGCCTAGCGCCTAGCGCCTAGCGCCCGGCGCCCGGCGCCCGGCGCCCGGCGACCTGGGGCCGGCCGCCGTCCGACGGCCGCCGTCCGCTAGTAGTGGGTGCCGCCGTCGATCCGGATCTCCGTACCGGTGATGAAGGCGCCGTCCTCGGAGCCCAGCATGGCGACGACGCCGGCGACCGTCTGCGGGCCGGCGAAGCCCTGGCCGAGGGCCGGGGCCAGCTTGGTGAACAGGCTCCAGTCGGTGTCCTCGGGCAGGCCCGGGCCGTTGCCCGTGGTCATGCCGCTCTCGATGGAGCCGGGCGCGACGGCGACGAAGCGCAGGCCCTGCTTGCTGTACTCGGCGGCCAGGGCGTGGGTCATGGACTGGATGCCGCCCTTGCTGGCCGCGTAGGCGGCCATGTAGGGGTGGGCGAAGGACGCCGAGGTGGAGCTGAAGTTCACGACGACCGGCTGGTCGCCCTCCAGCAGCGCCGGGAGCGCCTCGCGGATCACGAGGAACGTGCCGGTCAGGTTGACCGCGATGACCTTGTTCCAGAAGTCGAGCGTGGTCTGGTGGGTGTGCGCGGAGCGCAGGATGCCGGCGGCGTTGACGAGTACGTCGAGCCCGCCGAGGCCCTGGACCGCGGCGGCGACGCCGCTCTGGACGGCCGCCTCGTCGGATATGTCGAGGACGGCCGTGGTGAGGCGGTCCGCGTGCCCGTCGGCGGTGGCCTGCTCCGCGGTGCCCCCCAGCCCCTCTTCGTTGACGTCCACGGTGTGCACGCGGCCGCCCTCGGCGAGGATGCGGTGAACGGTGGCCCGGCCGATGCCGGAGCCGCCGCCGGTGATGAGGACGCGACGTCCTTCGTAACGGTTCATGGGCCGAGCGTACCGCCGGTGTGACACGTTTTGCCAGTACGTCACGAATTGCATTCCGAATCGAACCGGGAGGTAGTCTTCACCCGTGAGATCCCCTCGTCCGTACTCTCCCGTGGCCGGTCCCGGAGCCCAGTCGCTGACCGAGCGCCGCAAGGCCGCCACCCAGCTCGACATCGCGCGCGCGGCCTGCGAGCTCTTCGCCGAACACGGCCCCGACGGCACCACCGCCGAGGACATCGCGCACCGCGCGGGCGTGGCGCTGCGTACGTTCTACCGGTACTTCCGCAACAAGCAGGAGGCCGTGGGCCCGCTGCTGGCCGGTGGCGGAGACGCCTGGCGCGCCCTGCTCGCCGAGGAGGACCCCGGCACCCCGCTCGACGAGGCCCTGGAACGCGCGGTGACCCGCTCGCTGAGCGACTCCCAGGTGGTCGAGGAGGGCTTGGAGGTCACCCGCGGCCTGCTCCGCGCCGCCGCGACCGACGAGGCGCTGCGCGCGGTCTGGTACCGCGTGAACCAGGACTCCGAGGAGCGCCTGGTCCCGGTGATCGCCCGCCTGGCCGGCGAGAACGCCGATCCCCTGGGCGTACGCCTCCTCGCGGCGGCCGCCACGGACGCCATCCGCATCGCCCTGGAACTCTGGTCGACGACGGAAGCCCCGGTCTCCGGCCCCGGCTCCCCACCCGAGCTGGCGGTCCGCTGCCTCCGTGAACTGACGACGGGCATGCCCCTGCTCCGCCGCTCCAAGCCCCCCGCCCCGCCGTCCGCCTGAGCGGGGGCGGGCGGCGACGCACCGACAACAAAACGGCCCCGCCGCTCTCCGGAGAGAGTGACGGGGCCGCCGTGCGCGCTGTTTCTTAGATGTCGAAGTACATCTCGAACTCGTGCGGGTGCGGGCGCAGGGCGATCGGGGCGATCTCGTGCGTGCGCTTGTAGTCGATCCAGGTCTCGATCAGGTCCGGGGTGAAGACGCCGCCGGCCAGGAGGTACTCGTGGTCGGCCTCCAGGGCCTTGAGGACGTCCTCCAGGCTGGTCGGGACCTGCGGGACGCTCGCGTGCTCGTCCGGGGAGAGCTCGTAGAGGTCCTTGTCGATCGGCTCCATCGGCTCGATCTTGTTCTTCACACCGTCGAGGCCGGCCAGCAGGAGGGCCGCGAACGCCAGGTACGGGTTCGAGGACGGGTCCGGGGCACGGAACTCGACGCGCTTGGCCTTCGGGTTCGAGCCGGTGATCGGGATGCGCATCGCGGCGGAGCGGTTGCGCTGCGAGTACACCATGTTGACCGGCGCCTCGAAGCCCGGGACCAGGCGGTGGTACGAGTTCACCGTCGGGTTGGTGAAGGCGAGCAGCGACGGGGCGTGCTTGAGGATGCCGCCGATGTAGTAGCGGGCGGTGTCCGACAGGCCCGCGTAGCCGGCCTCGTCGTAGAACAGCGGGTCGCCGTTCGCCCACAGCGACTGGTGGACGTGCATGCCCGAGCCGTTGTCACCGAAGATCGGCTTCGGCATGAAGGTCGCGGTCTTGCCGTTGCGCCAGGCGACGTTCTTCACGATGTACTTGAAGAGCATCAGGTCGTCGGCCGCGGCCAGCAGCGTGTTGAACTTGTAGTTGATCTCGGCCTGGCCGCCGGTGCCGACCTCGTGGTGCTGGCGCTCGACCTGGAGGCCCTGGGCGTCCAGCTCAAGGGAGATCTCGGCGCGCAGGTCGGCGAAGTGGTCGACCGGGGCTACGGGGAAGTAACCACCCTTGTAGCGGACCTTGTAGCCGCGGTTGTTCTCCTCGGAACCGGTGTTCCAGGCGCCGGCCTCGGAGTCGATGTGGTAGAAGCCCTCGTTCGCGGAGGTCGCGAAGCGCACGCTGTCGAACACGTAGAACTCGGCCTCGGGGCCGAAGTACGCGGTGTCGGCGATGCCGGTGGAGGCGAGGTACGCCTCGGCCTTCTTCGCGATGTTGCGCGGGTCGCGGCTGTAGGCCTCACCCGTGATCGGGTCGTGGATGAAGAAGTTGATGTTGAGCGTCTTGTCCTTGCGGAACGGGTCCAGGCGCGCGGTGGTGATGTCGGCACGCAGCGCCATGTCGGACTCGTGGATCGCCTGGAAGCCGCGGATGGAGGAGCCGTCGAAGGCGAGCTCCTCCGCCGGGTCGAACGCCCGAGCCGGGATGGTGAAGTGCTGCATCACACCAGGCAGGTCGCAGAAGCGGACGTCGACGAACTTGACGTCGTTCTCCTCGATGTACTGCTTCACTTCGTCGGCGTTCTGGAACATCCAACTCCTCCTACTCCCGGCCCCGGGGCAGGGCGGGCTTTATAGCTCGTGGTGCGTCAGTGCGGTGCCGCACGCTGACCCGACCATAAGCAGGCGGGATTTCTCAAGCATGACCCATTTGTTTCGCTCAAGTTAACCAGGGTCCCGTCGGAACGCCGTCGGACACCACCGGTACCGTGGTCGGGTGGACAACAGACAGGCAATCGGATCCTGGCTCTCCGGCCCCCGCGCGGCCGCCGAGGACATGGGCGTCGACTTCGGTTACCGGGGCCAGCGGCTCGGCCTGCCCCAGGAGGGGCCGGGCTCCGTGGCGCGCTTCGGCCGCCGCCTCGGCGGTCTGGCCATCGACTGGGTCGGCTGCCAGGTGATCGCGTTCGGGCTGATCACGCACGGCAACGCGACCGCCACCGGCAACTGGACCCTGGCCCTCTTCGTGGTGCTGAGCATCCTCACCCTCGGCACCGTGGGCTTCACCCCCGGCAAGCGGCTGGTGGGCCTGCGCGTCGTCGCGGAGGACGGCGGCCGCCTGGGCATCGGCCGGGTCGCGCTGCGTACGGTGCTGCTCGCCCTCGTCATCCCGGCGCTGGTCTGGGACCGGGACGGGCGCGGCCTGCACGACCGCCTCGCCCGCGCCGTCCAGGTCCGCATCTAGGCATACGGAACGCAGAGACGGGACGGGGGCGCCCCCCGAGCCGGCCGGCTCGGGGGGGGGCCCCCCCCAGCGGGACCCAACCCGGGCCCCCCCCCAGTAACGCCCCCCCCCGGCCCCCGGGCAGGGGGGAGCGGGCCC